>JADFSH010000122.1 GCA_022560875.1 Planctomycetota bacterium | reverse complement strand
CCTCGAAGGCAATCGTGGTCTCCCATCGCACCGACGCTTTTCAAGAGGCGGTGAAAGGGGTTCGTGAAGACCAGATCCTTTTCGACCTCGTGCGACTTGATGATACTGATGCAATCAAAGCGGAATACCACGGGCTTTACTGGTAGTGCCTTGTCTCGGGTAGTGTTATTAGGGGTGTGAAGCCAGTTTATGCATCATCGTCAAGAGACGAGCTGCCTGAGCCTTGCGACTGAACTGACGGATGTAACCGGCATCAGGCTCCGTGGACAACGATTGCGGGTTTTCGATGAGGGTCTTCAAAATTTCAGCAATCTCGTCGATGTCGTTCCGAGGGGTCCGGGGCGTCCGGGGGGCGACCCCTCGTCCTGCTTTTTGTACGACGTGAGCAATCGGGTCATCCGGGCCGGCCCCGATCACCAGGATCGGGGCGCGGGCCACAAGATACTCAAAGAGCTTGCTGGTCAGGACCCCCGCCCCGGAGTCGCACCAGGCGATGACCACGAGGCCGTCGGCATCACGCTGCATTCGCAGGGCATCCACACGCGGCAGAACACCGTAGAGTTGCGTCATGTCCTGCACGTCATATTTTTGTGCCAGACGCTGCCAATGATCGCGGAGCGGACCTGCTACCTGCAGGCGTAATTTCGCCGCGATGCCCGGATGGCCGGCTTTCAATTTGGACATGGCTTCCATCAGAGGCAGGACATCGCGATATCCCGGATACACGGTTCCCGTATACACGAGGTTCGTCATTCCCTCGTTGGAGAAGAACGACTCAGGGGGGAGCGAATCGAGTTCATTCTCTCGATATCCATTATAAATGACCGAGACGCCGCCGCGTGCCTGTCGGCGCAAGGATTCCGCCAGCGGCTCGCTGACCGTGGTTACACAATCAGCAGTGGCGAGGCATTGTCGCTCTAACGCCCGCTCTCGGATCGTGAAGGGAAACAAGCCGCGACCGCCCGGATTTTGCGTCCAGAGATCGCGAAAATCCGCTCCCCAGCGCGATGCCTCTCCCCCTTGACGCAGCGCGAGGGCGACAAGGTGAGCGGTATACGGTCCTGATGAACTGATTGCGAAGTCCCAGGGGCCATTATCCCGGGCCCATTGGATGGCCGGGGCGACCCACCGATCAGTAAGGTCCGGCATGCGAATCGTGCTGTAGATTCCGGTTCGGTTCTTGATCGCCCGCAACGTCCTTATCACCGGCGAGGGTTTCCTGGCCGGTTTGTGAGGTGTGCCGGGGGCATGCTCGCGTGAGCGAAGCCGCTGGAGGATTCGTGGGATTCGGTAAGGAATTTCAACGACCGTAAAACCATCGCAGGGCAGGGGCATGCTCCGCTGATCGTCCTGCTTGTGGGTGGTCAGAACCGTGACCTGCTCTCCCGCCTGAGCCCAGGTTTCCGCCATGGAATGCAAACGCAGGGAGGCCACGGCCTGCTGGGGGGGAAAGTAGGGTGAAACAATCAGGATACGCATGGTTCAGGTGGACAGGCTATCGGCGACTGAGGCGAGGCTTCGTATAGTTCGATAATCCGGTCGATGAAGTTCTGCTCATCACGCTGCTGGAGAAAATCAGTGACGTCAAATTTGTTGAGGGTGCCGCGCTTGAAATCAGCCACGATCTTCGACAAGGCCCGGACCAGATCATCGGGATTGTCGATATCGAACGTATATCCCACCCCACTGTCGTTTACGATCTCCTGTCCGCCCGGCATGTCCGAGGTCAGGATGCTTGTCCCGCAGGCCAGGGCCTCGACCAGCGAGACCGGGGAATTCTCCGGCCAGCGAGAGGGCAGGATCACGACACGGGCTCGGGCAACGTAGCAAAGGGCCTCATTGTGATCCACGGACCCGACAAAGTTGACGCAGTGTGCAAGACTTCGATCTGCAACCATGTCCCGGCATGCCTTCAAGGCTGAGCCATCACCCACGATTTCCATCATGCCGGGGAAGTCCGGGGGGAACACGGCCAGGAATTCCGCCAATCCCTTCTCCGGCTCAACCCGCCCGACAAACGCCAGGTGCAGTTCATCGGGCGAACGCTCAGGTTTATGAATCGCCGGGGCCGGTGCGGGATTGGGCAGCCAGACGACGGTCAAACCATTGCATTCCAGCATCGACTTCAGGAAGCGGCTGGGGCTGATGAACAGATCAATGACACGCCGGCGTTTGAGCAGCCGGTAGTTCCACACATGCTGAAGAATTTTCAAAGCCGAATAGCCAAAGCCCCGGTGATCCCACCGGCGTCCCAGAATTTGTCCGAGCGTTAATCGCCGATCGAGAGCGGCAATTCGCGGCTTGCCCCCTCGAAAATATCGCATACCCGCATTTGGGCACACGATGTGAAAATCGTGAACGGTCATCACGACCCGTCCTCCCGTGCGATTTTTCCAGGCTCGAAGAGTGGCGAGAATGCCCGGTGACAACTCATGATAAAAATTATGCAGGTGAACCACTTCCGGAATGAACTGATTCAATTTCGCTTCCAATGCATGCCGGCAAGCTTGACTGTCCACATAACCCAGCGGCGTGCGTCGATAGCCCGGCACATCCTCTGACGTAAAAACCAAGACCTCATGACCGCGAGCGGCGAGACCCTCCCGGATCTGCTCCACCATGACTTCGCATCCCCCCGCGCGACGGTAATCATTGACCAGGAGAACTTTCACAAGCTCACTCCGGGGGATTGTTCCGGGGGATCGCGTCGGGGTTTCAACTGGTGCAAACTGCCGCATGCTGACTGATGTAGCTGATCGTGGTGCCGGCGACGTACTCGATCTGCTGAGTGGTCAGTTCCGGGTAGATGGGCAGGGCGAGCGTTTCTTTTGCCGCAAGTTCCGACTCGGGCAGATCGCCTTCCTGTCCCCCGGCGTCGGCGTAGCATTTCTGGAGATGGAGGGGGATGGGATAATAGATTTCGGTACCAACCCCGGCCTCGCGCAGATGCTCGCGCAGAGAGTCCCTGATCTCGCCCGGCACGCGAATGACATATTGGTTGAAAATATGCTTCGCCGGAGGTTCAAGTTGGTGGGGAGTACGAAGCGGGAACCCGCCCCCGTCCCCGCCCCCGGATAGGGGTATGGCTGAAGTCGTCGCCCCGGCATCATGGAACAACCGGTCATACGTTTCCGCATTGGCCCGACGCTGTTCGTGCCATGATTCGAGGTGCTTGAGCTTGACGAGCAGAACCGCAGCCTGCAACGCATCGAGACGGGCGTTGATGCCCCGGACGTGATGGTGGTATTTGGGTTTGCTGCCGTGAACCCGGAGTATGCTCATCGATTCGGCGAGTGCTTCATCGTTGGTGGTGACGATTCCCCCGTCACCGTAACCTCCCAGGTTCTTGGTGGGAAAAAAGCTGAAACATCCGATTTGCCCTCGGGTTCCCGCCGGCGTGCCGCTTAGGTCGCGGGTGCCGATGGCCTGGGCGGCATCCTCGATGATGGGCACATTGAATTCCTGGCCGATTTTCAGGAAGGCATCGAGGTCCGCCGCCTGACCGTAAAGGTGGACGGGCATGATCGCCTTCAGGTTTGTGCATTGCTGCGCTACCTTGCGAGTGAGTTCGGGATCCATGTTGTAGGTGACGGGATCAATATCCACCCACACGGGACGAGCCCCGAGTATCGAGATGCTCCCCGCGGTGGCGAAGAACGTATAGGAGGGGCAGATGATCTCGCTGTCCGGGCCGACATCATTGGCCATCAGGGCCAGCAGGATCGCATCCGAGCCGGAAGAGCACCCGACCGCGAATTTGGTCTGGCAATACTCGGCAATGGCCTTTTCCAGCTCGACGATCTTCGGGCCCATGATGAACCACTGAGTCTCCAATACCTCTTCCAGCGCGGCCGCGATTTCCGCCTTGATGGTCGCGTATTGGGCCTTCAGGTCCAGCAGCGGCACGGTCATTTTTTCACTCACGATCCTGTCCTTCCTTCAGCGGTGTCAAGACCTCGTTCTCGAGCCGGTATTCATTCTCGCAATGCGGGCAGGTGATGGTCGATTCGGGCTTTGCCGGGGGCAGACTATAGCCGCACCGACACGACCATCCCCGTGGTTTGGCCGGCACGCCCACCATCAGAGCATAGTCAGGTACATCCCGAAGAACGACCGCCCCCGCGGCAATAAACGCGAACCTTCCGATGGTGGATCCGCACAGGATCGTGCAATTCGCCCCCATGGTGGCCCCATGTTTGACCAGCGTCGTGTGATACTCTCCCCGACGTACGATTTCGCTGCGGGGATTGATGACGTTCGTAAAGACCATCGACGGGCCGCAGAAAACGTCATCCTCCAGAATCACGCCGGTGTAGATCGACACATTATTTTGTACCTTGACGTTATTGCCCAGAATGACCTCGGGCGAGATGACGACATTCTGTCCCAGGTTGCAGCCCCGACCGATGCGGCAGTTGGGCATGACATGCGTAAAGTGCCAGATCTTCGTCCCCGCCCCGATCACGCAGGGCTCATCCACGAACGCCGATTCGTGGACCTGAACGTCGGGATGCTTAGTGTGATCGAACTGCCCCATGACCAGCGCCGATCTCCTGAGTCAGGGTCTCGTGTTCAATGGTGTCGGGAAGACAGACTTCGATCTCGGTGGTCTGATCGATGTGGGGCGAAGTCGGGCGGCCCCCGGCCTCCAGCGACTCCTGGGCGGCATGAAGAATCTGCAATACCCGCAAGCCGTTGGCGCCATCCGTGAGCGGGGTCTTTCGGGTGCGAATACATTCACTGAAATGGAGGCATTCAATCGCCAGGGGTTGCTCCGGGGAGAAATCGACCGGGGTTCCCTTGCCCCGCACGGGAACTGGTTGTCCAGCCTGCCAATCAACCCGCTGGTCGTAGAGGATCAGTTCCTTGGCGATGTCATCGAAGCTGGCCATTTTTTTGGAACCGATCACGACCAGGCGCTGTTCCTTGAAGGGGTGAAGCCACGAGACGAAGATATGAGACCGTACGCCGTTCTCAAATAGTATTTGCGTCACGGTCACATCCGCGATATCGGGGGTGATGTATGAACCTCCGGTGGCCACGATCTCCAGGGGCAGGACGCCCACGAGCCGGAGAATGACCGCGATGTCGTGTGGAGCAAAGGACCACAGCGCATTTTCCTGGGTTCGGATCTTGCCCAGATTAAGCCGGTTGGAAACCACGTATTGGATGTCGCCGAGTTCGCCGGAGAGAATCAGCGCATGCAGTTTTCTGATGGCGGGGTGATACTCCAGCAGGTGGCCAACCATGAGGATCCGCTCCGCCTTCTCGGCGCGGTCGATCAGATCCCTCGCCTCATCGACATTAATCGTCATCGGTTTTTCGACGAAGACATCCTTGCCCGCCGCCAGGGACTGACAGGCATGCTGATAATGAAACTCCGCCGGGGTGGCGATCATCACCCCGCGAATATCGGGATCATCAAGGAGGGGTTCGAGGGCATTGTGGATCGTCGCTTCCGGGGCGAGCTTCGTCGCCAGAGCCCGTCCCTCGGCGGTGGTGTCAGCCACAGCGCGGAGTAACGAAAGCTTTTCCAGAGTTCGGACGATATTCTGGCCCCAACCGCCGCAACCAAGCACGGCAATCTCCGGTGGTCTTTTCATGGCGGCACTATAGTTAGGCACACCTGAAACGCAAATATACGGACAATGTGTCAGTAAACATCCTGAAGTCAGCGTCCTTGGGGAGAGGTTGGTTCATTTTGTGGTGATGCGAGTCACTGAAACCGGGAGACAACGACACGCGGTGAAGCGAGAAGAACGCCATTTGATCCTATTGACGAAGGGGTATGATGAGCGGGGTAGACCTTGACAACGGGGGAGTGTCATTACAGACTGTCGCTACAGGTGGGTGCGATTCCGTCTGACCGTTACGATCAGGAACAGCTCGGAAGCTGGATTTCGTCATGTGCCGTCACGATTGTATTTCACCATGATGAACAAGAATTCATACAGCTACTTGCTGTCTCATCACAGATTGCTGTGGCGAATTTCAATCAATGAACTACGCGGTCGATATGCCGGAGCGCTGCTGGGAAAGGCCTGGATCGTCCTGGCTCCGCTGCTGATCCTCGGGGTCTATGCGATTATCTACACCCTGATCTTCGAGGTCAGGCCGACCGATATCGGTCGTCTGCAATATGTCCTTCATTTGTTTGCCGGGATGATTCCATTTCTCATGATGAACGAATCGCTGGCCAACGGCGTCGTCTCGGTCGTCTCGAACAAGGCGGTGCTGAACAACACGGTCTTTCCCATCGATCTGGCTCCCCCGAAAGCGGTGCTCATGGCGCAAGGAACCATCGTGGCCGGATTCATCTCCATTTTCACCATCGAAGCGATCACGTTTACGGTTCCCTGGACATTCATCTTCTTCCCGGTCATCTGGGGGTTGAGCCTGTTGGCGTTGTCCGGTTTGGCGTGGATCCTGTCGATGCTGAATGTCGTCTTCCGGGATCTCAAGGATCTGATCTCCGTCATCATGATGATGCTGTTCATTGCCTCGCCGATCGCGTACACGCCTTCGATGGTGCCGGATTCGCTGAAGTTTCTTCTCCTTCTGAACCCGTTCGCCTACTACGTTTCCGCGTTTCAGGCGGTGACGGTCCACGGCCGTCTTCCCGGTGTCTTCCACATCCTGTTTTTGTTTGTCTTTTCATTCGGGTTGTTTTTCCTCGGCAGTTGGGTGTTCTCCCGGTCAAAGCGAGTGTTGATCGACTATGTCTGATGATGTTGCCATCCGAATGAAGAGCGTGGGAAAGATGTACAAGCTCTTTCCCTCAAGATTGGACAACTTTCTTGACGCGATCAACTGGCAACGCTTCATTCCCCTGCGGGCTCCGAAGTACAAGAAATTCTGGGCGTTGCGGGGTATCGATCTGGAGTTGAAAAAAGGGCATCGGATCGGAATTCTCGGTCGCAACGGGGCCGGCAAGAGCACCCTGCTGAAGCTTATCACCGGCAATCTGGCCCCGACGGAAGGGGAGATACACGTCAACGGGCAGATTCAGGCCCTCATGGATACCGGGGCCGGCTTCCACCCGGAATTCACGGGCTACGAAAATGTCCGCGCCTCGCTGACGTATCTCGGCATGAGCCCGGCGCAAATGGATGAGGCGCTGGAGGACATCATCGAGTTCACGGAGCTTGATGAATTCATGGGACAGCCCTTCAAGACCTACTCCTCCGGCATGCAGGCCCGGCTGTCATTCGCGACGGCGACCTCGATCAAACCGGATATCCTGATCATCGATGAGGTGCTCGGGGCCGGGGATGGATACTTCATCAGCAAATCAACAGAGCGAATGAAATCACTTATCGACAACGGTGCATCCGTCTTACTGGTTTCCCATGCTCTCGACACGATTACGAAGATTTGCGACCAGGCGATCTGGATCGATCGCGGACGCATCGTGATGCAGGGACAAAGTCTTGACGTGGTCAAGTCCTACGAGCGATTCCTGAGGGAACTGGATGACAAGCGACTCAAGGCCAGGAACTTCAAGAAGTTTTCCGGCAAGTACTCAAGTCATCAGTTTGACGGGACGGCGGATTGTGTGATGATCACGCTCTCACTGGAATCAGATTCGGACTGCGAATGCGACGTGCGGGAAATCCGGCTCCTCCGGGGGGGTGAGGTGCTGGAAAGGATCGATGTCGGCGCCCCTCAGGATGCCAGCGTGGCGGAACCGGGTTTTGTCATGCTTGAGTCCGGCACGTGGTCCGAGCCGATTCAGGATGGCGATGCGTATCATCGCAAGCTGGTCTGCGAGAGCGATTCCGGAAAGGCGACGGGTTCTCTCGCTTTCAATTTATTGGCGATGGATGAAAGCGAGGAGTACCGCGTCGAACTTGAGTATCGCTGTCACGGCCAGGGCGAACTCTCGGTTGCGATTCACAAGAATTCTGACTTGCGACAGACGCAAACGATCCCCACGAGCACGCCGGAATGGCGCAAAGAACAGGTGATGATGTCTCGGGGTGAGAGAGAGACAGCACCGAGTGGGGAGGAGTCGAATCAGAAAGTTGAATTGTTGAACGGGAGCAGCGGTAAGAAGCCGCCGCAGGAACGGTTTCGCTGGCCGAGCGAGGGTACAATCAAGATTATGGGCCTGATGATCACCGACGGTCTGGAAGAGCAGACGGTGTTTGAGGCCGGTGCCACACTGGAATTGCGTATCCGATTTCAGGCGGTCAAGGACGGTCGCTACCCGCTGCTGCCGGTGGCGGTTATTTTCCGAATGGACGGCATCAATGTGTCCACGCATCTGGGGGAATGGGAGGATTACGATCTCAAAGCCGGCGATGAACTCGAAGCCGTGCTTTCCATCGACAATCTGAATCTCGGCAATGGGTTTTACACTTTTTCCGCCGCGCTCTACAAGTCTTTCGATCTGAAACTCCAATCAGACCCCGTGGCTTACGACCTGATTGACCGCAGTGTTGATTTCAAGGTCACCGGAGCCCCGCCCGCTCTCAATTCGATCTTCATGCATCCGTCGATATGGACCGTTCGATGAACCAGCGTGTGCTTCATTACTGCGTCTGCCCCGCCTGTCGGAGTTCTGATCTGCGTCATGAGTCAGAAAAGCTAGTGTGTCCGGAGTGTGACAAGACCTACCCGGTCATTGATGGCATTCCCGTGCTGCTTCCGGAGTACGCGGATGAAAAACAGAATCGCTATCTGAAAAATTATGAGAAGCTGGCCCGGGATGATCTGGAAACGCCGATTGTTGAGAACCGGTTTATGCTGCTTCACCAATCACTGATCCGGTTTATCGGTTCAGTCCGAGGAAAGTCCGTTCTCGATATCGGGTCTTCCGACGCTTCGTATCTTCTCGAGTTGGTTGCAAAGGAGAAGGTGGCAGTCGATATCGCCCTGCCTTACCTGCAATCGATTCCCCCGGAGAGCGGCATCATGCGAGTATGCGGTGATGCCGAAGACCTGCCGGTGGATCCCGGACGTTTTGATGTGATCATAATTTCGGATGTTCTCGAGCATCTGCTCGATCCGGAACGGCTTGTGTCCAAACTCAGCCAGTATTGTTCGTCGAAGACCCGCATCATCATCCATATCCCGTGGGCAGAATCTCTGGATTCCTACCGGGACGGCCAGTATGAGTTCGCTCATCTGAGGAGCTTCCAAAATTACAATTTGCGCCTGCTTTTCCGGGATTTTCGTGTGAAAAAATCGCGTTATGGCTTACCCGATCTGACCCACCCGTTCCTGTTCAGTCTTGAGCAGGTTATGCCCCGCTTTCTGTTCAATAGGCTGGTGACGCTGTATTTTCTCACTGATCTGAAGTACGTTGAATACCATTATCGCGAACGATGGATACGGGAACTTCCCAAGCGACAATGGTGGTTGCTCCGCCTGTACCCCGGTCAGTTTCGCATGTTTGACCTGAGAAAAATCGCTACCGGGAGTGAGTCTCGAACTTTCATAGGTAGGTACATGACGTTTTGGAAGACTCGATTGGAAAACAGTGACCGTTCACCTGATGTCGCACCCCGAGCGGCAGGCACGGACGCACCCCATGCTGAGAGCCTGGGCAAGTCATAAGGATGACTCATGACCATGAGAATTAGCCTCATCCACATGGGAGATTCGATCACCTTCGGGCAGTATCTCGATCCGAGCCTGCGCTGGACGACGATTGTGTCGAATTGCAATCGCAAGGTGTTCGCCGGCCTTGACCTCGAAATCGTCGCCCGGACTTACGGGGTTTCGGGCGAGACGACCCGGATGGGGCTCGAACGTTTTCCCCAGGATGTCCAGGATTACACACCGGACATCCTGACACTGCAGTACGGGCTCAACGACTGCAACTGCTGGGCTACCGACAAGGGGCATCCCCGGGTTTCGGAAGCGGCCTTTGAAGCCAATCTCCTGGAGATGATCGCCCGGACCAGGGTCTTCGGCGCGAAGGAAATCATCCTCTCGACGAATCATCGCACGCTCCGGCGCGATACCCTTGCGAGCGGCGAAGTGTATGAAGACGCCAATGCCCGCTACTGCGATATCGTCCGGGAGGTCGCCCGACAGGCCGAGGTGATGCTGTGTGATATTCAAATGGCGTTTGACGGTTTTTCAGATGAACAACTCGCGCGCATGGTGATGCCGACACCTGATCTGCTTCATCTGAGTGAGGAGGGGAACCGGGTGTATGCCGATACCATCTATCCTTACATTCGACAATCAATTGAGTCGTTGGCCGGCATCAACTCATCAACTCGGGAAGCGGTGACATGACCACCAGGAGCGAAACGGATGTTCACTGGAATGATCGTGCCGTCAAGGAGCGTGAGGTCGTTCACGTCAACATTGCCGACATCAACCAGCGCGAATTGGAATTCGAGGCCATCCGCCCCTTCCTGAACCCCGAGATGGAAGTGCTCGAAGTCGGCTGCGGCAACGGTTACTCGACCGACCGTTTCCGCGCCCAGGTCAGGCACGTGGATGCATTCGATTATGCCGAGAACATGATCGCCGCCGCGCTCGAGCGATATGGAGAATCCAACAATCGTTTTTTTAAGGATGATGTGCTGGATCCGGTTCACTGGCGGGACCGCTATGACACGGTCATCTGCATCCGGGTACTGATCAACCTGCGAAATCTGGATGAACAAAAGCAGGCCATCACCAATATGCTCGAAGTTCTGCGTCCGGGGGGGCGTTTCATACTTGTGGAAGGATACCGGGAAGGATTTGAAGCCCTCACGGAGGTTCGTGTACAGTGCGGTCTGGCTCCGGTTCAGCCGGCACGCATCAATTTCTATTCATCGCAGGCGGATCTACTCCCGGCGATTGAGACGCAGTGCACGCTGGAGGAGAAATTTCACCTCGGGGCCTATGACTACCTCACCCGCATTGTCTACCCCCTGATCACCCCCCCGGAAGAAGTGACGCATAACACGAGCTTTTCGGAAAAGGCGGCGGTGCTGGCTCGGGCGTTTAATGATGATTGTTTCAGCCGATTTTCACGACTTCATGGATTG
>JADFSH010000121.1 GCA_022560875.1 Planctomycetota bacterium | reverse complement strand
GGTGATCAAGGCGTACCTCGACGCGAACAACGACTCGCCGAAGCCATTCCGGTGGACAAAATCGGCCGACGACATCCTCCATTCAGTCAAACGGTTCTGTCGACAGACTTCTGACTCAGGCCACTAGCTGAACTACACAAGTCTATTCAACTTACATCAGACCCCCCGGATCCCGGTCGTGGACCAGGACGATCATGCTTGCCGGTGGCTGTCCCTGGATACCCAGTCCCGTTTCTTTCGATCGATCGAAGCGCGATATTTGCGCTTCATGAGCGACCGGGAAATTTGTGCGTACGTATCCGGTTGATCCGATGCTACGAATGAATCACGAATCCTGAACCGGGTTCAATTGCATAACCGGAAATCTCCCGGCCTCAAAATATCGAGAAACATTTCATGCCGAATACGCACAATCTGCACCGTCTCGCCACCTTCCTCGCGATCCCCGCTGTAATCTACCTGCGTACCGGTGCGCCGGCTACGGCTCATCCCGCAATCAGTCAAAGTTCACAACTGCTCGACCGGCTCCGACAAATGGCAGTCGTATCGGTGACGATGCAGGCGAATTCAGGTCGTACGCAGGCAAAGCATCAACAAGAAGCCCGGCAGTCCGCGAGGGAAGTTGGTGAATTCGCCCGCAAGGCCCGACCTGACGCAAGGCACAACCCTGACCAGGATCCAATCATCGCCAAGGGTGATGCGGCCTGTGGAAACCCGGCAACCCTGTTTCTATCTACTGGAAATATCCTTTTCAATGATCGGCAAGGCTCTATTGAGCTTACGGTTGAAAGTAACCAGGGCAAGCAATCTTTTTCTTTCGCCTCCGGAACCACCATGAGCAACATCATCGCCGCGATCAATTCCTTTGATCGTGAAACCGGGGTGATCGCTACGGTCAGCGAGCAAAAGCCCCGTTGGATCGAGCTCAATTCGGCAAAGACCGGCGAGGACGAGTTTGTCATGGTCAAAGCAGTGAATAGCGTGAGGCCAATTATCTACACCGATATCAATGACCCGCAAGCCACATTCAAAGAAATTGATTTTGGAGAAGGAATTCGCGGCGACTTCAATTGTGATGGAATGCTCAACGCCAGAGACCTGTTCGCATTGATCAGAAAATGGGGTCCTTGCCGCGGCTGTCCGGAGGATCTCGATGAAAGCGGGAACGTCGATGTCAAAGATCTGATCCTGTTCATCGATCTCTGGAAGGGCGTTCGGCCCCCCCGCCCCCCAAGGCCTAAGTAGTAAATATGTGACAATCAGGATAATCAGGGAAAACCGGTGCCATGGTCTGAGCTGGTGCGATGGTCTGAGGTCTTCCCGAAGGCCATCCCAACCTACATGGGGCTGATGACTCTCTCGCCAAATGGCGAGTTAATCAGTGCGATGAGCACAACTTGACAAGCATCACTGACATTGCCGCAAAGACGTCAGTATCAGTGGCACTGGATACCCCTGCATACCTCTGGCGATCGGCGTTGGCGGCTCGAACCCGATCTTGGTACATTGCCCGCGGACACGCACCTCCAACTTTGAATACGGAAGGGAATTGCCATGCCTGACACACTCACTGAAATCAAAGACCCAGCGACCACGGACATCACCGTCACGAAGGCACGCGCCGCGGTGGATGCCGCCCGCAGGACCGCCGAGGAAATCGACACGAAGATGGACATCGCCATCGTCGATGCCGGGGGCAATCTCAAGGCCTTTCTCCGGATGGACGGCGCGTGGCTGGGCAGCATCGATATCTCGATCAAGAAGGCGAAGACCGCTCGGTTCTTCGACATGCCCACCGGCGAGATCGGCAAACTCAGCCAGCCCGGCGGCCCGCTCTTCGGCATAGAGCACTCCAACGATGGCCTCATCACCTTCCCCGGCGGCCTGCCCATCACCACCCCGGACGGCACGGTCATCGGGGCCATCGGCGTCTCCGGCTCCAGCGTGGAGAACGATCACACGGTCGCCGCAGCCGGGGTGAACGCCGCGACCTGATGATCAGCGGATAACAATACGATTATGCCGAACGTCACCTTCGACGGCTTAGACATACCTGTACGGATTTCCAACTGAACGTCAACCAGAGCCGACACGGTCGCAACTTATCCAAGTCGCCCGTAAAACGTCATCCGCGCCGATTCCGAAAGCGAGATGCCGGGCTCCGTGTTGTAGGCCAGCACCACCAGCATCCGGGTGCGGCTGCCTTCAACCGGCGTCACCCGGTGCATCGAATTACGCCCTCGAAAAAACACGAGATCGCCGGGATCCATCTCCAGGGTCTCGATCGGCACCTCGCGATCGAGAACTTTCCCGGAAAGCTCATAGTTCATCTCGCCGCGATCGGCATCACGCACGTCCTTGACGTATTCAAACACGCCGCCGCCTTCCGGCTTTTGAATCAGCAGGGTGATGGCAAAGGAGGAATTGTCGAAATGCCAGCCCAGCTCCTGTCCCTCACCGGCATAGTGAAGGTTGATCGAAGACATCGCATCGCCATATTCGTGCAGCTCGGCTTCCCCGAGAACCACGCACAGGAACTCGCGAAACTCCGGGGAGTCGTAGAGCGTGTGCAACACCGAGTCGTGCGGGATCTGGTCGGCGGTGATGCATCCCTTTGATGAAGCGATTTCCCGGTTTCGCGGATGGTCGGCCGGATAGTCAGGATCAGACGGCTTGAGGTAGATATTGTGGTTCTTGACCGTGTAATAAGCGAGATGCTGGTTCGCTTCACCTTCGCTTTGAATGATTGAGACTGCCGCCGGTTTCACGAATTGACGCATGACCAGCGCCCCGTTCTCGTCCAGCGAGCGTTTGCACTCCGCGCGAAAATCATCATCATCCAACGGGTATTGCTCCAGGTCGATGATATCTGCCAATAACTGATTCATGTCGACTGAACATCCTGATTGGTCGTTGTGAGTGGATCTGCAAATTTTCGGTTCGATCATAAAAAGACAGATTGCAAAGATCAATGGTACGGCTTCGGATTAGCCATTCCGGGAAGACAACGGGGACGGTGAGCCCGGGGAAGAAAACGGGATTGCTTCGTTTCGTGACCCCGGCACTGGTCTATTCAACTCACCTCAGACCCCCCCCGGACACCGGATCCCGGACGTGGCCTGGACGATCATTCTTGCCGGTGGCAGTCGCTGGTTACACCGAGTCGTCGCCGCCTCACACCGTAGAGGCCGGCGAATGCGAGCAATCCCAGTGATGCGGTGGCCGGTCCAATCGCCGAGCGTTTCGCCGGATCGCCTCCAGCCGGGTCATCCGGAATACCCGGGTCTTCATCCAACGTGACATTACTTGCGGTACGACCGGGACCCTCCGTGAAGGTGACGCGATCACCGACCTGAAACGAAGTCCCGGAAGGATTTGTATCTCCGGCGTTGGTATTGTATTCGTACTCACCACTATCATCGTCGTCATTGCGTCTGATTCTCCCCTTGTTCCCAAGGGGGTTCGTCCAAGTCACCTCACCGGTCGCCGCCATCGCCGGCGTTGCGGTGAACGCATCAAGAAGAAGCCACGCCGCCCCTGCCATTAATATCGTTCCTACCAATGAAACTCTCTTCTTCATCTTGATGCCTCCTGTTTGCAACTTCAATTCACGAACTTACATCATGGGCCGTGCAACCCAAGCTGGTCGTGCCGGCAGCTCATCCCAGCCCCACCTGGCCCTTCTTTCCTCCAATGCCGCCTCGCGCATCTCCACGTGATGCGTCTGGGTCATGACTGCACGAGTCATAACGTACAGCGACCTTCTCTCTCTTCTCTCTTCTGGTTCGGTTATTATCCCCGGACAAGCAGGTGCAGCGACGAGGCGCCACGCCATAGTCCAATGGACGCGACCGCTTACTCATGTCAACAACGGCGTGAGAAAATCCACTGAAGGGCCAAGACTGACCGGTGGGGGCACACCCAATGACCCTGTGGGATTCGTTCCGAGCATACTGACGATCCGGCTCGGGCCACGTACACGCCCCCCACCCTGCCATGACAAGGGGTTGCGAAAAGTGGGCCATACAGGACTCGAACCTGTGACCTCACGGGTGTGATCCGTGCGCTCTAGCCAACTGAGCTAATGGCCCGATGATTGGCCGCACATCATACCCGTAATGCGTGATCAGGACATGATGTGGAAAATCCTACTGGCACAATCATTGACCGGCCTGGGCAGCAGACAGGCGTCGCTCGATCCCGCCCGCCAGATCATCGACCGCCTCGATACGACGCTCGATACCCTGATTGCGAAACCCATCGCCGGAGAGACTTGACCAGTCGGGATGAATTTTCGACAGCAGTATCGGCTCCGGCAGCTTTTTCGAACTCGACTCCTTCGTTTCAAGCGGCAGTCGACCGATGAGATCCTGACTGGCGTGTCCCCGGTGAAACAGAGCCTGAACCAGCGCATTTTGTCGGGCCGCAAGCAACCGAATCGTCTGATCATCGACCCGGAGTTCGGTGAATCCCCGAACGCGATCAATGATTCTGCTGCCGTGCGATTTCGTCGCGCTGAACAATGCCCCGAGGGCGGCACCGGTCGCCGCGGCGACCCCCATGGTAAGCCCGCCGACCATGACATCCACGGCGAGTCCGGCCATCGCCCCCGCCGCCGCCGCTCCGGTCGCCCGAATGCCAAAGTCCTTCAGAGCCTCGGGGCTGAACAGATCCAGCCCCCACTTTCCGTCGATAATGGGAAAATCACCGCTTTCAAAGTCTTTCTCACGGAATCCGTGCAACGCAAGCAGATCATCCACGCATTTCTGTTCGCGATCGCGCACGGTCTGCTGCATTGTTTCCATGGCCTTCCGCGCTGAAGTCTCATCAGCCACCGCTGCGACGACCACATGTGCCGCCACGTCGATGAGGAGCTCCGCGATAAGATCAGCCGAAGCGCGGATCAGATGTTTCCGTTGACGGGCGCGATCTTCGATCAGGGCTTCGAGCGTCTCGCGATACGGATCGAGCAAGGTGCTTATCTTTTCAAACAACCGCCGCTCGCCCCAGCCATCCAGCACCACGGTGTCGAACTCGACCACGGCGTGCATGTTGACCCGAGCCAGGTGCTCGCGCCATTCAGCGGTCCGCGTTTCCGGCCCGGCCACAAAATTCAACACCGGCACCACCGGCTTCGCGCAGCACCCGAGAATCTCCAGCTCGTCGCGAAGCTTGCCCGACACGCGATCCCGGGCATCGATCACATACAGGGCGACATCGCTCGCGAGCACCTGACGCAGTGCCTTGGCTTCCTGAGAAAAGGCGCGGCGGGCGTGGTCGCTGCCGAGAAATTCGCGGATGACATCAATGCCGTCCATCCGTCTCTCGCCGGTGATCGCATCGAGATGCTCGAGCAATCCGATGGAATCCTCGAGTCCGGGCGTGTCGTACAAATCCGCAACGCATTCTCCACCGACCAGAAGGGACACCCCTTCGACATGTCGGGTCGTCGCGGGACTGACCGACACCTCGCCGAATTCAACATCGCGCAGCAGCGTGCGCAGGAGCGATGTCTTGCCCACATTGGTGTGACCCACCACCGCGATTTTCAGAACCTCAAGCGTCACGGTTTGGCCTCCCTGGCCAGAGCGAGATCGAATCGGTGGCGAACCGAGTCCAACCAACGCGACACCGCCGCCGGATCGGACATTTCCGGGATGTCATCATTCGCAACAACATCGAGAATCCGGGTGATGGCCTCTTCGCCCCGGCCTTGGATTTCCAGCAGCACCGCGAAGAGAGCCGCCGCACACACTGCTTCGGAATAATCCTCGCCGGTAACGGTTGCCTCATCCAGACCATGCTCCTTGCGAACGGCTTGTACGATTCCCGCAATCGCTGCTCCAAGCCCTGACCAGACGGGCAACGCACCGATGGCCACCGGTGAGATCAACGTCGCGGCCGCCACACATCCCAACGCCCCCGTGACCGCCCCGATGGCAAGCCATTTCGGGCTGCTTTTCAGGCGGGCGGGCATCAGTTCGAGCACTCGATTCGCCCCGGCATGAATGTGTCGGGTCATATCTCCAGCAAAACCGGTTTCAAAACACAGCAAGCGCCGCCAGGACTCGGATTCGTTTTCATACACCTCCGCGATGGCATGATGGAGTTCAGCCTGCGCGGACAATGACGGTTTCTCTTTCCAGGATTCGACATTGGCAAGAATAACCTCGAAAGCCCGCTCGATTTGACGTACTTTCGCCGCCTTGGTTTTTCCCGCCCCGGTCAGGGCCGCGAGTATCGTCCGACTGTGGTTGGTCAGATTTTCCAAATCGACTTCGATCACCGCCTCGTCGCTCACCTGAATCGTGGCGGCGAGTTTTCGCCAATCCTCGACTCGTTGTCCGACATCATTGATCTGACCACGGCGGCGCAGTTTTTCGCCATCCGTCAGCACAATCGCCAACGGAAGCGAGGACAGTCGCTGGAGTTTTTCCAGATACGAAAACACTCCCCGATCGGGAGTCGTGATCAGTGAACATACCGCAACGAGTAGTCGTGGCGACACCGTCGCTTGCCCTAACAACTCTGCCGCACGTTTACGCTCTTCGCGATTGTCCACAATGCCCAGATCAAGACACGCTCCCCCTTCAATGGGAATCGGCCAGCTTGTGGCCTCTCGATCAAGCTCCACCCCCACCACTGCCACCGGACCTGGAAACCGATCACCGTCCGCTTCCCGCGGGGATATCCTTTGCGCTGGCCGGTCTTCACGAGGCGGCTCCTCCTCGGCATCGACGACACCGATTGATGCGGAGCGCGGCATGATTCGTGATTCAAGTCTCGTATATCCCGAAAGAGTGGTGTCGAGTCGGTATCTGACGCACGCGCGCTTTCTCAGGATGAGGCAAATTACAAGCAGGACGA
Organism: Planctomycetota bacterium; assembly: GCA_022560875.1. GTDB lineage: Bacteria > Planctomycetota > Phycisphaerae > Phycisphaerales > SM1A02 > JADFSH01. Next base: position 4,142 of record JADFSH010000121.1, on the reverse strand, counting down.
AACGAGGAACCATGCCGTAGACGACGATGCTTCCCATGAGCAATTGGGACCACGCCTCATTGGCACTGGAGGGTGGTGGGCCTTGCCCCGTCCATCGACTGGCGAGGATTTCTGACTCATCCGGCACATGAAAGCCCAGTGCCTGGGGCACAACGGCGATGGCTTTGGTCATAGGCACATAAGTTTGCTCGGAGAGAATCGTGGTTTCCCAGGCAAAGGTGTATTCCCGTATGCTCAGCATCAGCACCAGCAACCCGAGACATGATCCCAGGAATGTCAGCCAGAGCGCGTGGCTGATTGCGCTGAGAGTCCAGCGCCCAATCGCCCCGCGAGAGTAGACCAGTCCGACGGCCCGGGCCGCGACGAGTTGCACCGGTCCCCGGTGAAGCCATCCCGCCACGCGTCGCCCGAGCGCGAAGATAATTCCTCCCAGCGAGCCTGACGACATGGTGGTCGGGCGCAACAGTATGAGCAACAGCCAGATAATGAGAGCCAGCGTCTCCACCCCGAGCGTTCCGCCGAGGGCCCAGAAAAAATTGACCGGCTCTCCGGGATGAGTTGCCAGCGTCGCCCGGGCCGTGGCTGCGGCGGCGATGGCCGCAACAATCAACCCGGCAATGAGCATCATGAACGAAGCTGATCGAAGTTGGCTCAACGCCTCCTTCAAAGGTTCCGCATGTCGATGTTCGCCAGCCCGGACGATAATTCTATATTCAAAATCACCCCCCGCTTCCCGGGCGATTCGGTCCGACTCATCCCCGGAAACTCTTGCCCCCCCGGCTACCTCGGACGCCCCGGACTCCCCGGATTCCTCATACAACCTGAGTGCCTCCGCGAGGAGTCGGTCTTCAAGAACCACGTGCCTGACTCCCTTGTTCGCGGCATCGATTCGTCCAGCCCGGGATGACATCGAGGCATAGTACATTCACCTTACTTATTCGGTCCCAAGAGGACGTAATGTTCGAAACGTGCCGCTGGCGATGCAAAAAACGTGGATAGACCCCGATCACGGTTGATTATCGGCCTGATCCTGGGTTATTCGTCGGCCCCCCGGTTTCCCTTCTTGCCAAGTCAGCTTTCCGTCCGTTCGCTCTCGGAGGAGGCGATTTCCTCAGTTTTTTTCTCTTCCTGACGGGGTAGTGATTCCTCCGGTGCTTTCCGGGTGGCGGCTTGATCTTCGATTTTTTCCGGGCGGTTATCCGGCAGGCTTGATGATTCGTTCTCGATCTCGTCTTCGATACCCCTGATGCCCTTTTTGAATTCGACGATGCTGCGACCGATGCTGCGACCGACCTCCGGGAGTCTTTTTCCAAAAATCAGCAACCCCAGGACGAGAAGGACAAGCCACTCCATGTGGCCGGGAAGCCCAAAGGCAAGTGTATAAAGGTTAGTGGCGATAGGAACTGTCATGAGTGGATTCCTTGGCAGGAGAACAACGATCCATTCTATCGCAAGAGGCCCGTCGGGGCATCTTCCTTGCCACTATCGGTCGAATTCGCTCACAAAGCCTCATATCAGGCACTCTGCTTGGGAAGGACGTTGGTAAGAGAGGCAATTACTGGCATCTCGCGACTGAAAAGGGTACGTTCACCCCATGATCCGAACCTCCCTGCTGCTCATCTCCTCCACGGCTTTCATTCTCTCCGGGTGCGCGACTTCAAACCGAGCAGCGATGAAGCCGATCCCCAAGGGCCCGGATTATGCCCGCCAGCTTCTGCCCGGGGATTCGGCCCTGCGACGGGTGACGGACCCGGCCCGCATGCCCCCCATTGGTGAGGCTTTTCATAATCGGGATGCATTTCTGCTGGATGCGATTGATGAGAGCCTCATCTGGTTTGCCGCCCCGTCGAGTCGCCAGTTTTATCCGTTTGAGAACGTCACTCACGAACAAGCCGCAGCCTCGCTGCGTGCGTTTCAGCATCTTCTGGAGACTTCGTACAATGAAGTCGAGTTCACTTCGGAGTTCCGCCGCCTGTTCGATATCTACGAGTCCGTGGGTTACGACGGTCGCGGCAATGTGCTCTTCACCGGCTACTACGCCGGAGAGTTTCTCGCCAGCCCCGAGCGCACCGCCCGCTTTCGGTTTCCGCTTTACAAACGCCCCGATGATCTCGTGACCGACCCCGTGACGGGGCGGCCGCTCGGACGGCTCCTGGCCAGAGATCGCACCATTCCCTACTTCACGCGGCGCCAGATCGAGGAGTCCAATCGCCTCAAGGGCAGCGAGCTGTATTGGCTGGAAAGCCCCCTCGATGTTTACATCATCCATATCAACGGGTCGGCGAAGCTGAGGATGCACGACAGCTCGCTGCGTTATGTGGGGTACGCGGGCAAGACCGACCGGCCATACTCCAGTCTCGCGGAGGCGATCATCGAGGCGGGAATCATGTCGCGCAATGAAATGAATCTCGCCGCCATCAAGCGACTGTATCATCGCCACCCGCAACAGATCCGGGAACTGTTTTACAAAAACGAAAATTATGTCTTCTTCACCGAGTATGAAGGTGGCGGCTGGCCCGCGGGATCGCTGGGGGTCAAGGTGACGCAGGAGTCTTCCCTCGCCACGGACAAGAAAATCTACCCGCGGGGCGGACTCGTGCTGGTCGATACCGAGTCGGTGACATTCGCCTCCGGCAAGCGAAAATTCACCCGCTTCATGCTCGATCAGGACACGGGCGGGGCGATCCAGGCCCCCGGTCGGGCGGACATCTACATGGGCGAGGGCAACAGCGCGGAGATCCTCGCCGGCGGGCAGTACGCCGAGGGGCGGTTGTTCTACTTCTTCCTCAAGCCGAAGGAAGTCGCGCGTTTCGGGAGAAGCCAGTCGGGGCGGACCAGTGCCGTCGTGCCAGATGGCAAGTAGTGCACGAAACCCCGGATTGTTCAACTTGCTACTCACTGCTGCGTGTGTAAAAACCCAGTGACTTGGTCCAGTAAAGCGACCCCACCGCCGGCCAGCGTCGCTCGCGAAAATATGCTTTCTCTTCATTCGTGTTCGCTTCAAACACCTCGCGCTGGAACGCAACTTCATCCGTGAAGACCCACATCTCCCCGCTCGAAGCCCCGATGATCCACGCGAGGAGATTGATGAGGATGAACTTCTTGAAGATACCAAAGGTAAATTGATACGGCACAGGTTCGGCGATCGGCGTGCCGCATTCAGCGCAGATCGTCTCGCCGGTTTCCTTGATGCCGCGCAGGTCGTAATCGCAGGCGGTGCATCGACTGCGCTGGTAGCGACGCCGGTCACGGATGTTCCGGGTGTAGATTTCCGGCCAGTCCGGCACCGTCACCGCCCACAACAGCGGCACCAGCATGATGAGCCCGAAACCCGCGGCGATGACCGTCTGCCCCGCATGAAAACCGATCTCGCCCCCCCACGTCCGGGCCAGGCAGTACATGTAGAACACGTGGGCCGCGAGGATCAGCATCAGGAGCGATCGAAACAGATTGCCGCGCGTGAAGAACATGGCGAGGGATCGTAGCATCACGGCGGGTGGGCATCGTCGAGAAGTATTCGGTCGTCGGTGTTCGGTATTCGGTTGGCCATCCTCCTTAATGTAAGTGGCATAGGCGTCCCGCCTGTGCGAGTCTCCGATGTCTTCGGGGGAACTTCCGGGGGCGTCTCCGGGGGCGGGGGCGGGGGCCATGGGCAGGGTCGCCGCGGCGACTTTGCCCGTGAATCGGCAGGACTTTCGCAGGCACGGGCAGGAGGAACCTGCCCATGGCACCCGCGACTGGCTGAGTCAGTGTGTTTGGAAGCTGTGCCAGGGTCTGAGATCTTCCCGGTGCCATGGTCTGAGGTCTTCCCGAAGGCCATGCCAACCTGCACTTCATCAGTTACTTCAACTTCCGCCAACCCCTCCCGCGTGGCCTGCGTCTTCGACTTAGACCACGGCACCAGTTCCACGGACCCGCTCGCTCGCGCTCGGGGCTCGTCTTCGTATCTTTCTTCCCCCAGTCGCTCCAGGGCTTCGAGAACCTCCGCCTCACTGGCGGGGGTGATTGAGTCAGGGTGATGGCCACCCGACCCCGGCCTCCCCGGATCTGAGTTTCGAGGCTCACTCCACGTAGGACCATTCCCGAATCGCAAAATATCAGCGCACGCCTTCCGCATTCCCTCGAAAGCTCGAACTTCATCC
>JADFSH010000120.1 GCA_022560875.1 Planctomycetota bacterium | reverse complement strand
GACGGCCAGACGATCTTTCAAGGTTTGTATCGTCATCTCCCGGACAGGATGCCATTGAGAAGGCCCGATTTGGGCCAGGGGAATCAGGACAAATGGCCGCTCATGCATCCGGGGGTGGGGAATTATCAGGCCCGGCTCGGAAATGATCCGCTTCCCATACAGCAGAAGGTCAAGATCGAGGGTTCTTGGCCCCCAGCGGATCTCACGACTGCGATCGCGGCCATGCTTCCGCTCGATTTGCAGGCAAACGCCCAGTAACGCTCGCGGCTCCAGGCTCGTCATCACCCCCACCGCTCCATTCAGGTATTTCCCCTGTCCGGGTGTTCCCATCGGCTCGGTTTCGATCACGCGGCTTTGGGTGATGACACGGACTTCGTCCACGGCATCCAGATCACTGATGGCAGAACGGATGATGCCGGCACGATCCCCCAGATTGCTTCCGATTCCGATATAGGCGGTGACCGTTTCACTCATGATCCGGGCGTTTCCGTCATGATGGGTGTTTCCCAGAGCATCGAGACTCTTTCCGTTACGCCCAACAACTCGAAACGAAGCATTTGCAGCGCAGTCAGGGCCGAACGGTGTCGTACCGCAAGCCGATCCCCACTGAATTCAAAGCGACGAACAACCGTATTGATCTGCTCTCCCCCCGGTCGGCCCAGACCGATATACACCGTTCCCACTGGCTTGTTGGAAGTTCCTCCGTCCGGTCCGGCGATCCCGGTGATGGCGAGGCTGTACGCGGCTCCACTCTGTCTGATCGCACCTTCCGCCATGGTGCGTGCCGCCATTTCAGAAACCGCCCCGGGTCCGCCCTCATCAAAAAGTTCACTCGATAATCCAAGACAGGCAGACTTCATCTCATTGGTATATGTCACCCATCCGCCCCGGTAATAGTCGCTGGCACCGGGGACATCGACGATGAGCTTACCCAGCCATCCCCCGGTGCAGGATTCTGCCGTGGCGAATGTTTTTCCCCGGTCGCGTAGAAGGGTGCCGATGACTTCCGACAGTGTCTCTTCTCCTCTTCCAAAGGCATAGGGTTTCCAGAGATCTTCGATACGGCGGGCCACGCGCTGAACTTCGTCTCGGGCCTGATCACCGGCTCCCCGAAAACGCACCCGTGCCGTGACGATTGATCCGCCCGCGGTAATGCCGACCATGGTCTCGCGATCACGCGCGAGCAACTCACCCAGACGCTCGGCGGCCAGCGATTCGCCGACGCCAAAACTGTTGATCTTCTCGGTGATGAGCGTCACCCCCTTTCCCAGATCCGCCAGGGCGGGCCGGACATGATTCCGAAACATCGGCATCATTTCCCGGGGCGGGCCGGGCAACGCAAAAATTCGGCATTGGTCGAGCTGACCCGCGAGACCCGGGGCCGTGCCGTGAGGATTGGGAATCATCCGCGTCGAGGGAGGCCTGCGGGTCTGGACATCATTCGATCGGGGCATGGGCTGACTTCGCTTGTCAAACCACCTGGCAAGCTGGGCCACGGCCTCCGGATCGACAACCAACTCGCTTCCCGGATCAAGTGCATCCGCGAGGCCGAATCGGGTCAGATCGTCCTCGGTCGGCCCCAGCCCGCCCGTGAGGACCAGCACGCTCACTCCCGAGGCAAGCTCCCGAACGGCCCGCGCGATCGCTTCCCGATCATCCGCCACCGTCCGGTGCTCGATAGTGATGAGGCCCGTAGCGGCAAACTCGGCAGCCAACCATGATGCGTTGGTATCGACACATTGACCCAGCGTCAGTTCATCACCGATGGAAAGAATGGCTGCGTTCATGAGCGATTGAGGGGGGTGAGGGATATGTAACAGAGGGACGACAGGCATTGTATCCCCCTGGGTATGACCACCCTTGGCCTCTGAGAATGCCCGCTCAGGAGCTGTCGCCGATGGTATGAATCGCCAGGCGATGAGGAATTCGCTCATCACCCAGCGGTCCCCCGGAAACCAGCACCGTTGGATCTCCCTTTCTGGCCAGGCCGCTCTCCATCAGTCTGCGATCGACTTGGGCAACCATATCCGCCAGGTTTTCCGGCACGGGCATGACAATGGGAATGACGGAGCGGAAAAACTGCATCTGCCGCGCCACCCGCAGGTCGCTGGTCACCCCGACAATGGGCACGTGAAACGTGTTCTGGCTGAGGAATCGCGCTCCATGCCCTCGTTTCGTCCAGACCACAATGAGGTTCGCTCCGATGTCGTTGGCGATGGTCCACACCCCGTGGGTGAGGGCGGCAATGCTCTGATTCGATGCCGAGATGGTTACGGGGGGCCGATCATGTGCGGATTGAGTCGCCAGATAGCTTTCCGTCTGTTCCACAATCCGGCGCATGGTTTCCACCGCAATCACCGGGTACTCGCCCACCGCGGTTTCACCGGAGAGCATCACGGCATCGGCTTCGTCGAAGACCGCCCCCGCCACATCACTCGCTTCAGCCCGGGTGGGAATGGTTGACGTGATCATCGTCTCCAGCATTTGGGTGGCGACGATGGTCGGCTTGCCGTGGTCCTGGGCGGCCTTCAATAATTTCTTCTGAATAACGGGAAGGCTGGCGAGATCCATCTCCACCCCGAGATCACCCCGGGCGATCATGATCCCATCTGCCGCCACCAGGATCTCCTGGATATTCTGGACGGCCTGGGGCAGTTCGATCTTCGCAATCACCGGCATGCGTACGTAATCGGCCTTGCCCTCGGACTGAATGCGTTCGAGTCCGTCTTTGAGCTCCTGCACATCAAGGGCGGAACGCACAAAGCTGAGGGCGAGACAATCAAGCTCATGCTCGACGGCCCATCGAACGTTTTTCCAGTCTCTCTCCCCGATAATTTTCACGCTGAGCGTCGAGTCGGGCAGGTTGATGCCTTTGCCGGTGGTGATAAGGCCGCCGTTCATCACGGAACACACAATCTCATCCGCGCTCTTTTCGATGATCAACATACGCACTGCGCCGTCATTGATAAGCATGCGCTGTCCCGGTACGACGTCGTCAATCACTCCCGGGTAGGTGCAGGTAAATCGCGGGGACCGGTCATCGGCACTGACGGTGTCATCTTCCCGCTGGAAGATGACGATCGTTCCGGTCGGGACGAAAACGCCACCATCGGCGACCGGGCCGACCCGTATCTTTGGCCCTTGCAGATCGCCGAAAATCGCGATGGGCCGGTTCAGTTCGAGGGCGACGTCACGAATCATGGCGACCCGCTCGGAGTGCTGATTCAGATCCCCGTGACTGAAATTCAATCGAAAGATCCTGACTCCCGCCTCGATCAGCTTGCGCACGATGACTCGATCGGAAGATGCCGGGCCGATCGTGGCGATGATTTTCGTCTGGGTGGGACGGATCATCGGAGTGTCACCAGGAGGAATGTCACTCTGAACCGAGGCTGTACTATCAGGCATTGAGGTCATGTTGCAGCCTTCTATTCGGTCAAATCTCTCCGGATCTGACTATCTCTCATCATGTGCCGAGGTCTATCTGTGGGAATGAACACTCTTCCTGAACGAGCAATAACTGATGCCTGCCAAGTTATGTTAAATGAGAACATATCATCAGCGTAAGCCTGCGATTATGCCGATCCGCTCGGCGAGTTGGGCCGCGGCTTCGGTAACCGCCTCCCGCCAGTTCGCATCCCCCGGCTCGAAGGCGTAGATGACCGAGCGGCTGGCGGTGATGATCGCACCGGTCCCGTCCGGCTTGAAACAGGGTTTGACATCGTCCGCCCCCCCACCTTGGGCCCCGAAGCCGGGAACCAGAAACAACTGCTCAGGCATGATCTCGCGCAGGCGCAAAGCAGCCTGAGGTTTCGTCGCCCCCACCACCGCCCCGAGAGAGCTGTAGCCACGCTGACCGATGTGAGCGCTGCCGATGGAAGCCACTTCCCCCGCCACCGCCTCGGCAACGGTCCGGCCGTCATCGAGCTTCCGCTCCTGAATGGCATCACTGCTGGGGTTGGAGGTTCGTACGAGGGCGAACGCTCCGCGATCGGGTCGGAGGAGAAAGGGTTTGATACCATCCGCCCCGAGATACGCATTGATCGTAACCCAGCCGGGCTGTGAGCAGGTCTCGTCCGTAGGCGGATCAAAGGCGGAAGCGGCATAATGATCAGCGGAAATCCCGATATCGCCCCGCTTGAAGTCAAGGATGACCTCGAGGTCGCTGGCTTCAGCGGCTCGCATCACCTCCCCCATCGCCTTGACGCCCAGATAGCCATATCGCTCGAAGCACGCCGCCTGAATCTTGAGACAGGGAACCTGTTCACAGACCGCCTCTATCAACGCACAGGAAAACGAGGCGATCGCGCTGACCCTGGTTTCCAGATCATCAGACCCTCGACGCAACTCGTCGGGGAGCCGCTCGAACACCGGATCAAGCCCGACGCAGACCGGGGCCTTGAGCCGGTCGATCCTTGCCAACAACCGGTCGGCGGGATGCGAACCAGGGCCGGATGTGTTTGTCGCCATTTCCAAGAGGTAAACTCACGTTAGCGGGATGTTTCGGGCGTTGTACTGTATCGAGCGATAGAATTCGTGCATGATCCTCAAACCGTTACATCTGGACCTGAAAAAGGAAGAATGCCTGACCATCCACTGGTCCGATGGCATCACCAGTCGCTATCCGATCGCCTATCTGAGAAGAATGTCCCCCTCTGCGGAAGCGAAGAAAATGCGTCAGGAGATGGCGGATAACCCGCTGACCGTCCTGCCCCAGAGCATGGCGAATCTGACCGGACCCCTCACGGCCTTGGACGCTGAACTGGTCGGCAATTATGCGATCAGAATCCGTTTTTCCGACGGGCATGACACCGGGATTTTCTCCTGGCAATATTTGCGCGAAATAGCACCGGAAGGCGATTCGACTGAGCCGTCAGGAGAGTCGCCTGCACCATGAACGAGTCACCTTCGCTTTCACTCGATGTTCCCGGGCTCACCGTCCGAACCAAACCGTTCGATCTGAACGGATATGACATCCCTCATTCCAGCCCGTTTCTTTGCGATATCAAGATCACTCAGAAAAATCTCAGCCGCGCGATCGATCATGTCTCCAACATCGAATACCTCAAATGGCTTGATCGGGCGGCCGAGCTGCATTCCGATTCCCTGGGTTATACGCGACGGTCGCTGATGGAAAAGGGAGTGATGTGGTTTGTGGCCCGACATGAGATCGACTATCTGGCCGAAGTCTGGCCGAATGACCGATTAGTACTGCTGACGTGGGTGCGCGACATGGCCCGAGTCAGATCGTGGCGGGATTATCTCATCATCCGAGAGGATGACAGTTCCGAAAAGGCAACGCCGGTCTGTCGTGCCGCCACGCTCTGGGTGCTGGTGGATCTTTCCCGACGAAAACCGTCACGCATTCCGGCTGAAATGGCGCAACGATTCGAGCCTCTTGACATGCACGATTCAACGACAGATCAAAGAGCCACTGATCACCGAGCCTAACCATGCACCTTGCGATGATCATTGATGAGCAACGCCTGGCTCAAGAGTACATGATGCTCAACCGGCTGGCGGTCGGCCTGATTAGCGACGGCATTCAGGTAACCCGCATTGTCCCGGCTGAAGTCGCTTCTGAATATATCCAGCTGAAGGAACAACGCATCGCCCTGGCGGGACGTCTGGAAACGGACATGAAGACTTTTCCGTGGTTACGCTCGACCCGGACAGAAAAACTGGCCGCCGCCATGGAAAAGCGTCCGCCGGATGTGATCTTTGCCGTGGGCCGGAACGCCTGGCCCATCGGACTGGATCTCGCCCGGCATATGAATCGACCGTTGATGCTTGACGTGTGGTCCCCGGAACAGGTCCGAAAAATTCCCACTGAAAAAAAGGGTCAGGTCATATCAGCTTTCGTCACCTCGTCGAAGGCCATGAGACATATGCTCCAGAGTGTCGTTGATCCGGGTCTGGTGAGTGTTGTGCCTTTCGGAGTTCCGATCCCGCAAGCCGGTCGAAAAATTCTTACCGCTTCAGACGATCTGGTGACGGCAACCGTGGTGGGAAGCGGGCGGGATCTGGCGGGATATCGATCCCTTTTGAGCGGGCTGCATCGCGTTTCTCGCACCATACCCCAACTCCAGATTTTTCTTGAGTTGCGAGGCCCCCATCAACAAGAGATCTGGCACCATGCCAAGAAACTCAAGATGCTGGGTCAAATATCAACCTTCCCCGAGGCCGCCCCTCAGCGAAGCCTGCTAACCCAATGCGACATCCTGCTTCTGCCCGAGCGATACGGGAATATCAACTCGCTCATACTCGAATCGATGGCTTGCGGCATGTTGGTTCTGAGCAGACGGGATCCAATCCTGGAGATGCTGATACATGAAGACACCGCTCTGTTGATCGACAAGGACAGCCCCGACGAATGGGCTCACAAGCTGGAACGTGCCCTCCAGGAGCCGGAAATCTCACGATCGATCGGTCAATCGGCCCGGGAGCATGTGATTGAGCACCATAGCAGCAGTCGGCAGGTTCTGGAGTTGGCGAACCTGCTGGAAAGAGTCGTAACTGGCGGTAGTTACGCGTTTTCCAAGGCGGTCGGGTAGCCGGATCTCGCTCCAAATGGTCCAGAATAATCTGGGACAAAATACTCCAAAAACTCAGGAAAAAATGACATCCTGACCGACCAAATTCAAAGCGAACCCCTAAATCTGACATCTTTCTCCCCTCCGCCCCGTTGAAGCATTCGTGCCTCAACGGGGTTTTTCAGGCATGGCGCATTGGCAGAGATGCCGTTTTTATCCAAATTCGGGTATTTTTTTGTCGATGGTGCGAACCCGTCCCGCCAGTTTCTCGTCATAATTGTAAGATCAGCGAAATTTCGATGGCGAATCACGCATGTCTATTTGACCATTGTTCGGCGAATGAAAAATTGAAGAACTGCCATACGATGATCTTCATGTCGATTCACTCATTTCTCAGTTCTGAAGACCGTATGACAGGTCACAGATAACCCCGGCATTTTTCAGAACATCACCTTGTACTACATTACTGGAGTGAAACCAGTTCCCGGTTTTTCCACGTTGGAAAGTGAAAATATCTTGTCCATAAGATACACTTACACGAATCTCACCAGTCATCATGACTTCAACTCGCCTTGCGGGGATCGAAGTGAACATTTTGCATAAGGAACCGAATCAATGAAGAGACCACTTTTTGCCATTCTCGCTCTCTGCGTCCTCACCGTGGGCCTTGTCGGTTGCGGTGGTACCGACAGCGAAATACCCGAAGGTTACTCTGAGAGTGATGTCGGGAATCGACCCGATGCCCCGGTGGAATCACCTTCCAAGGGCGTCGGAGAAACAGTCAAGCCCGATTGACTGATCCGCCCTCTTGTGATGTGGTTCACCTGATGTTGGTGAATGCCATAAGGCAGTTCTGACGCTCTTTCGGTGCGTCCATTGTCTGAGGCATTCATAGCGGAATCCCCTCCCAGCTTGCCTGGGTTATCAAATTTCCACCCAAGGCTGCTCAGAAATCTGCAGCAGATATGGGTGGAATTTTTTTGCAGGCCCTGTCCCAGTCCGGAATCTCGAAAAAGAAACCGCCGATTGGAACGAATCCATATCGGCGGCGGGTGGATGGCAGTAAATTCTCTGGACCGCCAAGGATAGATACGAGCAACCCCCTCCACTTCCACTATGACGGGACGACAGGACGAAAGCAACACTTTTCGTGCGAAATCATGGATTCACGCAGTCGAGGGCAGTTCACGCTCGAGGATCACCTCAGACGGATGTTTCCACACCTGCCATCAACCCCGTCAGGATCTCCAATCCAGCTTTCAGTTTCTCATCGGAAACCGCATAGCTGATTCGAAAATGAGTGTCTCGCCGGCTGAATACGCAACCCGGAATCGTCAACACATTTCGCTCGATTCCCCGCTCGACAAATTGAGTGGCCGTCAGGCCCAGGCTCGGCGGAACTTCCACAAAGGTATAAAACGCGCCACCCGGCATGACCGTGGTGCTAATGCCGTCGAACGCCTCCACGACCATGTTGCGTTTGCGACGATATGCCTCAACATGCTCGCTCATGTCCACCTCAAAGACGCCGGCCAACCCCTGTTGAGCCATGGAAGGGGCGCAGACAAACGTGTACTGCTGAAGCTTGGCCAATTCTCGAATGATCGTTTTCGGACCTGCGACATACCCCATACGCCATCCGGTGCAGCCGTAGGTCTTGCCGAAGCCTCTCACCAGGAGCATGTCTTCGGTGAATCGCGCGGGACTGGGGCACTTGCCGTCTTCCCGGGCATCCGCGTAGGTGAACTCGTCATAAATCTCATCGGAGATGATCAGCACGCCATGTGCCCGACAGAGATCCACGAGATCGCTCAATTCACCGTTTGACAGCACCGTGCCGGTCGGATTGCCGGGTGAGTTCACCAGCAGGAACTTCGTGCGGCTCGTCAGGAGAGGCTCAACCCGCTTAGCCGTCAACCGGAAATCGGGATAGGTCAGGCACGGAACAAAAGTCGCCCCGACCATGGTCGCCATCGCCGGATACGCGACAAAGTAGGGATCACCTGCGATAAACTCATCGCCGGGATTCAGCAGCGTCATTGAAGCGAGAAGAAGAGCCCCACTGGTTCCCGAACTGACAATGACATCCAGCGTAGCGCCATCGACTTTCCAGCCGACATCCTCATGAAGATAGCTGATGATCGCGTTGCGAAGATTCGGCGCTCCCTGAGTGAGGGTATAGCCATTCTGGTCATTTCGGATGGCATCGATGGCCGCCTGCTTGAGCGGCTCGGCCACGGGGAAATCCGGCTGACCGATGGAAAAATTGATCGGATCCTCGAGCTTTGCCCCGAGTTCGAAGACGCGCCGTATTCCCGAAACATCAATTGCACGGCTTCTTCCACTGATCATTGATTCAAAATCGATCATGTGCGTTTGTCCCATTCACCACCCTCCCCCAGCAAGCTTCGTTCATGCCATCAGTGTAGGCGAAATTGTACGATCCGGTCGCTGGGGACACAAAAACAGGCCGATCCGGAGATCGGCCTGAATAGCGTCAGTGATTCGGGAAGCTAGGGCTTCGCTTCTTCTTCAGTCTTTGCCTCTTCACCAGTACCCTCTTCTTCTGTCTTGGCGGCTTTCTCCTTCTTCTTGGTCACGATTTGGCGATTCGCGACCTTGACCAGTCCGAAAGGGGAATCGCTTTCCGGATCGAATTTTTCATCCTCGCTCAAACGTGCGATACGCTCGGCTCGAGTCAGGACATTTCGATGCTGGTCCAGGGCGCTGGGTTTCGTTTTCAGACTTCGATGAAGGCTCATAATGGTCCTCGTATTCCTGTTCATTTTGGCTGATTCGATCAGCTTGTATAGAGACTTGGATATTTGTCGCGGAAATCCGTGGTTCCGCCCTCATCCCGCTTCCACTTGTCTCCGACTCGATGAATCAGAGACTCCAATACTCTGACCTCATTTCCCGAGCGCTGCGAGGATATGAATCCCGGCACGGCGATCACTCGATAGAGCCGACCATTCTTCCGGGCAATGGCATAGGTTTCAAGTCCATTTTCCCGACAAAAACGAACTACCCGGCGGGCTCCCTCCTCGCTGGTTTCGATGAGAATGAAGTAATTCAAGCCATTTTTTCGCGGATCGGAGAAAATCTCGCCCCAGCCCGGCGAGGACTCAATGGGTGTCTGTACATTCTCCCGGAAAATCGGTTCAGTTTGGGCCGCGCCTTGCACTGATGGAAATCCGGCCGGAGATGGGTATTCCACGATCGCTCCCATCAACGGATCATTCGTCTTGAGAGAGTCCATTGCCCCGGTATTCATCAACAGATCCTGTTGATATTGCTGAGTGACGACTTCCTGGGCCTGCTTGTATCCAAAGCTATAGGCCACGACGATGAGAGCGATTGCGCAGGCGACCGCCAGCAGGAGATAGCCCACCGGTATGCGAAGAAGCCGCCCGGGGCTCAGCCAGCTCCCCTCTGTTTCCTCCGCCACTGGAGGAGGACTGCTGACAACCCGCGATCTGGAGACCGGCGTGGTACTATGACCTTTCGCCGCCATCAATTCGTACAGCGCCGGCAGGTTTGATCGTTTGTTCGCCATGATGAGTCCTCACCCTCTCATGCTACTCGATGGTAGGTTCAGGACAAATTAACCCTCAGGTCTCTTCCCACATCCGATAGCTGAGGCAATCGCATGGGTTGAAGTGTGACTCAAGCTGATGTGCCAGCGACTTATCCCAAGCTGGGCGGCAATCTCTCCACATCGCCCCCTGACCTCCAGAGTGGGCTTTCCCGAAGGCTCACGAATCACCTGAATATCCGTCCAGGCGATGCCATCCCGCCAACCCGTGCCCAGAGCCTTCATCACCGCCTCCTTGGCGGCAAACCGGGCCGCGTAGCGCTCAAACCTTCGTTTTTTGGCCGCGTCGGCATAGGCCTGCTCGGATTCGGTGAAGCATCGCTGGAGAAACCGCTCGCCATGCTCCTGAAGCATTCTCCGGATCCGCTCCACCTCGATCAGATCAATGCCGGTTCCGATGATCTCCATAGGCCCATCCTATGCAACCCGGCCCCGACAACCTTCTCGCATCGGGCTAAACTGATCGGCCATGTCCGAAATCCCCTCTCACGAAACGCATCTTCGCAATGCCGAGCGAAACGCACCGCAGGATCCGGTTCGCTGTGCGGTGATGACCATCTCCGATACGCGCACGCCGGATACGGACCAGGGCGGACCACTCATCGTTTCCCTGCTGGAGAAAGCAAAGTGCGAGATTGTCGATCGTCAGATCGTCCCCGATGAGGCCTCCGCAATCGGCTCTCAGCTCGATCAGTGGATCTCAAATCCTGATATTCATGTCATTCTCACCACCGGAGGGACGGGCATCTCCCGCCGGGACATCACGGTTGATATTGTCCGGGCGCGGCTCTCGGTCGAACTACCCGGCTTCGGCGAGCTGTTCCGCCTGCTCAGCTATGAACAGGTGAAGGCTTCAGCCATGCTCAGTCGGGCCCTGGCGGGCCTGGTCATCCGCCCGT
>JADFSH010000225.1 GCA_022560875.1 Planctomycetota bacterium | reverse complement strand
CGGCTAAACTGTAAGACCAAAATACGTGTGGATCATGCGTTAATGATCAGGGAATGATCGCCTTTTTCGACCACCCTCCCCACGATCGCCGCTGCCTCGATCCCGGCGGCGTGGCACTGGGTCACGAACTCCCCGGACCGGGCGGCATCGATCGCCACCAGCAGCCCCCCGGATGTTTGCGGGTCAAAGAGAAATTCGAGCCGCGCATCCTTCGCATCACACTCCAGCTTCATCGAAGGCTCCACATGGGCGCGATTGGTGGGGTTGGCCCGCGTCCGGTTGCCCTTATTGGCAAGCTCCTCGGCCCCCGGAAGTATGGGCAGTTTCCGAAGATCGATTTCGATGGTCACTTCACTCGCTGCCGCCATCTCCAGCCCATGACCGGCAAGCCCGAAACCGGTGATATCCGTCGCCGCCCTCACCCCCAGCGAAACCGCTGCTTCGGACGCTTCCTTGTTGAGCGAAATCATGCTCTGGCACGCCGCTTCGATCACATCATCCGGACACTTGCCAGCTTTCAGCGCCGTGGTGACGAAGCCGGTCCCCAGCGCCTTGGTCAGCACCAGCACGTGGCCCGCTTTCGCTGCGTTGTTGTTCATCATCCGGGCCGGATCGACCACGCCGGTGACTGACATGCCGTACATGATCTCGTCATCACGAACGGAATGCCCGCCCACGATGACGGCCCCCGCCTCCAGAACCCGCTCCGCCCCTCCGGCGAGAATTTTCCCCAGCGTCTCCATGCCCAGCTTGTCATCGGGAAAGCACACGATGTTCAGGGCGGTGACGGGACGACCGCCCATCGCGTAGACATCGCTCATGGAGTTCGCCGCGGCGATCTGGCCGAAGACGAACGGGTCATCCACCAGCGGCGGAAAGAAATCCAGCGATTGCACCACCGCCAAACCGTCGGCGAGGCGATAGACGCCCGCATCGGCGAAATGTTCAGCCCCGACGAGGAGGTTCGGATCATCAAACTTGGGCAAGTCCCGCACAACCTGTGCGATGGCCTCAATCGGCAGCTTGCCCGCTCAACCCGCGCATGATCCGTAGTCAAGAAGTCGTTTTTTGCGTCCGAACGACATATTCGTTTCGTCTCATTCCTTTTTTGCTCAAAATAAGGATGAAATTCGCATTCATCGCAGTTGATCGGAGAAGATGACTGTACAAGCGTCTCAGATTTGAGGATATTAGCCAATGACTCGCGGGTATGATGGATAGACGCTACGGACAAGTTCTGAATCCGAGAAAAGGACACAACTATGAACAAGATGATGGTGATTCTCGCAGGCACGGCATTGCTGGCGATAAACGGAATAGCGGCACAAGCCGATCCGCCCAAGTTTGCCATCGGCGAGCCTTTCCCCAATCTGACGCTGCCCTCAATGGAAGATGGCAGCCCCACCTCGATCACTAACTTTCGGGGTAAGAAACTCATCCTCCACGTTTTCGCCTCCTGGTGAGCGGGTTGCCGCCAGCACGTGCCAGGTTGGTACGAAGCCACGAAGCAATTTCTGGATGCCGGTAAAATTCAGATGGTGGGGATCATCCAGGAACAGCACCCCGATCGCTGCAAGCTGTTCATGCAGTGGAAGCAGATGGACTGGCCGATCATGGTCGATTCGCTCAATGAGCTGGAAGTCCAGGTCGTCCCGATCACCCTGTTCATCGATGAGTACGGCATAATCCAGGGTAAGGGTCGTCGCGCAAGTTCCGCCGCCGAGGCTGTGAAAAAATTCCTCAGCCAGACTTTCTACCCCCCGGGACGATTAGTCTCGACTCGCTGCGCCAGACCCGATCTCGATCAACTGAAGAAGAGCACCGATTCGGGATCAGCCACGTCTTGGCGCAACTTCGGCACATCCCTTGTCAACTGGGCCGGCCCGGAGAGGTATGGCGAGGCGATCAACGCTTTTGAGAAAGCCCTGGCCATCGAACCCGAACACGGGTTGACGCACTTCCAGTACGGCGTCGCCCTGCGCAAGCGATATGACTCGGCGGAGCGTATGGAAAAGGATTTTCAGAATGCGGCGAATGAGTGGTCCGCCGCCCTTGACATCAACCCCAACCAGTACATCTGGCGACGGCGTATCCAGCAGTACGGCCCGCGTCTGATGAAGCCGTATCCGTTTTATGACTGGGTGCCTCAGGCGAGAAAAGACATCGAAGCGCGGGGAGAAACCCCTCACGAACTGCTCGTGGAGCCGAGCGGGGCGGAGTTCGCCCAGCCGGAGCGATCCTTCAGCGCAGAAGAAACCCCGCAGGAAAACCCCGATCCCCTGGGCCGAATCGATCGCGACCAGGAAGGTTTCATCAGCGTGGAGATAGTGGTCGTGCCTGCGACAGTGCAGCCGGGCAAGGCGGTGCGGGT
>JADFSH010000119.1 GCA_022560875.1 Planctomycetota bacterium | reverse complement strand
TCCATTCCGCCGCCACCGCCACATTGGAAGGGGGGGTTGGCCACCGCATGGTTGTCGATGAACCTGCAGCCGGTGACATTGGGGTTGCTGTTGTTGTTGTGCAATCCACCGCCGAAGGTTGCCGAGTTATTGATGAAATCGCAATTCGTCACCGTCGGGCTGCTATTAAAATTATACATCCCGCCGCCGGAGCTAGCATTGCCACCGGTGATCGTGAAACCCTGCAGAACGGAGCCGGGCCCTTCGCCGCTAACGCACTGAACCACCGGGCCGAGGCCCCCCCCATGAATGGTGGTGACCCCCGGGCCGCTGCTGCTGCGAACCGTAATGGCCTTTCCCTGGAAGTTGATGAGTTCAAAGTACGTGCCCGGCAGCACGACCACATGATCGCCGCCATTCGCAACAGCAATTGCGGACTGAATTGTCGGATAGTCTTTGGATGGCACAATCAAATCGGCAGCAGAGGCCTGCATCCCAATCGCCAGCGCGAGACAATGGATAAGCAATATGCGAAGCATCATTCTGGTTCTCCTTAAATAGCATCGGGCACAACCCACAATGCGAGACGAGCAAACACACTGAGTCCGGTTTGTTCCCTTACCGACATTTCCATATGACTCTCGCCCGGCTCCATCGCCGGGCCGTTGACTCCAGAATGACCCGCCTCTCGGGACTTGTTCCACTCATACTGACGAAACAGCTTGCGCTACGGACACACCCCCCATGCAGCGAGAAGGGCGAGGAGGTCGGTGACGTTGACGGTGCCGTCGCCGTTCGTGTCGGCGGGGCAGGATGAATCTGGAATGGCAAAGCCGACGATCATCATGTCCTGCCCGTCGGCGCCAAACGAGGTGGTCGTTCCAACCGCATAAACCGTCGCGCCATTCGACACCACGCCGTTGAACGCCTCTTCTCCGATGTCACCCCACAAGGTGCTCGACAACAGATCGCCGCTGGCGTCATCGATCTCAAGGACGACGGCATCGGTTCCCCCCGCCGTCAGTCCCGTGGTCGAGCCAACCGCAATGAGGCGTCCGTTGAGTTCGACGACATCGAAGAGTTTGTCATTCGCAGAATCGCGATCGTAGGTTCTCGACCAGAGGAGATTTCCCCCTTCGTCCCATTTGGCGATCAGGAAATCGGAGCTGACGGAGATAGAAGTCTGCCCGACGGTGTAAAGGAAACCGCCGGCCGCGTGAATTCCGTTGTACGTGCCGTTGCCCACACGCTGGGCCCATTGAACGACGCCGTTCGTGTCATACTTAACGAGGTAAGGCTGAGGCATGCCGTTGTCATCGCTCCGGCCGGAGGCATACACGAAGCCGTTGAGCAGGGACAACGCGTTCCCATGACTCCTAACCGACAAGGCCCCATCGGTCACCGTCCATTGCACCACGCCGTTTACATCCAACTTTGACAGATAGAGCCGTTCGGAAACGCCGCCCGGCTGCGAGTTTCCAGTGACGTAGAGCCACGGAGTTCCACCCTCATCTGCCACGACGACGTCGTTAAGTCCTTCAAAGCCGTTGTAAGGAAAGGCCCCGCCTGGAGGCGTCTGCGTGGTCCAGAGACTCCCTCCCGGGCCGGCCCCCGCCACGCCGTTGAAATCGAACTTGGCGGTGATGCTCTTCGGTTCCTTGCCGCCCACAGCATCGGTGGTCAATGAATAGCTGCTTCCCGCAACATACAACGCATCATCGCCATCCATACCGAAGAATGCATCGCTGCCGAACAATCCCGGCCAGGTGATCTCCCAGTTCGGCGCAGCGCTGCAGGGCGGCAGGGAGAACTGACCGATTCGCCCTTCGTTGTCGCCGGTCGCATTATGCATGCCGCAATAATAGAGAAAGTCACCGACGATCAGGATGTCGTTTCCCCACTGCGAACCCGGACCGCCGAAGATGATTTCACTGAACGCAACACCCTGGGCGTGCACCTTGCCGGCGGTCATTCCGAGTGCGCACACGATAACCAACTGCCATGTTCCTGATCGCATGACTCAATCCTCCATATGGGTTTTCCCGATCCGTGGTCGAAGGACGCCTTCGGCTCGAGAATCAGGTTAATTCAACTTGCGTGAGCCACCCGCTTACGCGACAATGGGCGGGGCAACCCGCATGAAATTCTGAATTTCTTTTGTGGAGGCGAATTCATGAGCGAGGCCGGCGAAGCGACGAAATTGCTCCGAAAGCTCAGCGCAGGCAAGCCCGAAGCCTCGGATGACCTTGCCTCCCTTATCTATGCCGAGCTTCACGAAGTTGCCCAGGCTCATATGCTCCGGGAAACTCCCGGCCCCCTTCTCCAGGCCACCGCCCTGGCCCATGATGCCTATCTCAAGCTCATCGATCAGACCCAGGTTCAGTGGCGCGACCGAGCCCACTTTCTCGCCGTCGCCTCCACGATCATGCGGCGGATTCTCATCGATCACGCCCGCACCGAAAAACGCCTGAAGCGCGGTGGAGACCACGAGCCCCTCACGCTCAGCCAGGTGGATATCGCGACGGATTCGATCACGAATGTCGATCTGCTGGCCCTCGATGAAGCCCTGGAAAAACTCGAAGCGATCGATCCGATCCGGATGGAAATCATCCAGATGCGTTTCTTCGGGGGCATGACCATGGAAGAAATCGCCCGGATGCTCGCCATGTCATTGCGAAGCGTCGAGCAGCGATGGCGATCGGCCCGGACCTGGCTCCATCGGGAACTGGCCGATGACGCCGCTTCGATTGGAGCGAACGATGAGCCGTGACGTCGAGCAAGCCCGCGCAGCCCTGGATATCTTCGAGCAGGTCGTCGAACTCGATGCCGATCGGTGCCGTTCGTTCCTTGATCGCGTCTGCGCCGGCGATGAAGTCCTGCGCCGCGAAGTCGAGTCGCTGCTCGACTGCGAAGCCACCGCCGGAACGTTTCTCGAGAAACCCGCGCTCGATACATCCACAATTGATTCGGAGCCTCACCATTCGTATGTCGGCAAGCACATCGGCCGGTATCACGTCCGCAGCGTCATCGCCGAAGGCGGCATGGGCGTCGTCTATTCCGCCGTCCAGGAGCAACCCCACCGCACCGTCGCCCTGAAGGTGATGAAGCGGGGGATCGCTTCGCGTCAGGCCTTGCGCCGCTTCCAGTACGAATCCCAGATACTTTCCCGATTGAACCACCCTGCGATCGCCCAGATCCACGAGGCCGGGATGCATGACGACGGCACCGGCGGCGTCCCCTACTTCGCCATGGAATACATCCCCGGGGCGAGCACGATCACGGACTACGCCCGGCGTCAATCCCTGGATAAGAAGGCCCGGATTGCCTTGTTCCTCCAGATCTGCGCCGGCGTCGATCACGGACACCAGAAGGGCATCATCCATCGCGACCTCAAGCCCGGAAACCTGCTCGTCAATTCGTCCGGTCGGATAAAGATCATCGACTTCGGGGTCGCCCGTGCCACCGACGCCGACCTGGCCATCACCACCCTGCAGACCGACATCGGGCAACTCATCGGGACGCTGCCTTACATGAGCCCCGAACAATGCCGCGCCGACCCGCATGACCTTGACACCCGCAGCGATGTGTACTCGCTCGGGGTCGTACTCTATGAGTTGCTTGCCGGTCAGCTTCCTTACAAACTGACCGACGCACCGATCCCCGAAATCATCCGCATCATCCAGGACACGCCCCCGATCCGCCCCAGCACGATCGATCGTACCCTCCGGGGTGATCTCGAGACGATCGTGCTCAAGGCGCTGGAGAAAGACCGCGATCGAAGGTATCGCTCCGCGGCGGAATTTGCCGACGATCTGAATCGATACCTCAACCAGGAACCGATCATCGCCCGGCCCCCCAGCGTGGTGTACCAGTTGCGTCTGCTCGCCCTCCGCAACAAGCCGCTGGTCGCGGCGGTGGCCTCGATCTTCATCGTGCTTCTCGGTACGATCATCGTGCTCTCGGGCGTCACGCTGGTGATCAGGGACCAGGCCGAGACGATCACCCGGGAACGCGATGAAGCGCAATACCAATCCTTTCTCGCCAACATCGCCCTGGCCGGCAACGCCCGCGAGGGCAGCAATGTGGTCATGATGCGGAAATACCTTGAGCGAGTTCCCAAACCCCTGCGTCACTGGGAATGGCGATATCTCATGGCCCAGACCGACACGAGCCTGGCGGTGTACACGGGCCATGACGGCGCCGTCCTGGATGTGGCCTACGCCCCCTCCGGCCAGCAATTCGCCTCCGCCTCCGCCGATCGGACGATTCGCATCTGGGATGCACAAACCGGGGCGACGCTGCACATCCTGCGCGGCCACGATGATGCGGTCTGGTCCGTCCAGTTCAGCCCTGATGGCGCATGGCTGGCCAGCGGTTCCGCCGACCGGACCGTTCGTCTCTGGGACGCCTCGACCGGGCGACTGCAACGGACCATCGAAGCCCATGACGGGCTCGTGCACGACGTCATCTACAGCCCCGACGGCGCGATGCTCTTCTCCGCCGGCTATGACAACTTGATCAAGTGCTGGAATGTCGAGTCCGGCGAGCTGATCCGAACCATTGGCGGCAACACGGATCAAATCTGGGATCTCGCCGTGAGTCCCGATGGACGCCGAATCGCCTCGGGCTCCCGTGACGGCCGGGTGATTATCTTTGACGTCGAAACCGGACAAGTGCTGCACGAGCGACCCGCAGAAAAAAACATGGGGTATACCGAGAGCGTTGATTTCGATCCCACGGGCCGACAACTGGTGTATTCATTTAGAGATGCAAGTGGCGGCAAGTTGAGCGTATGGCAGGTTGAAGAAGATCAGCACATTGCCGCCCGTCAGCAGCACGGCTTATGGGTGCTCGATGCGCTCTTCAATCACGATGGCTCACGCTACGTCTCGGCTTCGACGGATTATTCGCTTCACCTCTGGGAGACCGACTCCGGGCGTCTGCTCAATCAGTTCAACGGACACACTGATGAAGTGCGGGCGGTGGCCTTCGATCCAACCGACACCACCCGGCTTCTTTCCGCATCTAAAGACGGAACGATACGCCGTTGGAACGTAGAGTCACGAGAGGAAGCGACTCATCTCCCCGGACAGGTTCTGCCGAACTCCTCCCTCGCCATGAGCGCCGATGGCCGGACCCTCGCTGCGCTGACACCGGACACGACCATCCGGCTCTGGGATGCCTCGTCTCGCACGACCAACCGATCGATCCCTTTGGATGCGCCGGCCGGCATTTTCGATCTCAGTCACGATGCCCGTATGCTGGCCGTCGTGTATGAGGGATCCACAACGCTTTCAATACTGGATGACGTGACCGGGCAGTTGCACTCTGAGATTCCGCTTCCTCATGACCTGCCCTCGTTAATTCGATGGAGCCCGGACGACCGAATGCTCGCCGTCGGCTATGGGTCGGGCGAGCTGATTCTCATTGATAGCAGAGAACAACGTATCGTCGGTGAATTCAAGTATGATAATCAGGGGGTGAGAGATATTTCATACTCCCCTGACGGACGCAGGCTGGTGTTCACCACGGCTGGGAACAATAACCTCAAACTCATAGATACGACTGATGGACGCCTGCTCACCACCCTGATCGGGCATGAGGATACGGTCGTGGCCTGTCGTTTCAACACGTCAGGATCATTGATTGCCTCCTGTGGGGAAGACGATGTGATCAAGATATGGGAGGCCGGAACCGGACGACTCCGCAAGACCCTGACCGGCCATACGGCGGATGTGATTCACGTCATCTGGAGCCCCGATGATCAACGCCTCTTCTCTTCAAGCGCGAATGGTCAAGTACTCGTCTGGGAGGCCGGCACCGGTGATCCCCTGTTGATCCTGCAGGCCGCGGGATCAACCGTCGCCAGATCCCTGGTATTCGATCCCCAGAGCGAGACTCTCTTCGCCGACATGGTTGACGGCACGGTGCGATTCTGGAGCGCATCTCCAGAACCCTGAAACCAGATCCGCGTTATGGACAGCCCCCCACGCGCCGGGAAAACCGAAACGGCACGCAGGTCACTCGGTAAAACGCAAGACAATTAAAGTAACATCGTCGAGCTGGGGTTGCCCGCCACGAAAGCGCACAAGATCGTCGATCACCGCGTCGGCAATCTGTTTCGCGCTTTGTGCGGCGTGTTCCCGTATGACATCTTGCAGCGGTTCCTTGCCGTACATCTCGTTGGCTTCATTGCGGGCTTCCCAGATGCCGTCCGTCCCCAGCACGATGACGTGTCCGGCCTTGAAGCCAGCGCGTGATTCTTCGCGGAACGTCCAGTTTTCATCCACCCCGAGGGGGAGGTCTTTCCCCTCCAGTTCGGAAAACTCCCCGGTATCGGGGTCATAGAGAATGGCCGGATCGTGCCCCGCGCTGATCCACCGGGCGGATTTCTTTTCCGCATCGATGAGCAGGTAAAAAAAGGTCATGAACTTTCCCGCCGTGGTGTCCTTGGCCAGATGCCGGTTGATGTCTCCGATCACCTGGGCGATGTCACCCGTCTGCGGGGCGCGGATATGCAGCAGGGCCCGGGCGGTGGTCATCAGCAGGGCCGCGGCGATGCCATGCCCGGTCACATCCCCGATCACCAACCCGAGCTTGCCGGGCGTGAGTTCTGAATAATGCAGGAAGTCGTAATAATCCCCGCCCGTCTCATCGCAATACACGCTGCGCCCGGCCACATCAATGCCCTTGATCTGCGGCGGGTTCTGGGGAAGCAGGTGCTGCTGCACTTCCATGGCCAGATTCAGCGATTCACGGAGCCTCATGCGATCCTGCAGTTGCGGGACCATCTGATTGAATGCCCGGGCCAGTTCCCCGAGTTCATCACTCGTGCTGACCGTGGCCCGGGCCTCCAGGTCGCCTTCGGAAATGCGGCGGGCGGTGAGGGCGAGATCCCGGACCGGACGGGAAATGGCGCGAGATGCGAGAAACGCAATCACCACCACGATGACGATCACGATGATCAGCAGTAATCCCGTGAACTGGAATTGCTGGTTCAGACGCCGGGCCATTTGATCTTCGGCCTGTCTCGCTCCGGCCATAATGGACTCGAAGGGCACGATGATCAAAAGCGACAGCCCCTGAACTGGCGTATTCGCATGCTGTTGTTGCTGAATCGGGCCGCACGCCCAGAGACAATCACGATCGAGATAGGGCATCCGTCTCACGCTCGCCTCGCCCTTGCGCACATCATCGATCAGGGCGGCAAATGTCGTAGCGTCGTCCGATCGCAGCACTTCGAGATCGATGGGCATGTCCCAGATGCGTTCAGCGCGATTGTAATCCTGCTGGGCGATCACCTGGAGCTGAACGTCGTCGGTGACGTCATCTCGATTGGCGATCGTCAGGGCAACTTTCGCATTGTCGCGCCAGGCTTCGGGAAGCTCCATCCGCTGGAGGATCAGGGTCATGGGGACATCGATGCCCGTGACCCCGGCGAAGTCGCCATCCGGGGCGAAGATCGGGCTCGAGCGCACCATCAGCACCTGGCGGGTGGAAGCGTCGATGATAGGAGGCGACCACAGCGCGCTTCCCTGTGCCTTCGCCAGCGTGTACCAGGAGCGGTTGCGAGAGTCGTAATCCTCCGGGTAGCCGCCATGCCCGGGGTAGGAACTGTGGACCCCCGAATCGAGCGTCGTGTACTGCCACAGGATAAGATCCGAGTGACGCTGATGGATGAAGTCATACACTTCACCCAGTGAGGCCAGCCGCGCGATATCACCGGCAATCACATCATGCGCAGCCCCCGGGAGCAGGCGAATGACCGGCGTTTCGTACGACACTTCCATGGGCTCGAAAACACCATCTTGAAGGTTATACTTTGCGTGCCGCTCCGATAACTCCATGCCCGCGGGCCAGAGATCCGGGGAATCGAACTCTTCTGAGAAATGCACTTGTCCCCCCGGAATCGCCCCCGCGAGCAAGCTCTCCACCGCCCGGGCCTGAATATCCACCGCCGTCTCCACCATCGCCCGGTCGCGTTCCAGCCCCGAGACGGCAAGTTCCACGATGCGATTCAACTCTCGATAGGCGTTATCCGTCAGCAACCGACCGGTCGCCTCGGTCAGTTCATCGCCCATCCGCCGGCCGCTGATTCGACCGATCATTGCCGCGGTCACCAGCGGCACCAGGGAGATGGTCACGAGGAGAATCAACATTTTCCAGCGAATACGCATGATGGTCCTTTGCTACCAAAGATGATAATGCAAGACGGGGTGAGCGAGGTAGTCGGGATCAAAATAACGTGCTGTGGGGGGGGAGCCGCGCGTGTTGGCGAGACCGGGAAGACCGCATCCGCAGATTCAGACCTTTCCCGCCTCGGTATCTGTCACTCATTATCAGACCCGACACGTTGCCCGACGATTCCGCTACCATCCTCTCTCGATACCATCTTAAAGAGGAATGGCCATGAGCGATAACCAGTCCACCACCGTCCAGCTCAAGCAGCGACAGATCGATTACCTGGCGGAGATCACCGAGAAATACAATCTTCCCGACACCGATAAGTCGCTGCGCTGCCTGATCGATTTTGCCATCGAGAAACGGGATCTCGAGCCGTCGATCTTCGGCGAGATACGGTGCATGGACTGCTGAGTCCGGTATAAACTGGTGTTATCCAACCATAGGTGCCGGGCATCGCCTCTCCTGCCCAGCGCATATCTCTCAGGGCATGTGTTCCCGTCCCCCCCGGGCCCCGCATCAACCTCATAACCCTCATAACCCGCATGGCTTCACATCGTCGGCTCAGTCTGCGCGTCTTTGTCATTCCCTACAACGCAGAGCCGGCACAGTTTGACATCCTCAAGTGCTTTGATTGCGATTGCTTGAATTTGATAGTTGAGTAGCTGAACAACACTTCAGGGTAAGGAACAACATAATGAAAACCAGTACCACAATCGCTCCGATGAACGTATCCTTTAGAGCATTCTGCATCGCCACCGTGCTGACTTTCCTGATTCTGGATCTGCTCGCCTCGGGATCGGCCCTGGCTTATCGGAATGCACCCAACGCGATCAATGATTCGGACACCATTCGAGAACTCAACGTTCTCCCGGACTGGCACCCTGCAACACATGATGCCGGTCTCCAGCTTTGCGACATCGTGAATTTTGAGAACTTCTGGATCAAGATCAACCATCGTCTCCATTTCGATCCAAACAGCAACATGCCATCACGATTTCAAAAATCACCCCACACCGAATTAGCCTGAGCAAGAGTGATGAGGGGGTGACGGGAATTGGGAGTCTCCGGAGAGAAGGATTCCCCCTCACTCTCCGGAGCAGCCCCCCTCGCAAACAGACTGCCTCCCGAACCCCCCCAAATCGACCCTCTCGGGACTTGTGCCAGGCAGACTGACGAACCGACTCTCGCTACCGGCACGCGCCCCTCGCCTCGAGGAGGGCGAGGAGGTCGGTGATGTTGACGCTTCCATCCAAGTCGATGTCAGGCGGGCAGGGCGCGGCGCAGGGCCCCCACGCAGCGAGCAGGGCCAGCAGGTCGGTGACGTTGACGAGTCCGCTCCCATCGGTGTCGGCGAGACATTCGCACTCGTCGGGAATGGTGTTAAGGTTCAGATCGAGGCTGAAGCCGAAGGCGATGTCGATGAAGTCGGGGAAGCCGTTGCCATTGCAGTCCGGCTCGCACTCATCGGGAATGCCGTTGGTGTTGAAGTCGGGGCTGGTGCCGTCAGTGATGTCGCAGGCGTCGTCGATGCCATTGTTATTGCAGTCGGTCTCGCACTCATCCGGAATGAGATTGAAATTGCAGTCGAAACTGGTCGCGTCGAACAGGTCGCAGGAATCGGCGATGCCATTGCTGTTACAATCATTTAAGAAAAATGGGGTCTCATCCATGCCGATGTCAACACGACACTGCTGGACGCGGTCATCACCATCAAGATCGAAAATGATCGGCGCCGAGAAGGTTGGCTCGCCAGCATTGATGCAGGGCGAGGTCGGCTGGAGGTGAAAGTCGCCGTTGGCCGGATCGACGAATTGAGGATCGAGGTTGATGTTGCCCGACCCCGAACCGGAGAAGAACTGGATGTCGGTGAATAGCCTTCCCGCAGAATTGAAAAATGAGATCGGGTTGCTCCCGGGGGTGTTGTTCCAGAGTATGCAACTTCGAAAACCTATCGTGCCGAGGTTGTGCACGACGCTGCCGTTTGAGAGAGCAGTGTTTTCGTAGAAAACACAATTGGTGGCGGTAATGGTTCCGGTGCTGGCGAAAATGGCGCCGCCGCGATCGCCGGTGTTGCCCCGGAAGAGGCAGTTGTAGAGTTTTACATTCGCGACCACGTTTATCAGGGCTCCCCCGCCGCCGAGCACTTTCGTGGCCGTATTGTCGAGGAACCGGCAATGTATGAGCACGGATTCAAACGCAAACGCAAAGTTGTCAGAGAGATACACCGCGCCTCCGAGCGCTGTGGTCATACCCGTGAAGGTGCAATCGATCACCATGGGCCCCGCCTCATTCACAAAGAGACCGCCGCCCACACGATCAGAGCCGCTCACCGTTCCGATGCCCCCAGTGATGGTGAACCCTTCAATGATGGTGTCGTTGTCCTCCCCGGTAATGCAGCTGATCACACTGCCGCCCAGGCCCGTCCCGTCTATCGTGGTGACATCCGGCCCCCCGCTGCTGCGGACGATGATCGCCTTGCCCAGGAGATTGATCAGTTCGTTGTAGTTCCCCGGAGCGACGACGACCTCATCGACCCCCGTAACCGCGGCATTGATCGCCGCCTGGATCGTCGGCTGGTCGGCGGGGACATTAATAACTGCCGCATCAGCACGAACACCGAGAAGCCCGACGAGTAACACAATACAGCACCGCATGACAGTCTCCTCTGGCAGCCCCGTCCATGCGCTCAAATATGGATTTACCGCCCAGACTTCAACCCAAGAAGTCCCGGCCTGCCGCATTGTATCGAAGGGCATGGCGATGTGCTAGGATGAAATAATCAGCTTAGCCACCCATACAGCGGTCACGCGGCTCGGAAGGCGGTGACAGCGTACATGCCCTGTTGCCCCGTTCGGACCCGCGAAACGCTCGAGCGGGATTTTGCCTGATTGAGCTTTCGCGCCTCGGATCGCACTCACATGCTTC
>JADFSH010000118.1 GCA_022560875.1 Planctomycetota bacterium | reverse complement strand
CTAAGATTTTCCCCTCACACCACAGCCCCGGCGAGCGTCTATCTCGACTTCGAGTAAGTATATTTTCGCTTGCCCGCGCGGAGACTCCCTCTATTCGATCGATCAGACCCGCAGTCGGGTCGATTCAGTCAGGCTATCTGCGTGTCGCTTTCGCATCGGGTCCACAATCTCCGCAATGAAACGATCGACCTGTTCGGGGGCCCGACCGACGTAGGCCATGGGGTCGAGCACTTCGTCCAGATCGAGGTTGCGGAACATGTCTTCATCGCGCAGTCGTTCGAGCAAATCGTTCTTGCCGCCTTCTGCCTTGACATGTTGGGCGGCTTCCTGGCTGTGCTGGCGGATGATTTCGTGGGCTTCCCGGCGATCGGCACCCTGTTTCACCGCGGCCATGATCATGTTTTCCGTGGCCATGAAGGGAAGCTCGGCCATGAGGTTCGCGCGGATGGTTTTCTCATACACCACCAGACCCGAGGTGACGTTGTGCATCACATCCAGCGACCCGTCGAGAGCGAGAAACGACTCGGGAAGGACAAGCCTTCGGTTTGACGAGTCATCCAGGGTGCGCTCCAGCCATTGGGTGGCGGCGGTTTGCAGGGGGTTCTGGACCAGATTCATGACGAACCGAGCCATGCCGCAGACCCGCTCGCATCGCATGGGGTTGCGCTTATAGGCCATGGCCGAGGATCCGACCTGGTCCTTGCCGAACGGTTCTTCGATTTCCTTGCGATTGGCGAGCAGGCGTATGTCGGTCGCGATCTTATGTAATGAAGCTGCAATGATCGCCAGCGACGACAGAACCTGAGCATCGACAATCCGCGGATACGTTTGACCAGTCAGTGCGAATCGCTGATCGGCGGGCCAGCCCATTTTTTCGGTGACGAGTTGATCAAGTTTCTCAACCTTGGTTTCATTCCCATCGAAGAGGGCCATGAACGAAGCCTGGGTGCCGGTCGTTCCCTTTATGCCGCGAAAACGGAGGGTGTCGAGGCGATATTCGATCTCCTCGAGGCCCAGCACGAGGTCGTAGGCCCACATTGCCCCGCGTTTGCCGACCGTGGTCGGCTGGGCGGGCTGGAAATGGGTAAAGGCGAGTGTGGGCAGATCGCGATATTCGATGGCGAAGTTGCCGAGGGCATCGATCACCCGGGCAAGCTTGGCGACGATGAGTTCGAGGCTGTCCCGGAAAAGGATGAGGTCAGTATTGCAGTTGACATACTGGCTGGTGGCCCCGAGATGAATGATGGGTCCGGCCTTGGGGGCGACGTCGCTGTAGGCCCGGATATGGGCCATCACATCGTGACGGAATTTGGTTTCGTATTTCGAGGCGGCTTCATAGTCGATGTCGTCGAGATGGGCGGCAAGCTCGTTGATCTGTTCCTGGCTGATATTCAGGCCCAGTTCACGCTGGGCTTCGGCCAGGGCGAGCCATAACCGCCTCCAGGTCGAGAACTTGCGATCCGGCGACCAGATCGACTGCATTTCCCGGGAGGCGTAGCGGGTTTCAAGTGGTGAGCGGTACAGGCTGTTCATGACGGTCGCAAAGGCGGCGGCCCAAACGCGGGGCTCCTATGATTTCGGGGTCATCTCCCGGATGGGTGAGATGGAACCGTTCCATACCCTTATCGTACACACTTCAATGGGAACAGACGTGGGCGAGGAGCATTCACATTCAGTCTGGCGGCAAGTCCATCCAGCAAATCAAGATGGCCATCCGATGAGCATGATTCCAGCGCGGGGCACAATGCACATATGACGATTTCAGACTCTGATCACATATCAGCGCTCCGGGAACTTCAACTCGTGGAAGCTCACCGCGCGGGGGATCCGGAGGCCATGGGAGAGTTGCTGCGGTCTTATCAGCGTCGCATTTACAGCATTTGTTATCGGATGTTGGGCAATCCGGATGAGGCTGGAGACCTGACCCAGGACACCCTGGTTAAGGTCCTGGAGGGGCTGGACAGTTACAACGGAAAGTCAAAGCTCAGTACCTGGGTCATCCGCATCGCCATGAACTGCTGCCTGAGCCATCTGAGGCGACAAAAAATCCGTAAACACAGCAGTCTGGATGACTTAATGGGATATGAAACTGATGCCGGAGAGCGGGTGAAAATGGGAAAACTGCCTGCTTCGGGGGAACCCTCCGCGACTGATCGCGTCGAACAAAGAGAATTGAAGGCCTGGCTCCTTCTGTCCCTCAACAGCCTCGATCCAGAATCAAGGGCATTATTGGTATTACGGGATATGAACGGGCTGGATTATTTACAGATCGGCGAGGTGTTTGACATCCCGGTCGGGACGGTCAAATCAAGATTATTTCGGGCCAGAGCCGCGTTACGCTCGGCCTTGGAAATAGAGATGGAGCGGCATTCGGATACCGGTATCCGTGATCGAGACAGGGACCAAGAGCTGGGCGCATCCTGAGTGGGAAACATGGAGGTCGGAATCCAGACGCGAAGCGACTGATTCGACGACACGGCACGGAGACGGCAGGGACTCATGGAAAGTTTCGACCAATTTGATGAGATTCAGATCCTCGCCTTGATTGAAGGCGAGCTGTCGCCGCGCAATGAGAACCGACTTCTGGCGAAGTTGGAATCAAATCCGCAGGTTCGAGAGCAGGTCATGCAGATGCGCCGGGATCGATCCGAATTGCGAGATATGACGGAGATCGAACTCCCCCGCGATTTCCTGATCGATCTGGAGCCGCTGCTGGCCCGACCGATGCTCATGGACCCAACCCCGGCGAGAAAGCCGGGTGAATATCGACGTCGCCATGAACGAGTCAATCGGCGCGCCCCCGGGAGACGCTACGCTGCCGCCGCCATGATTCTGTTGACGCTGACCGGCGGGATCTGGGCGGTTTCCAGCGGACAGGCCGGACGTGGCTTGCAGGCTCTCCAGGCTTTCCTTTTCGAGCAGGAAGAAATGCTTCCAGATCGGCTGCAGGTCGATGACATCGCGGATCCGATGGTTGCAATAGAAGATGAATGGACGCTTGAGGATGGGATTCTGCATCATTACCGTCCCCAGACGGTGACCCTGCCGACCCTGGCGAGTGCCGATGATGCTGCGAATACCCCGTTGAACAGCCGCCCCAATCAAAAGATTATCGCCACGGTTGCGATTGTCGTGATGAGCAATGACGCGGCGTATTTTGAACAGTCGATGGCAGATATTCTGCCCCGGTTCGACTCCAACGTCGCGCTGGTGAGAAACTACTCAACCGTAATCCTGAAAACAGAGCGCAACGCCAGCCCCACCCCACGAAATGTGAAGGAATCTGGAAAGCAGAGAAGCCTCGATCGTCAGGTCTCTTCCGAATTGAATGAGTTTCTGCATCCTGATTTCGAACCCCTTCGTGATGGGCAGGTTCTGGGAAGACGGGATTTCATCCCATCACGCGATCAGCAGGTAAGCTTTGACGTGCTGGGCGCATCGCACACGCTCTGTATCAAATCAATCATGGTCAATGAACTGCTGGGACAGGTGGCCACCTTGCCTCATCTTGCCATCCAATTGAGGGTGATCAATGATGCGGGGTTGGCTGGGATGGATTTGATTCCCCGCTCCAGCTCCCAGTCCCTGGCCGATCTGCGCAAGGTCCGCGCGGCGATGGCGGGACTTGCGAATCACGGGGATGGCGCAGTGGTGATGATTCCGGTGATTTTTCAAGATTGATCGTTCGGGTGATCTCCTGTCGAGCCGGTTGTCTCCGTCTGGTCGTGAAGGATGTCACCGCGTCGTTTGCGTCCGGCAACTTTGGGCTCTTCGCCGCGCTGGATCCTCGCGATGTTCGAACGGTGCTGATACACGATCAGAATGGCGAGGACTCCGGTCACGATACAGGGCGGTGAAGCATGCATAAGAATTCTGGCAATATCCCGGCCATCATTGGGGATTGAAGTCAGGAGGTAGACCAGAGGCAGGCTGATCGCCGCAAGCATGCTCGCCACCGCTACGTATTTTGTCATGCGGAGGGAGAAGTACCACACCACCACTGCGACGAAGGCCGGAAAGGTCATGAGTGGCCACATCGCCGCGAGTGAACCGAAACCCGTGGCCACCCCCTTGCCGCCCCTGAACCTGAGAAAGATCGAGAACATGTGACCCAGGACCGCAGAAATGGCCACCGCCATCCACAGCCACATCTCGCTCTGCTTCAGTTCCACTGCCATCCACAGCCACATCTCACGCGGTTCCGGTTCCGCTTCCGCGACCTTGCCAATCATGAATCCCGCGACGATTGTCGGACCCGCGCCCTTGGCAACATCGAGCAGGAAGCACAACATGCCGAGTTTCTTTCCCAGCACGCGCGAGACATTGGTCGCCCCGATGTTTTTTGAGCCGTGATCGCGGACATCGATTCCCCGGATTCGGCCAATGATCACGCCGAACGGGATCGAGCCGACCAGGTAGGCGCCGATGATGCAGATGGGCCATTGCCAGTTCATGGGGGTGGATTATCCTCGACCACGCCTCAGAATGAAACCGGTTGCATCACACAAGAGAGGTTTTCCAGTCTTCGCCGGTCAGGGAACCCATATCGCCTCGTTCGACGAGTGTGATTCTCATCAGATAGGCCGCTAGGCCGACGAGGAGATACACTTCGACGTTTCCCTCCCTCCCCCCGGCCGGGGCATTGGAGAGCCACGAGGCGGCATGGTTGTTCGTGAATTCAAATCCGTCGTCAGAAGGACTTTTCGACGGGTGATGTGGCATGACCAGGCCCGCAACGATCACCTTCTCACCCAATTGTGGAATGATCCTGACAGACTCCTTGCTACCGGCACGATGCTCAAAGATGGCGATCGGAGTACGGTCGTGCGTATTGAGGGAGCGGGCGTCTCCCACGTACTCAAACGCTACAACCTCAAGGGTTCGATCCACACCACGGCGCATGCTTTTCTTCGCTCCCGGGCGATGTGGAGTTGGCGCAACGGCTTATATGCTCACCAGGCGGGTATTCCCACCCCACGTCCGCTGGCTGCCTTGGAAATGCGATTTGGCCCGATGCGCGGGGTGTCGTTTTTTCTTTGTGACTATGTGGAAGGGATCACCTTGTACGACCTCGTGCGGGATCACAACCCGGAACCATCACAAATCGATGAGTTGGCGATGGCGTTTTCTCAAATCTGGCAGGAACTTGGCCGGCTCCGGCTCACACACGGCGATATGAAGGCCACCAACTATATCGTCGATCAGGAAGGGAAAATCTGGATGCTCGACCTGGACGGCATGCGTCGGCGAACGATGGGGCTGAGCTGGAAACGCCAGCGCGAGAAGGATCGTCGGCGATTCATGAAAAACTGGCAAGATCTGCAGGAACCGGCGGCGGCTTTCCTTGCTTGCGTCGATACAGATTGACCGCGCGGTGGACAATGAAACGGCGAAGCCATTTTGTTCTGCGGAAGGTGTGCTTCCAGTTCTCTCCCCAATATCCTTTCAGGAACCGCAGGTAATCGCGCAGGGTGAGATCGAGGTCCAGTACCGAGAATAGAAGTCCGGAGAGATCCTTGATCAACCAGCGCAGCGGCGTTCGGGCGCGCATTTGCATCCGATGCAAGTCGATCAGATGCAGAACCATTTCATCATCCCCCTTCCATTTGTTCCAATCACGCGCTCGGGTCATGAAATGGCAGAGATAGAAATCACGGTGATTCAGGCCATTGGTGTGCAGCTTGCGGGCGAGAATCGCAATTTCCCGGATAGCGCGACGGGTGAGATTTTTTCGCTGACTATCTCCAAGCTTCGCCCATATGGGAATCAAATCCTCCAGCGTGAGGTAGTCTTCCAGCGATTCGGTGATGATGAACGATTCCATCCGCGCGGGATTTCTGCCGCGACAAGCGTATCCCGCGCAGCGCATGGTGGGGACGCCCAGTTCATTGAGCCGCTGGATCCCCAGCCATTCCGGAGCGGCGGTCAGGACCGGCAGACGCAGACGCAAGGTGTTCTTGAATATCTCCATCCACCCGGAATGCCCGTGACTCTTGATGAAATATCGCTTGCCTTCGATCTCAACCCGGATGGTTCTACGATTTTTGTGGTTGCGATACACTTCCCCCCGAACGGCCATGATCGAATCAAAAACCCGATCCTCCGGATAGGCACGTCGAATGGGAGCCGCAAGTTCGATGATACGCGGATCCGTGACAGGGTTCGTGGTCAGATCGGATGCGCTGGTGGTGGTGGGAAGGCTTCCCATGGGCTCATCCTACCCTTGGGGCATGATCGACTCCAGTCGGAAGACAGTTGTCAATATTCCGGTTTTTATTTGTCAATCGTCAGCAGTTCTTTGACGCGGGCCGCGACATCAGAAACGGAAATCCTGTCTATCCGACATGTGGCCGGCTGCTGATCCGCGATCTGCTCCTCGGGAAGGAACGGTTGAGCAAGGATGATCCGCTCATTCGGGTAGTTGATCGTCGTCCAACGGTGGTCCGTCGGGCCGAACAAGGTGATAAGCGGGGTTCCCAACGCCGCGGCGATGTGTCTTGGACCTGTATCATTGGTGATCATCAGGGCCGCACGCTGCACGATCGCCTTCAGGTTGCCAAGATTTAGGTCGCGGTCCACGAGATTGACCAGCGGGGTCTGAGGACTGACCTGCTCCATCACCGCCTCCAGAATATCCCTTTCGCCTGGAGCCCCGCTCAACACCGTGACCATCCCATAAGTGGAAGCAAGATGATCAGCCAAAAGAGCGAAACGTTCGACCGGCCAACGCTTTAGCAGCTTGTTTCCCCCCGGTTTCCCCCCCGTATTCCCCCCCGGATTCAAGAGCACGAACGGATCCTTCACATCGTGCAATATCCTGTCCGCGGCGGACGAATCAGCCTCCGTGACAAACAACTCCATTCTCAAATCAATGTCCTCAACCCCGAGTGCCGTCCGCACCAGATGAGCGTAGTAGTCAATCGTGGGCGTTGGCTCCGCCGATTTTTCAACGTTGATGGAATGGGTGAGAAGCCATCCCCGACCGTCCCGGTTGTATCCGATCCGCATCGGCGCGCCGGACAGACGTGTCGCAAGGGCTGACCTGAAACTATTCGGCAGCAGCAGGACCGCATCCGGTTTCGTCGAGCGAATCGCCTTTGCGGTGCGCCACACCCCGCCGATTCCTTTCATGTGGCAGGTGATTGTTTCATCCAGCCAGGGATTACCCGCCAGGACTTCGGCGAGACCTGGTCGCATGATGCCGGCGAGATGAGCCTTCTGGAAAACCTGACGGATAGCCCTCAGAATTGGAGTGGCCATCACCGAATCGCCCACCCATGAAGGCATGATGATGACAATGCGACCAATGTCGGGAGGATTGCGTGGCGGGGTCATACTGATTTCCACTCTTCATCCGCATCATAATCATCCCGGTTCGCTTCACCCCAGAGGGTTTCCACCCCGAATTTGTGGCAATACCAACTCGTGGTCAACCGTCGAAGCTCGGAGGCGAAACCGATGGCTTCGATACGCCCCGTTTCGAGTCGGGCGGTGATGGCAGCAGGAGTGGTCTGCAGGTCGATCACCCTGACCCCCTGTCGTTCGGCAATGGCGTGGGCGGTGGCAACGACCATCTCCCGGATGTGATCATGCTTGAGCGGCTCACCCTCAAGCGCACGTAGCGTAATCTCCGTCGATGTCTCCCCCGTCATCCCTTCAAGTCCAGAAGCAGCATGGTCATGGTCATGAGCTGCATCAGACCGGCTCCGATCATCCACTTGGTGAAAACTTCCAGCTCCCCGCCCACTTGCAGCAGGCCCAGCATTGCCAGCAGTACCGCCAACAACTGGCAGAAACTCGCCGCCATCTTCAGCGGCGTAAATTCCGCCCGGCGCATGCGCTCCGAGCGAAGCTCCTCGGTGAGGTCATGAATGGTGCGCCGAAGCATGCCGACGTCAGAGTCGGTGTTCGTCGCATTGCTGAGCGCGCGAGGGGTGGATTCGGGAGATGCAAGGGACGTGGTCTGTCCATTCATGTTCGCAGGGGCCTCCGGGGCATTCGTCTTTTGTTTGAGTATGAAATCAACGGCTTCCGGAAACGTTTTCCCGGCATATGTCGGCTTGGCTTCGATGGAAATTTTCTCATCCGGGTTGACGAGGGCGGTGCGACAGCCGGCGGAACGTCCCGCCTGAACGTCACGGGCCTGATCGCCGATCATCCAGCTTCGCCCCAGATCGAGTTGCATGTCGTGGGCGGCCTGAATCAGCATGCCGGGATGAGGCTTGCGCCAGGAATGATCGCGACGGTATTCCTCCAGCTTCGCCTCGGGATGAAACGGGCAGTAATAGAACCGCTCGATGAGGCCGACTTCGTCCGACGATTCATCCACGAGGAAGGCGATGCGTTGA
Source organism: Planctomycetota bacterium (assembly GCA_022560875.1). GTDB lineage: Bacteria > Planctomycetota > Phycisphaerae > Phycisphaerales > SM1A02 > JADFSH01. The sequence continues at coordinate 2,783 of JADFSH010000118.1, read as the reverse complement.
TGCACGGCATCGACATCGGCCTCGGAGTACGCACCCCGGGCCACCCCGCCCTGATTGGTCACGACCACGAGACGGTATCCGGCATTCCGCAATTCCTGAAGTCCCCGTGAAACTCCCGGACAGAGATGAACGCCATCGGGGTCACCGAGATCGTCATCGTTCTCTATGAGGGTGTTGTCCCTGTCTAAAAATATGGCAGCTTCCACAGTCGGGAAGGATATCACGGCTCTTCCCATTGATCCATGCGGGCGTTATCGGGCCTGTCAGTGTCGTGAGCCGCCTCTGGCTGAGTATTTCCATCAAGAAAGGACTTGGGAAGGTGTTTGAGGCATATTTCCGGCGGCTGAGTGAGAGATTGGAATTGATGAGCAAAAAAAAGAGAGGCGAAGACATATCGCATCTAGCATGTCACCAGAAACAGCGCTCCATGAAGATATGGACCTCGACCCCGCGGCAGGAGGAACGGCATTTCATGAACCAGACTATGTTCGGCACCACGCATCCCGACGCACCGCCGGAACTGAAGCTGTTCGCCTTTCTCATCGGCACCTGGAAATGCAAAGGTAAAGTCAAGAGCCCCGAGGGTGAATGGCAGGATTTTGCCGCGGATTGGATCGGTCAATATATCCTTGACGGGAAAGCCATCGCCGATGAGTTTCGCGCGACGTGGCCGGATGGCAGTCTCTTCATGCACGGGCAGAACATCCGGATTTACAATACCGAGCAGAAGATGTGGCGGATGAAATGGATTGACGCCCTCGCGGGTAATGTGATCAAGATGGGCTGCCCGGAACTGGGAGGTGTGAAGGTCGCCAATGGTTCGATCACTTTCCACGTTCCCCATACGGAAGGCCAGCTTCTGCGCTCCAACTATTCTAACATCACTGACGATCGCTTTTCCTGGCGCGGCTCAATCCTCAACGACGACGACGAGACCTGGGAGGAAATGATGACGATCGAGGCGAAGCGCGTCGAGGAATGACCGTGGTGACGTGCGATGGTCACGAATCTGGAATCGTTGAATCGCGGCGTTCGATCAATTCGAGCGCCGCGTTTGCTTCGTCGATGAACCAGTCATTCGGACGATCCCTGCCCAGAAGGCTTTGCAGCGACGGTATGGCCGCCTTCGCATTGGGACCGATTGTTCCCAGCGCCAGAATGGCAGCCCTTCTGACGTACGGATCATCATCCTGAATCGCATTGATGAGCGTTTCGATGGTATCTTGATCGCCAGCTATGGATCCCAGCGCTTTGGCGACGGCGGCGCGAACTTTCTCCTCCTCATCATTGGCGAGCATACTTCGAAGGAGCGGCACGGTCTTCTCGGCACACATCGGATGTTTCACCAGGGCCGCCACCGATGCCAGTCGCACCTTCTCGTCGGGATCATCAAGAGCGGTGAGCAGCATACTGATGATGTCCGCTGAGGTCGGGGAGATGAAACCCAATGACCCTACCGCTGCCGCGCGGGCCTCATCATGCGAGTCATCAAGTCCACTGCGAAGCGTGGACACGATGCGATCATCGGTCAGGTCGAGCCATCTCATGGCCCGATACAATGCAGTTCGGTTATAGGGGGCCGTCTGGGGTAGTGTGTCAAAGAGAAGAGACGCCAATTGATCGGGATCTGGTGCGATTCGGATGGCGGCTTCCAGGGCGATGCCGCCCAGACCATACGATTCACCATCTACGAGGCGGAGCAGATCGGGGACGGCTCGATGGGCCTCGTTCCCGATCGCGCCGATCGCCTCGATTGCGTAGGTTTGAACGTCCCGGTTCGAGTGGTCGAGCTTGGAAATGAGTACGTCAAGCGCGGGCAGGGCCCGCGGACCCATCCTTCCGATGAGTGAGATCATCGCGGCTGGAAGCTGTTCATCGGAATGGTCGATCGACTTAATCAGCTCGGCAAGGACGCCCGGAGAGTCGAGACGATTGTATGACAGCAGCGAGATCGCATCTTCACGAATTGAATCACCACTGATCGGCGATACACTATCCGAAGCATTTATGAACAGATCGATTAGCACGGGAATGTGAGCGCCGCTTTCATCTTCATCTGCGAGGACATGACAAGCCAATATTCTGAAAGCGGGATCATCATCCATGAGCCATGCATACAACTCCGGTCGAATAGTCTCGTTGTCATCAAGGAATAAGGCGGCGTAATACAGCGCCATCGGCTGATCATCCTGCCTGATGATGGCGAGGAGTTGATCGCGAATGCGGGCGCCGAAACCCTCATCAGCAAAGTTCCAAACCGTGCGAATCGCGGATTCTGTCTTTTTCTGAATCACGGAATCCGAATCCGTCAGGCACGAAACGAGTACGGTGTAATCTCCGTTTGCTGCCGTCAGGCGGTAACCGAGTAAATCGAGGGTTGCGAGGCGTAGATTGCGTGGTCGATGCGGCTGCAACGTGTTCATGCAGCCTCTCGTCAAGAGCGTTTTCTGCCATTCATACAGAACATCGGATTGCCATCGACCGGGATCGACCCTCTTTGGCACAGCATCATCAAACGCCCGCCTGCGGATTTCCGCAAACGCTGCTTCACTGCTACCCCAGTCCGCATACAGGATGAGCGCGGTGGTCGGCATGGAATGAATCCAGCCGTTCTGTTTGATTCGTGGGACAGCCTGCAGGATCACCCCGAGCACCATGAAGCCCAAGGCTAAGATCACGCGTCGCCGCCGGAAGCGGCCACGATGAAAGCTTTGCGCGTTCCGGGGGGTGTGGCCGCATTCCGGGCAGCGAAGGCCGCTTGATTCGAGCATGATGTAGTCGCA
>JADFSH010000019.1 GCA_022560875.1 Planctomycetota bacterium | reverse complement strand
AACAAGAAATCTATATTGGTGTATGGCGACAACGGAACTGGTAAAAGTTCAGTAACAGATGCCTTGGAATGGTTCTACTTTGATAGGATTGAACACCTATCAAATGAAGAAATTGGAAGAAAACAAGGACGTGATGCTCTAAGAAACATTTTCATCCCTGATGATGAAGATGGCTATATCGAAATACAGTATTCAAACAACAAACTTGACGCAACAAAATCCATCGACAGCAATTTGAGCCCTGCTATATCCAACAGTTCATCTGATTTTCAAGATTTCATCATCAGTTCGCAATCCGAAAACCTTATCCTACGCTATCGCGATCTTGTAAAGTTCATAATTGCAGGAAAGACGGACAAACTCAAAGAACTCCAAAAGATTATTGGCTTTTCAGAGGTTGCAGACATCCGTGATTTACTAAGGAAAAACGGCAGTAGAATAGGAAGAACCATCAGGGCAGCAGGGTACGACAGCCAAAAGAGTGCAAAACAACAGGTGGTACTCGATAACCTTGGTCAAAACGCTTTTACGGACAAGCAATTTACTGAAGGAGCAACTGAACTTATTAAGCCCCTTAAACTTGGCAAGACAATTAAATCTATTAAGGATATCAAAGGTATTCTTAAATCCATTGAAACTAAAGTTGACACAGCAATCATTGAACAAATCAGTTTTCATACAAGGGTTGGAGAAAACCTAATTGAAATCCACCAAAAAGAAAAGAAACAGGTGGAAAAAGATATAAGAGAAATAGCAGGAATAACGCAGGAGGATGTTCCTGTTATTTTAGATATTGAATCTGTTCGAGTTACAGGCGCAGGTAAATTTGAAATTGATCTGGCAAATCTATTCAAAAAAGATCGGCCTTTGATTTACAAGCTTGAAGAGGGAAAATATATAATTGATCTGGCTTCAACATTGGACAGGAGTATTTCTGACACAAAAGATATCAAGCCTTTTGAATTGGAAACTCCAAAATAATTATCATGGCAAAGAAAACTGATTCTTTATTCAGAGAAGTTTTGGAAATGGTCAATCCTACTGAAAAAGATTTATTTGGAATTGGAAAATCTCTTAATTCTTTTATAGGAAAAATTGAAAATAGGAGAAAAAAGCTAAGAATAAAAGCCAGCATTTTTGTTGGCGGAAGTTTTGCCAAAAAGACACTAATAAAAAAAGATATTTATGACATTGATATTTTTATTAGGTTTGATAAAAAATATCTGAAACAAGATATTTCAGGTCTTACCAAAAAAATTCTAAGAAACACTAAATTCACAACTCTAAAAGGCTCAAGAAACTACTTTAGAATAAAGGCGGGCCCAAGAATTTTCTTTGAAATAGTTCCTGTTATGGAAGTTAAAAATCCCAGAGAAGCGGGCAACATTACAGACCTATCATACTCTCATGTAAATTACATAAAAAGAAGGATAAAATCAGATAAAATTTTAGACGAGATAAAAATAGCAAAAGCTTTCTGCTATGCAAATAGATGCTATGGGGCAGAATCATACATAAGGGGATTTTCAGGATATGGCCTGGAATTGTTAATTCATCACTACAAGAGTTTTTTAAAATTTGCCGGAGCTGTGGCTAAATCAAAAGATAAAATAGTCATTGACATCGAGAAGCGATATAAAAATAAAAGATCTAGCAGAACTGCTTAAATTGCCATTTGGAGAATTACTACTTTTCTTTAACTATGAAGGCATCAATAGAGTGCTCGGGTCACTGGAAAAGGGGACTGGAGATGATCGTATTCCAATCGAATTTTTTGGTTCAAGTGCTGCAGTAGAGGAATTGATGTCTCGACTCTCGAGAACAACAACTCCGAAGCAGCGAGAATTGGAGATATATGCTACTTTTGTCAATCAGCTTAGAGAATTGGCTGGCGTTGAATATTTTTTCCCTTTTAGATTTGAAGCCAAGGGAAAAGAGCGAACAAGTCATTATTTGTTCCATTATTGTAGGAATGAACGAGGATTCATGATAATGAAAGTTGTCATGTGGGGAATTCGGCGGGGTGAACATGATAAAGATGGGCAGCCTGAGTATACAGTAGATGATCAAGTAGGTATGGGCAGGCTGTTTAGAGATGATAGTGACGAACTAAAAAAGTTTGTGGCTGATGAAGTCAAAAAATCTAACAGAAAGGTGGAGTATTTTACACAAGAGTGTGCTGCTCGTTATGACGACTTTTATAGCTCCTCGGTATACCGTCAAATGCTATTAGGGCTAGAGGGTAAAGAACTCGTCGTATACGACGAAGATAATCAAGCTGCCTGTGGTCCTGAAAATCGTAGAAAGGGAACATTGGCTGGTAGGCTATGGTTGCGATCAATCTAGGGTTTCGTCCTATCTGGCCCCGTTCATCTCCCCCACCCGCCGCGCCACCAACATCGCCATCTCCAGGGACTGTTCGTAATTCAGTCTCGGATCAACCTGCGTCTTATATGAGCGTGCCAGGTCATCCTCATTGAGGCCCCTTGCTCCGCCGGTGCATTCGGTGACGTTTTCGCCGGTCAGCTCGAAATGGACGCCCCCGAGATACGTCCCCGCGTCGCGATGGATCTCGAATGCCTGCTCGATTTCCGCGAGGATGTGTTCGAACTTGCGGGTTTTGACCCCGGTTGAGGTTGTTTCCGTGTTGCCGTGCATGGGGTCGCAGCACCACAGGACAGTCTTGCCGGATTCCTTGACCGCTTCGAGATGCTCGGGCAGGTGGCTGGCGATCTCATGCACCCCGTAACGGTGGACAAGGGTCAGGCGTCCCGGCTCGTCATCGGGGTGAAGGATGTCCAGCAATTTCAACAACTGATCGCGAGTGGTCGGCGGGCCGATCTTCAGGGCGATGGGGTTGCGAATACCCCTGAATAGTTCGACATGAGCCCCGTCGGGATCGGACGTGCGCAGGCCGATCCAGGGGTAATGGGAGGACAGGTTGTAGCAGCCCTCACGTCGAGGCACGGCTCGGATCTGGGCCTGCTCGTAGAGCAGATGAAGCCCTTCATGGCTGGCGTAAAAATCGACCCGGTTGATTTCGCCCACGGGCTGGCCGGCCAGGGTCTCCATGAACCGGAGCGAATCGCCGATCGACTCGACGATCTGCTGGAATTCGTGGGCTCGGGGTGAATGCTGGACGAAATCGAGATCCCAGTATTCAGGATGGTGCAGGTCGGCAAAGCCGCCGTCGATCAGGGCGCGGATGAAGTTGATCGTCAGGGCCGCCCGCTCGTAGCCCCGCAGGAGACGCTGGGGATCGGGGATGCGACTTGATTCGGTGAATTCGATGTCATTGACGATGTCGCCTCGATAGCTGGGCAGGGAAACGCCATCGCGGGTCTCATTTTCCTGTGAGCGGGGTTTGGCATACTGGCCGGCGAAACGTCCGACCCGGATGACCCGCTTGCGGGTGCCGTGGACAAGTACGAGGCTCATCTGGAGCAGGATCTTGAGCTTGGCGGCGATGATCGGAGATTCGCATTCGGCGAAATTTTCCGCACAATCACCGCCCTGAAGCAGAAATCGATTTCCCCGCGCGGCCTCGGCGAGCTGGCTTTTCAGGGTTTCGATCTCCCAGGAGGTCACCAGCGGGGGCAATCTGGAAAGCTGGGCGACGACATCATCCAGAGCAGCCTGATCGGGGTAGGTCGGCTGCTGGGTGGCCTTACGTGATTGCCATGATGTCGGGGACCAGTCCTTCATGGTGGCCCATGGTAGCGATACGGATACCAAAAACCGATAAAAGAGGGTCAGATGTGAAAGTGGGGAAGAAGATGCCCAATAAAAAGCCCGCCGCCAGAGCCCGGCACGCCCAGCCTGCTCTGCTCATGCGACGGGTACAAGTCGTATGGCGGATACGAGTCAATTGATTATTGTTTATGGCACGTTTCTGATGCCGTGGGAAAATACTACTGACTCTCTCTCTTCGTGAAGACATCACAGATGGTTCCCACTGTCACAAAATTTGAATTCACACCGGGTTATGGAGGAATTCAAGGGACGGGAAACGGAAAAAATGGTAGCCCCGGGTATCCCGGATTCGTAGGACAGATACCCAGGGATTGTCGTATGATGACATGGAAACAGCCAATGCGGGCGAGAGGACTCGAACCTCCACGGGGTATTACCCCACCAGAACCTAAATCTGGCGCGTCTGCCAGTTCCGCCACGCCCGCTCCTGATTCTTTCGGTAGGATTATCAGCGATGTACAAGACTGCGGCAACTAAACTGCAGCGAATAATGCCGCGGGCAGGAGAATCACCATGAGATTCAGTCAATTTGCCGGTACGACAATCGTCCCCACATTAGCCCGCCTGATTCTAGGTTTGGCCTTTGTGTCAATCGGATGGGCCAAGCTGACCGAGTGGGTCGAGATTCCACAGGATAAGGCCGATCGACTCATAGAACTTGGTGTCGATGTCAAATCGGAAGTCTCCAATGTACCGGTGAGCCTGAATAGCGGGCAAGCCTATGTTGTATTCGCCTCCCTCCTGCAGGAAGCAGAGCCGGAGACCAAGGAACAGAAGCAGCAGCAGGAGCAACCGCCCGAAGAACCACCCGAAGAGCAGCCCGAAGAGCAGCCCGAAGAGGAGACACCGACTCCAGTGGTCGCTGAACCAGACGATGCAGACGTATCGCAGGCGACACCCGATCAGGTAGAGGATCCTGGAGATCCGGGGGAAGCGAAGGAGACGGTTGTGGAGGTCATCGAACAACCGGGGGAGATCACAACCATATTTCGCGTGCGTCGAATGTACAGCGCCACCTACGCCCTGGATCAACGCGGGTTCACGAAATACGCGAAGTACATCGCCTTGACAGAGGCGATGACGGAATTCGCGGGGGGGATCCTGATCTTTCTGGGATTATTCAGTCGTTTGTGGGGATTCGCACTCGGCAGCGCCATGCTGGGAGCGATGTATTTCAGATCGATGGGATTGCTGCCCAATACGGGTAATCCTATGGATCTGGCCCTCAGCGAAAATCTCGATCAGTTCAACATTCTCATTCGCTATCTTTCCTTATGCGTCCTGGCATTTGGTGTGATGCTAACCGGTCCCGGTCCGATCAGCCTCGACCGTCTGCTCTTCAAACGTGAACCGTCCGAAGACGAGGAACTTCAGAACGACTGATTGCCGGCATCATGGTCAATGAATTGGAAGAAGAAAAACGGCAGGTTGCCTCATGGCATCTTGTATGACTGATGCATTTCGCGGTGAAAACAGTAATGCTCGCATCGTCTATTTCTGAACTTCATGGGAGCTTTCCTTAGATGCCTCAGCCTTCCGCTCAGAACGACAATGTGGATAGTTCCTCGCAACTTGATCAACTGGCGAGGGAACTGGTCATGCTCGGAGCGGAAACGCAGGCTCAGCGTCGGGCCAATAAAATTGTGCCGTGGATTGCATCTTTCGCCCTGCACGGCCTGGTGATCCTTCTCGGATTCGCCATCACCTGGACCGCGGTGCTGCTCCAGCCGGAGCAGGAGCCGACAATCATCATTGCCGATTTCAACGCCTTGACCTATGAGCCGGTGGCGATGCTCGATCTGGAAAAGGCTGAGCTTCAGGAAGCAATCGTCCAGGACATGGTTGAGAGTGATCTTCTTCTTGAGACGATCACCGATCGGCTTTCGGAACTGGAGCTTGACCCGATCAGTATGATTTCCGATGCGGCAAATGTTTCTCCGATATCGAAATTCGCCCCAGAGCCTCAACAGGGCAGGGCGGAGTTCGTCGGCCTGAGCAGTTCCAACGCCCGGCGCATCGTCTACGTGATCGATGCTTCCGGCTCCATGATCCGCTCCCTACCGATCGTGGTGCAGGAACTTGCCCGTTCGCTGGACGGACTGACCTCGCAACAGCAGTTCAGCGTGGTTTTTTTTCAACGCGACAAGGCTCTGGTAACGCCCCCCGCATCGAGACTGAGCGTGGCCAGTGAAGCCGAGAAACTCAGGATCATTCAGTGGATTGACAAGAACATCATTCCTGCCGGTACGTCCAACCCGATTCGGGCGATTGAAAAGGCGCTTAGTTTCGATCCGGATGTGATCTTTCTTCTCAGCGAAAATATTACCGGAGGCGGGCAATGGGAGATTGATCAGAGAGACCTGCTCGCTCTGCTCGATCGCCTGAATCCCGTTGATCCCCGGACCGGGCGACGGAAGACAACCATCAACTGCATCCAGTTTCTCGATCCCGATCCGTTGGATACGCTGAAAAAAATCGCGGAAATCCACGGCGGTCCCAATGGGTACAAGTTCCTGGATCGAAAGGAGCTTGGACTTTCATCACGTTGAAGAAACCCCGCCCCCCGGGCTCCCCGGCCCCCCCTATCGCCCGCCGGTCAACATCAGACGATATGATCGCGACTCGCCACGGAATGTCTTGCAAGTCACACAAGAGGGCTCAATCAATTGATGCAAAATGACATGAGCATCCCTTCAGGAAACACCCCCACATCGCGATTCATCTCCAGCCGGTTCGGATGGCTCTGCATGATGATCGTCGTCTTTGGTATCGCCGGTCTCGCTGAGGTCGCCTTCGCGCAGGGAGATGGCGGCGCGGCGACTTCCGGCTCCGGGCGCAGTTTCGCCAGTGCGTTTTTCATATCACGCAAGGCGGACGGTTCGGTGGAGTTTCTCGGCAGTTTCATCATCTGGTTTCTGATGATTCTCTCGTTACTGAGTATTGGGCTGATGGGCATGCTCTCGATGACCAATCAGCGCAAGAGCATCGCGCCGCCGGGCGTGCTGGATGAAGTGAAAAAACTGATCAGCGACGGCAAATATCGCGAAGCCCTGGAGTTGACCAGGCGCGATGAAAGTTTTTTCAGCTTGATCATGAATGCCGCTCTGAAAGATGCGACGCATGGCTTTGCCGCCCTCACCCGGACGCTGGAGCAGACCTCCGACGAATTGACCACCGTTCGTTTGCGTCGAGTTGAATACCTCAACGTGCTGGGTCAGGTTTCCCCCATGATCGGGTTGTTCGGGACGGTGTACGGCATGATCCTCGCTTTCCAGGCAATCGTCGTTTCGGGCGGCAACGCCGATCCGATCCTGCTTGCCGGCGGAATCGGCACCGCGTTGACCACCACTTTCTGGGGGTTGGTGGTGGCGATTCCCGCGCTGGCCGGTTACGCGATCATCAGGAACCGGATCGACGAGTTGACGATGGAAGCGACCCTCCGCGCCGAGGAGATGCTCAACCTGTTTCGACCGAAGTCCGCCTCTCAGTCGGGAGCGACCGCCCCCAAGCCTCATCCGAAACCCGTACCCCAACCCAGGTCTCAATCCTGAATCCTGAGTTCACACCGTGACAGAGTGACATGAGCGCCATCTATAAACGAGGAAACGCAGAGGTCAGGGCGAACCTCACGCCGATGATCGACGTGACGTTCCTGCTGATCGTGTTTTTCGTACTCGTTTCGCAGATCGTCGAAGTCGAGAACGTGGACATGAACCTGCCCGAGCCGGTCGATGCGCTGACCCAGCCGGTCGGAGAGGATCAGCGGGCGGTGATCAACGTCGTGCCTGATCAGTCCGATCGCATTGAGGGATATCGGGTGGGAACAAATCAGTTTCCGTATGGTGTCGAGGGTGTGGAAGCCCTGACCGAACATCTGACCACGATGTTTCGGATGAACCCGGACATGGTTGTGAACCTGAGAGCGGATCGACGAACGCATTATCAATGGGTTGAACCCGCGATGCAGGCGGTTGTTAATGCCGCGCGTCGGACGGGAGTGGTCGATATGTCGGCGAGAATCAACCTGGTAGTGATCAACGAGGATTGACGATTGGCAGAGACCTTGTTCCCGCAGATTCCCGAACCCGCATCCCCGGAAAGCCGGGCCATAGAGCGTGCGCGAAAACACCGTCGTCGCCTGCTGCCACGTCCCCCGATGCAGTTCAATCTCACGGCGATGATCGATGTGGTCTTTCTGCTGTTGATTTACTTTATGGTGGCGACGGATTTCAAGGTGGGGGAGGAGATCTACCGGATGGATCTTCCCGATCGAAGCCAGTCGAATCAGCAGAGCGATCCATTTGACCTTGACGATGAGCCATTGCGAATTTCCGTCGCTTCAAGCGGATTCGGGATCTTGCGCTATCGGTTGTCGATCGAGGGGCCGTATCCGCAGCCGGATGATTTCGAGAAGTTGTACAATTTTCTTCAGGAACGACAGATCAACGAGTTCACGTCCGGCGGGCTGTTCGATATCGACCACCCGATCATCATTCAACCCACCCGCACCACGCGCTGGGAGCACGCGATCGAGACCTTCAACGCCGCCGTCCGCGCGCGTTACACCAACGTTATTTTCGCTCCGCCGCAGTGAGGTCATGATGCGATCCAACCGACATCGACGAGTCTTCCGTTGGCTTTTGCCGATGGTGATCGTTTCCCTCGGGCCGGGCGAACCGGCGTATCCGCAGGCACAGGATAATGCTTCATATCTTCGGGGATTGATCGAACGAGGAGAGTCCGAGGCGCTTGAGCAATATCTTCAGCGTGTCGAACAATCCGATCCGATCACTGCGGCTCATCAGCGCATCCTCGTTGAGCGTATCCGGATGGGCGATGAAGACGCCGGAAGCCGATCTCGACGGGAAGGGATTGAACGCATTCTCGAACTTCGCCGGGTGCTGATCGAGCGAAACCCGACCGACCCGCGTCGGGTGACTTGGATGGTGGATCAGGCCAGTGATCTGTTTCACGAATTGTTCGCGTTCGAGGCATCGGGTCTGACCGCCCTGTGGGGGTATCCATCACCACAACAACTCGAGATTGCCCGTCGGGTGGCCCGTGAGATGAGTGAGGTGGCTGCGGGAGCTGAAACGGTCGTCCAGCGCATCATTCTCGAACTTGAGGACAGGCCGGGATTTAACCGCGATGCAAACCTTCAACTCCAGCGAAGGCGACTGGCGGAAAATGAACGAGATCGGCGGATCCCCTATTACCAGGGTATCGCTGCGTTTCTTCATGCGGAATTGAACGTAACGAATCAGCAGGAGAAGCGACGATTGCAGGAGCTTGCCTCCCGATTACTGCTTCCGCTCGCGGATATTCTGGAGGGAGATCTCGCCGCTCGCGCGAGGCTGTATGCCGGGCTGGCTCTGGGGCGTCTTGGCGCGCTGGGTGAGTCTGAATCCCAGGTCAATCAAGTTATTGCCGATTCAGAGAGTCTGGCGGCGGATGTCTTCGCCGCGCGAATGGGCCTCATCGACATACAAGTACAGCGCCGAGGCACGGAGGCGGGTCTTGAGGGGCTGTCACGTGTGAAGGAACTCTATCATGCCCAGGACGATTTCTTTTTTCAGGTGCTTATTGCCGATCGCGAGTTTCTCATGTTTCGCCGGCTGGCGGCGATGGACAACTCGTTCGCGCTCGCCGATGCCTTTCGAGCCTATCTCAGCCTGTTGGAATGGCGCGGTGGGCTTTCCCGTCAGAAACTGCTATTGGTTGTCTTCTCGCGATTAGTCAATGCCTCGGATGAGCATACGCCGCGGGAAGAGCTTCCCGGGCTGGTTACCGTGGCGCGGGCCAGTCGTCTGCTGCGGGATGGCGGGAGTCTGGACGTGGCGATCACGCTTTATCAAAATGTTCTGTCCGGAAACGGGCTGGATCAGCATGAATACCCCTTGGCGTTGTTTGAGCTGGCCCGGACACATCACGCGAATAATCAGCCCCTGGAAGCGGTGCGACGATTCACGGAACTGGCGAGGAATCATCCTACGCACAATAACGCAGAGCGTGCCATTGAGCTGGCGGTCTCCATCGCCGAGACGATGCGCCGGGATGAACCACGATCGACGGAAGTCCGTCAGTCGATGCGCAGAGCGCTGGAGGTTCTGCTTCATGGATATCCGAATCTCGCATCGATCGACCTCTGGCGATACACAGCCGGACGACTTGCCCTCATGGAAAAGCGTTTTGACGACGCCCTTGGCCGCTTTACAGAGATTTCCCCGGATGCGGATTTGTGGGTGGATGGCCAGTTCATGCAGGCTGTCGTGGAGCGAACCAGAGCGATATCCGGAGCGGATAAGAATAACTCCGGATCGCACAATGATTCGGTGATCAGAGTTTTCTGGTCCGTGCGAACCAAGCTTCAGAGAGTGCTGAAAGGTCTGACAGATCGCAAAAGATCAGATGTGATCGGGTATTACCTCGGAATGCTGAATGTGTTTGAAGCCGAGGTAGAGGTCGGTCGGCATCGATTTGAGCAGGCTCTGGCCGTTCTTGAGGGGATCGAGAATGAGCCGCACCTGGGAAAAAAAGTTCTCGCTGAGGTTCTCAAGGTGAGGATTCTTGCGTACCGGGGAGCGGGTCGGGCGGTTGATGCGCAACAGGAAATCGCCCGATTCATTACCGCCGCCCCGGATCAGGTCGTCACGGTTCTCGGGCCCATGTTGCTTTCCATGCAGAGCGAAGTCGAGCTGCTTCTCGATCAGAATCAGGATCGGAAAGCGACTGATCTTGCGTCCCAGACCCTGGTTCCCATTGCCAATGAACTGCTACGCTGGCAGGAGCGAACCGGGAGTACTGTTTCCGGGGGCGGGGGGTTGGGGACGGATGGCTCAAAGCTGACGATTCATATCGCAGACTCGTTTCGGTTGGGCGGACGCCACTCCGATGCGCTTCCGCTCTATGAGCAATTGCTACGAGATAATTCCCAGGCAATTCAGTATTTGTTCGGCAAGGCGGAATGTCTGTACGCGCTGGGTGGGGAGCGGCGGCTGGGGCAGGCCATGTTGATCTTTCGGCGGCTCGCCGCGATCGGACGGGGATCAAGCTCGGCCAGTGAAGCGTATTACTGGCAGTCCCAACTTCGCATGCTGCAGATTCTTGATCGGATGGGTCGCAATACCGCGAAGATCGTGCCGCGCATCCGTCAATTGCGACAGATCGACCAGAATCTCGGGGGTGAGCGCTACCGCCGGCAATTTCAACAGTTGCAGAATCGCCATTCCTGAGGGAGCCGGGATCAGTCTTTCATCTGGCGCAGCTCGTCACGGAGTATCGCGGCAAGTTCATAGTTTTCACGCTCGATAGCCGCCTGAATTCTCTCCTGAAGCTCGGCTCGCTGACTGGCGGGCAGCTTGGGGACAAGCATTTCCCTCATGCCTCTCAACAGGAGCACTTCATGGGAGTGCTCGTAACTGCTTTGGCGATCGGTCTCCTGGTAGATGATATGAAGCTCCTCGAGACCGCGATTAAGAGCAGCCATAGCTTCGTGAGTCAATCCTGCCTGAATTGCCATTTCGGCTTCCGCTCGTGAATTCATGGTGACGGCCGCGTTGCGGAACGGATCCAGCGCCCGCTGATCCTCATCGTTCGGCCCACAGGCGCGACACAATTCAAAGATATCAAGGATGTGATTGGTGTCACGAATGACATTCGGAAAGTCTTCGAGGGGAAATAGTGCGATATATCGATGGTAGTACTGCATTGCTTCTTCGCGCAACTCACGGCATTCATCACTGCTGAGTATGAAGCCAGTGGAGGCATGCGAGCCAGCCGTGTATTGCTGCTTGCTATGGCTATGGAGGGCGAGGAGTGACTGGTACCCTTTGGGACGTTGCCCATCCGGCCGGCCGTCATATTCCATTTGGAGGACACCAAGATCGATGCGGACCTGAAGCTTGGGTTTCTTGTCAGCCCCGATAATCTTTCTTGCATTAATGCGACCCGGCTCAAGGGGCCAGTCCGCCAGGAGATCTGTCAGGTCGTAGTCACTCACAGTTTTGATTTCGGCGATTCCAGAGCTGGTATGCGATCCAAATCCTTCAACTGAGAGGCTAAGAGGGTCGTAGGGGAAAGTCGAGACCGATCAGGTGTACTGGATCCGGGATTCTCAAGCCACCCTGATATCCGGTCGAGGTTTCCTGAGAATGGAAGGATTCTTCCAGCACGGAGAAGTTGCCGGGCCGTGGCGAGCGAACTAGCATTAAACTGTTGTGTAATAAGGAAATATGATGAATCCCCCTTGCCATTGGATACGGATTCAGGGTAGTGTGGAAAGGGTTCTCGGACCCTGGATTGTCAGACAACAAGTGGAACGTGTTCTCCGCAACAGGTTAGCTTGAAGGGTTGATATGGCTAACTCGAACGTGCAATCTGATCTTCAGCTTTATCTCAAGCAGATCAATGAGGTGAACCTCCTGACCGCGGAGGAAGAGAAAGAGCTTGGCTGGCGGATCATAAACGACAACGATCACGAAGCGAAAGAGCGGATGATCAAGGCGAATCTTCGTCTGGTCGTCTCCATCGGCAAGAACTACGTCCATCGCGGGCTTCCCCTGGGGGATCTCATCGAAGAGGGAAACATCGGTCTTATCCGGGCCGTGGAGGGTTTCGACCCGGCTCAAGGGGCAAGATTCTCAACCTATGCCTCTTGGTGGATCAAGCAGTCAATCAAACGCACGCTTATCAACGCGGTCCAGCCCATCCACATCCCCGCGTACATGGTCGAACTGATCGCCCGCTGGAAGCAAATCGTCCGTAAAAAAGAGGATGAACTCGGTCGTACGCCCACCATGCAGGAAATCGCCTCGGCCATGATGGTCACGCCCAAAAAGCTTCAGATCATCCGCAGGGCGATGAAAGCGTATCACTCCTCATCGCAGGCTCCGGCGGGTGAAGACGGCGAAACGCTCGATTTTGCTGACCTGTTCCAGGATTATCGATCGGAATCGCCGATGGAAGCCCTCGAGCAAAGCGAGGAATTCCAGCTCATCCTCAAGCTTCTGGATGCGATCGACGAGCGCGACGCCCGGGTTCTCAGGTTGCGATTCGGACTCGAAGGCCAGGAACCGCTCACGCTTAAGGAAATTGGCAGGGAGATCGGGCTGACCCGGGAGCGGGTCCGTCAGATTGAAGTCGAGGCCCTCAAGAAACTGCAAAACCAGCTTACCGAGGACAATCCCAGACAGAGTCTCCGAAATCGACAGCAGGCGAGCGACGAGGATCATAAACAGTCGAAACGCATGCCGCCCCGCGCGAAAGCGTCGTAAGCCGGGGTTCAGGCAGACCCGGGAAGATCACTCATCAATCCCAGCCGCTTCTACAGCCCCTGTGTGAATGCCGGTGCGCGATTCTCATCGCTCCACTCGATCAGTTTCCCTTCCTTACGATCTTTCTCATCAGTCCGCCAGAGAAGTGTCAGGGCGTAGGTGTACGAAACGCTTCCCTTGCTGCCGTCATGCCGGGTGCTTTTTACCTCATATAGTTAGTGTTACCTTCAGTCAGCTTCGCATTCTTCGTGTTTTTGCCGTCAGAATTGAATGGCAAGGTGAAAAGTGGGTGCCAAAGGACTCTGCTTGCCCGTATCCTGCTGACAATAGGAGGTGACGATTTGTATTTGACCAGGAAACGATTGCGTTTTATCGGGGGGATCATGGCAATTGGGATGATGGTTTTCGGCCCCATGCCATCGACTGTGGCCACAAGCCGCACTAGGTCTGAACCCATTGTTTACACGGTCTCGCTGCCCGCTCCCCAGACGCAGATGGTTGATTTGTCCATTCGCGTGCCGAATGTGACGGGGCCGACGATCGACTTCGCGTTGCCCGTGTGGCGACCGGGCCGGTACGTCGTTCTCGATCCCGCCGGCACGGTGCGCGAGGTCCGGGCCACTTCTGATTCGGGGCGTTCGCTAGAGATTGAGAAAATCGACAAGTCCACGTGGCGGGTCACGACCGGGGGAGCGTCGGTGGTACGGGTGGATTATCGCGTGTATGCCAACTCGCTGGGTGACCGCACCCGCCACGTCGATGACACTCACGCCTTTCTCTCCGGTTCGTCGGTGTTCCTGTATGTGCCGGATCGCAAGCAGGATCCGATCCTAATCAAGATCGATGCCCCGCCCGATTGGAAGGTCGCGAGCGGGCTTGAGCATCTTCCGGGTGACGAGCGCACGCTCATCGCCCCGAATTACGATGTCCTGGTCGATTCGCCGATCGAGATCGGGCTGCACGACCGGCTCGATTTCGAGGTTGATGGCACGCCCCACGAGATCGTCATCTGGGGTCATGCCGATTACGACGCTGATGAGCTTACGACGGACTTTGCCACCATCGTCGAGGCGCAGACGTCTATCTTTGGCGAGATGCCCTACGAGCGCTACGTTTTTCTCATCCATGTCGGAGCGGGCATGGGGGGCGGCACGGAGCATCTCAACTCCACCATCATGCAGACCCGTCGCGCGTCGTTGGAGGACAAGAAAACCTATAAGCGTTTCCTCGGTCTTGTGGCCCACGAGTTCTTCCATACCTGGAATGTCAAGCAGCTTCGGCCCGCGGGTATCCAACCCTATGACTACGCGAAGGAGAACTACACAAAGCTGCTGTGGGTCTCTGAAGGCATGACGAGCTACTACACCGGCCTGACGCTGGCCCGGACTGAACTCACCAAGACGAAGGACTACTTCAAGAGCCTGGCCGACTCGATCGGATCCCTGCGCAATCTGCCGGGGGCGAAGATTCAGAGTCTTGAGGAATCTTCCTTTGATGCCTGGATCAAGTTCAACCACTCGACCCCGGACAGCGCCAATTCCACCGTCAATTTCTACAGCAAGGGATCGCTGGTCAGCCTCCTGCTCGATATGGAGCTGCGGTCCCGAACCGGCAATGACATATCGCTCGATGATCTGATGAAAACGATGTACCGGCGTTATCCGCTGGGGGGCGGAGGCTTTACCCCGGATGACCTGGTCAACGTCGCAAGTGAGTTGAGTGAGAGCGACTTCAAACCATTTTTCGCTTCCTACGCAAGCGGCACGGACGAGCCGGACTTCGAGACCGCCTTGAAAACCGTCGGGCTGGAGCTGACCTTCAAACCCAGCAAGAAGGATGATGAGGACGAGGACAAGGACGATGAGGATGATGAGGACGACAAAATCGACGACGACGGGGAGGAGACCGAAGAGGAAGACGCGGACTTGCCTCAAGAGCCGAAGATGAAGGCGTACATCGGCATGAGACTTTCATCTGTCGGGGGTAAAACCACAGTGCGGAGCGTCCGGTCCGATGGTCCGGCGTATCTAGGGGGCGTTATCAGTGGCGATGAGATTCTCGCCATGGATGGACGGCGCCTGGCATCGGGCGACCTTGACAAGCGATTGAAAAAAATGGAGCCGGGCGATGCGGTCGCCCTGCACCTCATGCGTCGCGATGAGTTGAAGATCATTGAACTGATCCTTGCCGGCAAGCCGGACGGCAAATGGACCCTCCAGCGCGTCAAGGAGCCGACCGATCAGCAGAAGGTGGTATATGAATCATGGCTACAACAGGATTGGCCGGAACCGAAAAAGAAACCGGAAGAGGAAAAGGAAGAGAAGAAGTGATCCACGATGTCACCGAGGCACGTGATTTGTCAGCACAAGGCGTACTGCGCTTGGCGCGAGGAAAACGACATTGACGCCGGACCTGAGCCTTCGCCAAGGGCTCAGGTCCGGCGTGATTTGCCTTCGGCGATATGGCACGAGTGCTTTGTGCAAACCTCAAGCTTACCCCACCAGGCGCGGCGTCCAATCCGACTCGAAGATGATCGAGCAGCAGGTCACCCCGGATTCAGCCTTGGCGAGTTCGTCATACTCGACGGGGGAGACGTTGATGCCCCGGCTTTCGAGGACGGCGCGGGTTTTTTCGTGTGCGGCGGGATGTATGACGTTTTCTCCAATCAGCAGGGCGTTTCCGGCGAACTCCTCGTCCGGATGCGAATCGATGAAATCAACATCCTCGAACGCACCGACGTCAATCCAAGCCCGGTTGACGAGAAGCGTATCTGAAGCAACGAGTGAGCAGCCGGTCTTGAGATGGAGACATCCGGTCATCTGCACGGTTCTTACGTCATAGCCGAACGGTGCCGTGAGCGCGGTAAGCTGGACGATGCCATCATCGTTGGATCGACTGGAGCGACCGACGTAGATGGTTTTCCCGACGACAATGACATCGCCCCCTTCGATGGTCCCGGGGGCGACAATACGCTCAATCTGACGATACGGCGACAAGGCTTCTTCCATGCTCTCGGTTTCGACTCGTCTTGATTCCGCCCCGGGACGCGTGATGACCGCCAAGTTTTCGAGCACAATCGCGGGATCCTCGACAAACACGCTATCGGGCATCGAATCCTCCGCGGGCAGGGTGATGACGTGACAACCGAGTTCGTCGAGCAGGGTGCAGTAGGATTGATGCTGTTTCCGGGCCTGATCAAGGTCAATGGGCGTGCGCTCAAGATGCGTCAGTTCGCACTCATTGAACCGAGGGCTGATTTCACGAGTCAGAGCAAAAAGCATGGTTTTCTCTCAATCGGCATGAGAACAATCGGGGCTGAATCGACATTCATCGCTTCTGCGACAAATGGTCCGAGAAGATCCGTCTGGAGGCTCATCCTGATGATGTGTAGAACGGAAGCATAGTCACATTAGCACTCACCCGTGTTCGTCCCAGATCGATTTCCACGCTGTTTCCGGGAGTGCAGTGGGCCGCATCGAGGTATGCCATCGCGATGCACTTGTGCAAGGTGGGGCTGGAGCAGCCGCTGGTGACGAGGCCGATCTCGGAGCCCCCGTCAGTGGTAAAAACCTTCATTCCCTGACGTGCGCTGCGACGGCCTTCGAGAATAAGGCCCATGAGCCGGCGTTTCGGGCCTTCGAAGGCGATTTTCTGCAAGGCGTCCTGGCCGATGAAGCGTCCGACCTCGGCGGGGCTTTTTTCCGGATCCTCGCCCTTGTTAAGCTTGATGGCGAAATTGAGACCTGCAGAGACTGGATCAATTTCCTCGGTGATCTCATGCCCGTAGAGCGTCATACCTGCCTCCAGACGAAGCGAATCCCGCGCCCCCAGGCCCGCGGGCTTTATCATCGAATCCGAGGAGTCGATGTCCACCATTCTCTGCATCAACTGGACGGCCCTGGCGGCGATCTTCGCGGGCAGGATGACCTCCACCCCATCCTCTCCTGTATAGCCGGTGCGGGCAATCATGACTCTGGCGAGGATGAGATTCTTCTCGATAAAGCGGTATCGCTTCAGCGTGGGGATCTCGCTGGAAAAGGAAGACAGCATTTCCATGACCTTTGGCCCCTGGAGGGCGATCATCGCAGTCGATTCGGTTTCGTCCG
Organism: Planctomycetota bacterium; assembly: GCA_022560875.1. Lineage (GTDB taxonomy): Bacteria > Planctomycetota > Phycisphaerae > Phycisphaerales > SM1A02 > JADFSH01. The sequence continues at coordinate 23,452 of JADFSH010000019.1, read as the reverse complement.
TTAGCTTGAAGACCATATCGCCCCGGACGGCGTCGAAGTGCTCAAGCAGCTTGAGACGATTCGAGGCGTTGCAGACCATGGAATATGAGGTCTCGCTATATCGATAGATGAGCACATCGTCCTTCGTCCCACCTTGTTCGTTGCAGATCATGGAATAGCGGACCTGGCCGTCAGACATCCCCCAGATTTGACGAGTGCAGACAAGGTCGAGGAAGGCCCGGACATCGCGACCCGTGATACGGAAACGGCCCATATGCGAGACATCGAAAAAACCGCCCGATCGTCGCACCTGATTGTGTTCCTCGATAATCGATCCGTAATGAAGCGGCATGTCCCAGCCCGTGAAATCAATCAGCTTGGCTCCCCGATCCACGTGGAACTGGTGGAAGGGGGTGTGGGTGAGGGATTCGGTGGCGGCAGACATACCGCAGAAGGTAACGCGAGGCGGCTCTTGCCGCCAATCCTCTCAATTGACGAAACGCCAGGCACAGCTCGCATTGAGGGTGATGGCAACGGTCACTATTATGGGATTCGGCCGCGCAGCCCCTGCCACTCCTCCAGACAGCAAAAGCGACCCAATCAGTCTGATGCGAGACCGGTAGCAAGCTTTCTCTGGACCGCCCTTGCTTCCCCCTGTGCCGAATCGCACGCTTCTGATCTAATGAGTTACACTACCAGGCAGGGGAGGCACGAGATGTCCACTCACAACTCAACCACGTCCAAACCGGGATTTCTCGCACGCGTATTCGGCGGAGGAGAGGTCATCGAACCCGATCAGAAGGCCATCATCATCGCCGTGCTGCTCGGCGTGCTGGTGGGGGTTCTGACGTAACAAACCTCTCGATGACCCGGGCTCGATAAGACGTCGATTTCGCCATGTCATCTTTGTGAGAGTTTCCTGGGAGACTATCAGGTCTTGTGATCAGCTTTCAAGAATTCAATTTCCTTTTCAAGCTTCCGTACCCGCTTGACCAATTCATAGAGTCCGGCACCGGCCAGCGCGTTCTTCTTGGCGGTGGTGTAGGAGACGGCGGGGGCTCCGCCGACTTTCATGCCGTCAGGCACGTCGCTGGCGACTCCGGACTTGGCCATGACCTGTACACCGTCTCCGATGCGTAGATGGCCAACGACACCGACTTGACCGCCGATAACGACATAATTCCCGACATCAACTGAGCCCGAGATGCCACAGAGTGAGACGAAAAGGCAGTGATTGCCGATGGTCGTACCGTGCCCGATGGAAATGAGGTCGGCAAACTTGGTTCCTTTTCCAATGCGGGTCTCACCCATGGTGCTGCGCTCGATGGCGCAACCGGCTCCGAGTTCTACATCGTCCTCGATGACGACGATACCGGTCTGAGGGATTTTATGATGCGCGCCGGAGTGGGTGGCGTAGCCGAATCCGTCCTGTCCGATCACGGTATTGCTGTGCAGAGTGACGCGGTTTCCAAGCGTGCAGTAGTCGTAGATCACGACATTGGGGTAGAGAATGCAGTCGTTGCCGACCCTGGCCTCTGGTCCGACAAACACCCCAGGGTAGAGAACGGTATTATTACCTATGGTTGCTCCACACTCCACCACCGCGAAGGGGTGGATAACGGCTCCCTCGCTGATGGTTGCTTCTGGGTGGATGATCGCTTGGGAGCTGACACCCGCGAGATAATCGTCCGAAGGGAGGGGATGCCGGCGGAAGCCATGCAGCTCGATCATGAGGTTGCGGAATGCAAAATATGGATCGTCACATACGAGGCGGTTGAGATGTCCGGGACACGTGGTTTTGGTATCGATAAGAACCGCCGCGGCCTGTGTGGTTTCCAGATTGCGGAGGTATTTGGCGTTGGCGAGGAATGTGATCTGGTCAGACGTAGCGATATCGATCGGTGCACAGCCTGTGACCTTGACAGATCCGTCACCTTCGATCCGTGCCCCGATTCGATCTGCGAGCTGTTGAAGCGTGAATGCCATGCCAGGCTTCCTTGAGGAAAAGGTTAGGACGCTAGCCATCGCGCGGCAGTCGGTCAACGAACCATGCCATCTGCTTGTTCGGGGCATGGCTGGCCGGTATCCTCCCCGCCTTGATGCATGGAATTGCTGACAAAGCCATTTTTGCCATTCTGATGGTCATGTGTGCTGGATTTCCGGCGCTCATCGTGGTCTCACCCGTCTCCGGGCAGAATCGAGCCACCCAAGACCTGATCGACCGGCCCATTTCCGAGATCCGGATTGAGGGTCTCCGGCGGGTCAGCCGACAGATGGTGCTGAATAACCTTCGAACGGCGATCGGCGATCCCCTCGACCCAGAAACCATCAGCAACGATGTCAAACGACTGGCCCGTCTGGGTGAATTCAAGAATATCGATGCTGAGGTCGAACTGCTTGAGGACGGTTCGGTGGCCGTGATCTACCAGATTATTGAGCAGGCGATCATCGCCGATGTGCAGGTTGTGGGTAACAGCCTCATCTCAGACGAGGAATTGCGTGGGTCTATTTCCGTTCTGCCCGGCGGTCCGCGGGACGATTCTCACATCAATAATGGCAAGCGAGCCATTGAAAACCTCTATCGCCAGAGAGGACATTATCTCACGACGGTTAGTATCGATCAGGTGGAGTTGGAGCAGCGGGACGTGGTTCGATACGTCATCCGAGAGGGGCCGCGAGTTCGGGTCAAGGCAGTGGAGTTTCGCGGTGAGAACGCTTTCGATCCCCGGCTTCTTATGGCGGAAATCAAGACCAAACCTCAGATGTTTCTGCTTCGCAAGGGCGAACTCAATGAGAAGGTGATTCTCGAAGATGTCATTGCCCTCGACCGTTTTTATAAATCCCGTGGCTTTCTCGATGTTCGCATCGACAGACAGATAGAACTGAGTCCGAATAACCGGGAAGCCAAGGTCGTCTTCCTGATCGATGAGGGGCGGCAATATCGCCTTGGGCGTTTGAGGGCCAGAAGACAGGAAGACGGCGGACCTTTGCGGGTCTTTGCCCCCGAGCAGCTTGCCGCACTGCTTGAAATCAACTCCGGTGATGTGTTCCGGGCTGATTTGCTCATAAAGTCCGTGAAAACGGTTCGGGAAGCCTACGGGAATATGGGGTATCTGGATGTCGACGTGCGCTCAAGGGAACTGCACAGCAGTTCGGAGCCGGTGGTTGATCTGCTTCTGGAAATCAGCGAAGGCAGATCCTACAAAGTGGGCTTGGTGCAGGTCAATGGGAATTTTCTTACGCGGGACAAGGTGATTCGTCGCCAGATACGTCTGGAGCCGGGCCGACCGTATAACGCGAACGAAGTGGAAAAATCTCGAAGAAAGCTGCAACGGACAAGATTGTTCAACGATGTTCGTTTCACCGTGCTGGAGCCGGACGAAGTGGATCCGGAGTACCGGGACCTGCTTGTCGAGATCAAGGAGCGCAACACGGGTTCGTTGAACTTCGGCTTCGCGGTGGGTTCGGATAGCGGTCTGTTCGGCGAATTTTCCTATGCTCAAAACAACTTCGATGTCTCTGACACGCCGGAATCGCTGGAGGAGTTGATCAGAGGCCGCGCATTTCGGGGTGGGGGCCAGAGATTTTCCATGACCCTGCGTCCCGGAAGCGAATTCTTTCAATACGTCATTAGCCTTACCGAACCGAATCTCTTCGATTCGGATTACACATTCAACATTAGTGGCGCGTTTCGCAGTCGTATTTTTGAGGATTATGATGAGGACCGGTTGAACAGCCAGGTGCGTCTCGGTCGCCAGTTTGGAGACGTCTGGAGCGGCGCCTTACGAATGCGCGCGGGTACTGTCGAACTGACCAACATCGACGCCGATGCACCGACTGAGGTCTTTCTGGATGCAGGACCAGATACGCTCACCTCGATCGGTTTTGATATCCTGCGCACCACTATAGAAACGCTGAATCGGCCGGGACGGGGTAGTCGTCTGGAACTTGGTTTCGACTGGTACGGCGCAATGGGAGGGGATATCGATTTCCAGCGCGTGACGGCGGAATACACATTGTTGTTGACCATGACTGAGGATTTTCTCGGGCGCAAATCCATCCTGCGACTCACCTCCAAGGCGGGCTATCTCTTTGGAGATCGTGCCCCGACCTACGAGCGGTTTTATCTGGGGGGCCGGACGTTCCGGGGCTTCGATTTCCGCTCTGTCAGCCCCAAGGGCATCCGGGCCGACACCCTTACCCTGGGCACTGACCCGGTGGGCGGCACCTGGCAGTTCTTTCTTGGAGCACAGTATGAGATTCCCATTTTTCAGGAGGCCATGACCGGGGTCGTGTTTGTGGACTCCGGCACGGTGACGGAGGATCCTGGTTTTGATGAATATCGCATCTCAGTCGGGCTGGGGCTCCGATTGTACATACCGGCACTCGGCCAGTTGCCACTCGCCTTCGATTTTGCCATACCTCTCCAGAAGGAAGACGGTGATGAGACGCAGGTGTTCAGTTTCACGGCGGAATTGCCTTTTTAGCTGGACGAATCCAATGTGCTAGAGTCGATTTTGAAACGTGATGCACCTCGCCTATTGTCGTTGGGTAGATAAGGCGGGGTCTCCGTTCAGAGTTGAAGATGAGTTTGATCCCCGAAAAAGGAAACTCGTGATGAAATCCAAAAAGATCATGACTATCAACGTCTCCACGATGCTGCTGGTGGCGATGCTCAGCGCTGTCGTTTCCCATCATGCGACCGCAAGTCGTGGTGCGATGATCAATCCCACGGTCGTGGTGACGGTCAATCGCAAGGCGGTGCTGGACGGCTTGAACGAGCGTGCGGAAGCTGAAGCGCAACTCAGAGCCAAAACGGAAGACATCAACGCAGAGGATGTGAGATGGAAAGAGGAATTGAACGACCTTGGTACGCAGATCAAAGCCATGGAGCAGGGGCCGGAAAGGGATAAGCTGCTAACCGGGTTTCAACGCAAGAACCTCGATTACCAGGGATTCCGGCGCTATGCCGAGACAAAAATCGATATCGAACGATCGCTGCTGTATGAAAGCCTTTATAACAGCATCAGCACGGCCATCACACTCATGGCGGAGAGTGAGGGTTATGATCTCGTGATCGTGGATGATTCAAAGGCACCCTTTACGGAAAACCCCGACGCTCGCGTGAGCCGTGAGGGGCATATTCTGCAGCAAATCGCGGTTCGACGAATCATGTATGCGAATCCCATGATCGATATCACCCAGGACTTGATTGTGCGTATGAACAACGCCAACAATGCCGGTTGAGTCCATGATATCCGGAGATCTCCGCACCGGTGAGCGTGCGAGTGGAAGGGGATAGAATCCGTCGTTATCAGGCGAGGCTCTCCGTCGCGCCGCGACCGAATGACACTAAGCAAGAGGTTAGAACCGATGCCGTCAACAAGAAATCGCTTCAACGGACCAGTCTTTGCCTTTGCAGTCCTTGTCCTGAGTGTGATCGCCTATCAGACGCATGCCATGCGCACCATGGCGATGATGCAACCCACGGTGATCGCGACTCTCGATCTGGAAAAAGTCTTTGGGCAGTTGCAGGAAGTGAATGTGGCAGAAAAAGTACTGGAGAACGAAATTATGGTGCTCGTAGAAGCCAACAAGATAGCAGAGGAAACCATCAAAGCTCTTCAGGCTGACCAGGAGGACTTCCCGCCGGGAGGGCAGAAGTTCGAGGAAATCGAAGACCGCCTGATGCGCGCCGCATACGCATTCAAAGCGGATGTCGATTACATCAAGGGCTACAAGGATCGCCGCAACGCGGAAATCGTGCGGGCGATCTACCTGAAAATTTCCGACGCGGCGAAACAGGTCGCGGAAATGAGAGGGGTGGACATTGTGCTTGTTGACGACAGCATTATTCAAGTCAATCCGGGCACATTGGTGGACGTGAATCGTCAGATAGCCGCCCGTCGTATGCTTTATACCAATCCCAATCTCGATCTCACGGTTGATGTCGTCAACCTCATGAACATGAACTGATGAAGTCGTAATGACGCGGCGGGTTTGGAATGGATCGTCCATGTCGCACAGCGATATGACCTACAACACATCAGAAATTGCGAAGCGACTTCAGGGAGAACTGTTTGGTTCCCCTGATGTTGTCATCCGGGGAGTCGGCACGGTGGAGGATGCTGCCGACACCGAGATCACCGTTATTGCCAATCGTCGTTATTGCGAACTTTGGAAAAGCTCCAACGCAGCGGCGGCCGTCATCAGCCGCGATCTGGAGTTTCCTGACATGTCATCCACTACGCGACCGTTGATTGTCGTTCCCGATGCTGAACTCGCGATGATTGAAGTTCTCCAACTGTTTCTACCGGCGGCGCCAGTTCCCGAAGTCGGGGTGCATCCGACGGCATGGGTTCATCCGGAAGCGAAAGTACATGACTTGGCGCGTATCGGTCCTCACGTCAGCGTGGATCGCGGGGCCAGCATCGACGAACGGGTCGTCCTTCACGCCGGGGTGAGGATCTATGCGGATGTCGAGATCGGCAGTGATTCCGTCCTCCATGCCAATTGCGTCATAAGAGAGCGGTGCCGTCTTGGTCGGCGGGTGATTTGCCACCCTTGTGTCACAATCGGGACGGATGGATTCGGATACCGGCCCCATCCGGAGGGTGCAGGATTGCTCAAGTTTCCCCATATTGGAACGGTGAGCGTCGAGGATGATGTCGAAATCGGGGCTAATTCATGTATCGATCGGGGAAAATTCGGGACTACAGTGATCGGGCGCGGGACGAAAATCGACAATCTCTGCCAAATCGGCCATAACTGTCGCATTGGTCGGAATTGTGTCATTGCGGCTCTTTCCGGGTTTTCAGGATCGGTCATCATCGGTAATGATGTCAAGATAGGTGGTGCTGTGGGAATCGCTGAACACATCACAGTGGGGGATGGAGCCAGTCTGGGGGGAGGATCAGGTGTGATTCACGATATTGGGCCGGGCGAGACACATCTTGGCTATCCCGCCGATCTGGCGGGCAAGACATTGCGTCAATGGGCCGCCATTCGTAAACTGCCTGACTTGGTTCAAGATATTGCCCGGCAGGGCAAGGGCGAGCAATAAATTTCGGTCCCGGATGACTCGCCGCGGACTCACGCTATGCTCCAGGCAGTGGAAGAAACCGATCTTCGTAAATTTGATCCCACCAAGCAGCACACGCTGTCGGGAACGGTCACCGTGTCTGGTAAAGGTCTGCTTCTTGGCGAGGAGGCGACCACCACGATTCTTCCGGCTCCGGTCGGTCATGGGGTGGTATTTGAACGCATTGATCTCAACCCACCGGTGTATATTCCCGCTCACGTCTCGAATGTGACTGATCGCGCCCGGCGAACCACGCTCAAGGTCGGCACCGTCGCCGTGGAAACGGTCGAGCACTGCATGTCGGCGCTGGCGGGTCTGAAAGTGGATAACGTCCTGATCCAGATCGACGGTCCGGAACTTCCCTGCGGTGATGGATCAGCGGCACCGTTCTCCGATCCCATTCTTGAAGTGGGGATTGAAGAGCAGGATGCGCCAAGAAATATCTTCAAGGTCATCGAACCCATCGTCGTTGAAGACGGTGATGCCATGATCGCCGCCCTCCCGTGCAAAGATCACGAAATGAAGATAATCTTTGATCTCGATTACGGGTCCAATTCCCATCGCATCAAACGACAGACTCAGGCGTATTCATCCGCCAACGGCAGCTACATACAAGAAATCGCACGGGCACGAACCTACAGCTTGAAAGAGGAAGCACAGGCGCTCTGGGACCAGGGCATGTGTCGGCATCTGACCCCGAAGGACGTGTTGGTCATCGGCGATGACGGCCCGATCGACAACGCCTATCGCTTTGAGAACGAACCCGTCAGGCACAAGATCGTCGATCTGCTGGGGGATTTGTATCTCATCGGCGGTGAGATTCACGGCAGGATCGTCGCCCACAAGTCAGGTCACTCGATGAATCGCCGTCTGTGCCAGAAGATTCTCGATCAGGCTGAATCCCGTCATCGTCAGGATGTGGTTCTCAGGGGCCGGGAGATTGATATTCGTTCGATTCAGAGGTTGATGCCCCATCGGTATCCCATGCTTCTGGTGGATCGGGTGGTGGAGATGGATGGGGACCGGAAGGCGATCGGCATCAAGAATGTCACCATCAACGAGCCCTTCTTTGAGGGACACTATCCCGGAACGCCGATTATGCCCGGAGTGCTCGTGGTGGAGGCCATGGCCCAGTTGGGCGGCCTGTTGATGAGCCGGAAACTCGAGCATGCGGGCAAAATCGCGGTGCTCCTGAGTCTGGACAAGGTCAAGCTTCGTCGCCCGATTATCCCGGGTGATCAGCTCATTCTGGAGGCAGAAGCCGTACGCACAAGGGCAAGGACGGGAACTCTGAAATGCAAGGCGTATGTCGGATCGAAACTCGTGGCGGAAGCACAGATCAGGTTCATGATGGTGGATGCGGAGCCGGATTGAACCCGTTGATCAATCAGAGGCTTTGAAGACAATGATGAGAAGAAATCAATGACACATATTCACCCGACGGCAATCGTGGATCCCCTGGCAAAGATCGCCGAGACCGTGACCATCGGTCCGTACTGTATCATCGGGCCCGACGTGGTCGTAGGCGATCACACCGTGCTTCACAATCATGTCACGATTCACAGCAGCACCACGATCGGTGAGTCGAATGTCTTCTATCCATTCTCCGTTATCGGAGCCAACCCTCAGGATCGAAAATATCACGGCGAATACTCGGTATGTGAAATCGGCAATCACAATCAGATCCGCGAGCATGTGACCATTCACCGGGGAACGGGCAATGGAGGCGGCGTTACACGGATTGGTAACGAAAACCTCATCATGGTTTCCGCGCACATCGCTCACGACTGTCACCTTGGAGATCGCATCGCCATCGCAAACCAAGTGATGCTGGCCGGTCATGTCAGAGTCAGGGATGATGCGAATATCGGCGGCGGGGCGGGGATCCATCATTTCACAACTATCGGCGACTGCGCCTTTGTGGGGGGATTGGCGAGAATTACCAAGGACGTGCCGCCGTTCATGATCGTCGAAGGCAACCCGGCGGAAGTCCGTGCGATCAACGGCATTGCCATGACCCGCCTCGGCTTCAGGCCGGAGCATATCGACGCCGTCAAGGATGCTTTCAAACGCCTCTATCGAGACAATGGTCATGCTATGGCCGACAAGATTGAATCTCTGCGAAGCGAATATGGCGATGTGGAACCGGTGATCAGGCTCTGCAGCGCCCTCAAGGCGACTGCCGAGGGTGTTCATGGCCGGGCTCTGGAGACGTCGCGCAACGACGACAAGCGATTTGTGGAACCTCTCATCGATACGGCAAAAGAAAATTTCGCCACGTCCGATGTGAAACAAAGCTGATCGAGGTGGTCTGGATTGTGATCGGTGAATCGGGGTATTGACCGGGCGTTTACGGCATCAGAATCGGAAGTCGCGAAACAGGTGTGACCGAGATCTCACTCAAGGTCATCCTTATCGACATCGTCATCATCATGGTCGTCTTTTTCATCGAGGTCGAGATCATCATTCTCATCGTCGTCGAGAAATAAATCATCGTCATCTTCGTAGTCCGTCTCGTCCTCGTCGTCTTCATCATCCACGGCAAAATCATCTTCTTCATCGTCTTCCACCTTCCCGTTATCCATTGCCCAATGATGTACTGAGGTGAAACGCGCAAATGAGAATGATCCCGTCCTGCTGGCCGATGTGCTCGAGTCAGTTTGGAGCCGTCCCCCCAGGGTGTTGAGAGAAGCGAAGAAGTTCAACCAGGATAACGGATGTCTGAAACTTGAAACCATGGTCATTCTCGAAATGTCATCATCGTGCCCATGTATCATGCGAGACGTGACGCAAGAAATATTGAATCGAATCTTTTTGTGATGTCAACCCCGGCCCGAAAAATCTCTGGGAAGCGTATGCGGCAGCACAATTCTGTCCGAATTTGGAGACTTCGTACCCACAGGGAATGACGAGGCGTGAGCGGGCCATTGAAAGCCTCTCTCGACGGATCGGCGGCACTTGGGGCGGGGAGCGAACGGTTCAGTTATTTGCCGGAATGTGGATGGCAAATGTCTGGTCTCGCGTAGATATCATCAGCCAGTTGTCCAAGAGTATCGCATTGGTCATTCTCTTCAGCAATATGGGAAGCCGATACGGCTCGTCGATAATTTGCCCGTTTTGCGAGAGCAGATAAAGATCGTAGACATATTCGATTCGACGTTTTGCCCTACCATCCACAGGTACCTGACGGGATTGAGCATTGATGAGAAGATACCGGTCTTTTGCCGTAAGAAGCCACTGATAGTCGCGCATGACGGTGATGGCGTCAGCGCCGAGCAAATTACCATTCAAGTCCAACCGGACAATGCGGTTCCGGTAGCGAACCACAATGCCATCGTCGCCAGCCAGCACTTCCCGAAGATCGAGGGGACTCTCGTTCTTATCGATGGTGCTGTTGAATGGTGGTGAAAGCATTCCATCTTGAAGCATGATGGTGCGGAGATGTCCGTCGCGATCATGAATGACCAACCGATCACTGATGAGCCATCTATTTTGACTGTCCCTGGCTCCTCCTGAATTGTTGGCCCATCGTCGGCGTCCGTTGAGGAGGTCAAATAGCTCAATCCCCTGAGCCGTGCCGTAGAGGAGCGTTCCCAGGATTCCGGTCGTCATCCATTTGGCGCCGGTGTTTCCCAGCGGGCTGAATTGATGAAGTAGCTCCCCGGATCTGGGATCGAGAATCATGATTTGCATGCTTTTTAAAAGCGTTGCCCCTAAGGCATCATGACGGTGGATTTGTCCGGCAATGACGAGTTCGGAATCGGTGAGTTGGGCCAAGTGAACTTGATTGATCGCAATTCTCTTCCGCCATAGCACGTTCTCGCCGTCATCAAGATCGACGGCCATGACGCTTCCCATACTTTGCACCTCGATCATGGTCTTTGAATTAATCAGCGGTATCGTGCTTCTGGGATCAAATGTCTGGTCGTTGGGCATCTGCTCCTTGGGGACGCGGGGTTGTCGGAGATTTTCGGACGGGTCGTCAGGAGATTCGTATATTTTCGGTGACATCCAGCGCCTCTCGCCGGATTGCGGGTCGAGCATGATCGCGTGCGGGTGATCCGTATTTCCACCCGTTCCAAACCACAAAAGCAGATCCTGATCGGTGAAGCGGAGAATTCGTGCGGGTTCGTCCTCGATGATCGTTGTCCAGACCGGAGTAGGATCGTTTGGACTGAGATCGCTCGCTCTGAAGAGTTTGAATTCATCATCATCTCGCAGCAGAACGGAATCGCCCGATCCCGATCGTTGTGCATCCGGGGCGAATGGAACGAGATTGCCGTCTAGGAAAATGGCATTCGGGGTGGGGGTGCCGATCGTCGGGAGACGAGTCGATGACAGATCCGATTCACTGCCTTCGAGCCATTGCTGTGGCGTTCGTGCAGCCTCGCCGATTTCGATTTGAAGATCGGGCCTGAGACTCTTGAGATTGTGCAGTAGGGAGATTTTTTCTCCCGTCCAACCTTCCAATTCACACAGCACGGCATAGGCACCGAGTAGGGCTCCCGCTTCATCGCGCCCGGGATCAGCGAAATAGGCCGTTGTCAAAGATCCCATGGCGGATCGTGTGTCACCCAGCGCATGATGAGCTTCTGCGGCGTATATCGAGGCGACTGCCGCGGCGGCGGATAGAGGAAATTCCGATATCAGATCGGATAGCGCTTCGATATCAGGGGGTGATGACTGACTCACTTGATCGAGACGAAGCCGGGCGAATTCTGATTGAGGCGCGTAAACATCCGGACCGTATTTTTGGATAATGTTCTGTTGTTCATCCAGCGCCCAGTCGGCCGCCGTCCGGATCTGGCCCTGGTGAGATCGCCAACTGGAAGCCAGGGTCGGATCGGAGAGGATTGCCTGAAATCCCTGTTCAATGGCATGTTGAGGTGAATGCTTGCTGAGCCAGTTGCCGTAGGAGAGAAGATATTCGATACGACGGGAGGAACTGTCCGCAACGGAACTGATCAGGCCGAACAATTGCTCGCCTTCCTGGTTCGTTCGAGGAATGCCGGTCGTATTGACTTCAAGCAGTCGGGCGAACAATTCCGAATTTGTCTCTGACAGGTTGGCGTCGAGACCCAGACGGTTCATGACACCGATGACAATCGAAGCGGATTCGATTGAGAGATTGAAATCCCGCACCCGAATGGCAAGTCGTAACAGGGCGAGACCTGGATTCGGATCCAGCGGGGAAGAGGCGATACGCTCACGAAGCATTTCCTCAGCCCGGCTGAAGGACATAAAGGCGTCCAGTCGATCACCGCTCGCCAGCAACAGTTGAGACTCCACGGCAACCGGATTTCCGATACTGGGTGCCTTGAGTATGTGGCGGATGCGACCGGTCACGTCATCGACGACGAGTATCCCATACAGGGAAGGCACAATCAGGGAGTCCTGGGTCAATTGAATGCGCCCCCGGATTTCAGGTCGCTGCTCAAGAAAAGAATTGCCGTCAATCGATTCTGTTGTGGGCGGAGTCAGTCGCCACACCGGTACCGAAAGATCGTCACGGTGAAATGCCACAACATTTCTGCCCACGGCATAGATCGTGTGCTCGTTGCCAAGCAGGTATTTCGGGGCACTCCACCCGTCCCGCGATGTGCAGGGGTAGCTTTCGAGATCATCGCCGGTTGCAAGGTCGAGCACGACCACTCGTCTTCGGTTCGGAAGGATGGCGATGAGGGTGTTATTTAACAGGATCGGTTGATCGAATTCCCAGGGCATATGAAGATTGTTCGGGGAGTTATCTATGGGGACGGAATAGCGCCGAAGCCACCGTATTTCGCCATCGTGACGTTCTATGCGGGCAATCGCTCCGAGTGGTGATGCGAGATAGAGTGATCCGCGATCGCTCACCAGCGTGGAAAACGGTCGGGCGGTACCTCGTCTTCCCCCGCTGGTATTGATGTGCCGTATCCAGCGAGTATTCCCGGTTTCCAGATCCAGTGCAATGACATAGCAGGCGGTGAGCTGTTGTTTTCGCACCTTCCTTGCCAGAAAAAACACCATGCCGTCTTCGATGATGGGCGCGCCGTAGGGAAACATTCGCTCGAATTCGTCCGACTCATCGATGTGGCTGATGTCACGAATCCACAGAGGTTCTCCGGAAGTCGCGTCCAGGCACACCACTTTGCCTTTACCGGATCGACCGCGAACCATGAGATGACCGGTGAGCGTGACCAGACGGTCGTTCTTGATGGTCACAATGTTCATATCATACGTTTGATCTTTATTCGTATCTTCCCGGTCGGTTGTTTCCACGTCTGAGTAGGGTTGGTCCCATGCCGGTTGTCCGGTGAAGCGATCAAAGGCGCGGATGGTGTGACCCTCGTTGATATAAACCCTCTCCCCGGCAATCGTTGGGGAGGCGGTGTTCATGATCCCGCGACGTTTGCGTTGCTCTCTGGCGTCACGCCCGAGTGATGGGTCATTCGGATCCTTGCGGTATCTGCGGTTCAGCAGCGAATCTGCAAGATCAATCGACCAGATGTCTTCTGCAATCAGGCTTTGCAGGCTTTCGGCCACCGTACGGTCGAGGGTGGAGATGCCCCGGATCGATACCGGCCCCTTGCCGGAGGCGATCATCTGTCTCAGGTGAGCGAGACGGGGCTGCGATCCCCCTTCAATGGCGGAGAGTCGTTGACGGGCCTTGGCTACGGTATCTGCATCCCCCAGAAAATGTGATGCGATTCCGATCATGTGCCAACAGCCGATCTCGCTCTCTGAATTGAGGTCGGGATGCCTCAAGGCTTCGGTCAACCGGTGGAGAGCTGAATAAAATTGTGACGCTTCCAGGTAAGACTGTCCCAGCAGCAGGAGGGCATCGAGTCCCGGTTCGGTCCATGTTCGGGTTTGAGCCAGGAGGGATAACTGCCCCTCTTGAAACAGCCGTTGAGCTTCGGCGGATTCAATCAGGCGATAGCGTTCAAGGAGATCCTTGTTGGTCAGAAGCTCCGCCAGGACACGAGAACGAACGGAAGCGAAATGATCCTGGGTGTTTCGACTGACTGGAATTAGCTTCAAGCCGTGTTTGACGAGCAATTCCTGATATAGCCTGACCGCTTCACCCATATTGTCCTTTGTCTGATCCCGGGCCTGTTGAAACAGCAACCACGCCTGAGGGGAATCATCCACATAGACAGGATTTTCAATCTGGGCAGCGCAGGGAGAGACCGGCCAGAGCAATACTGTCAGCAGGATTACAGGGCAGATAGTGCCTCGTGGTGACATGTCGCGGATATTCCTTCGTGTTCAAGAGTCTGTCATGTCAATTGTTCGGGCCAACCCGCCTGATGTCCAGAATTTGGATCCGGGGATCATCAATTGAGCATCGTATTGCGTCGATTCCCTGGTGGGGAAAGCAACCCCGGGAAAGGCGGTTCATATTGTGTTTGACCGATTGGGAGAGGGATTTGCTGCTGTGCAGATGGATATGGGCCAGGCGGGTCGCAGTCGTCGCGTCCTGGTGCTGATTGGCGCCATTATCATACTCAGTACGGTTGATCTTCTGATCACGCTGTTTCATCTACAATCAATCGGCATGGCGGAGGGAAATCCTCTTGCGGCCTACCTTATCCGCACTACGGGATCAGCTTGGGCATTGGCCGTCTTCAAGGGTCTTACCGTCGTTGTTTGCGCTACGTTGCTTTATTCCACGAGACGGGATATACGCGGGGAGATCGCATCCTGGATGGCGGTGGTGATTCTCGTCGGCGTTCTGGTGATGTGGCATTTCTACACGCAAACAACGGACAACCCCGAGGTGGTGCGCATCGCCCAAATTCTGCATGGTGAGAACTGGCTCATCCTCGACTGACCGTGCTCCCGGTGGTAGATTGCCCGCATGATTTACCGTTCCATTCCAAAGGCAGGCTCCACCCTTGCCATGTTATCGGCACTGATGATATGCGGCTGCTCAGGTTATCGGTCACCTTCCATTCAACTGACATCAGTGACGATGACAGAAGAATCAGACGAAGCCTCGGTATTCACGTTTGAACTGGAATTACAGAATCCCAACCCCGAACCGATCGGACTTCGTGAGTTTCACTACCGGTTGAGAATAAACGGACAGGAAGTCTACGTGGGCCGCCGTGCGGCGAGTACCACATTGCATTCTCACGCTTTGCAAACCATCGAGCTTCCGGCTGTGCTGAGATACCAACTGCTCGGTTGGACACGAAGAGAACGTCCGCAGTCGTTGAGTTATGAGTTGACGGGAACCTTGTTGTACGAGACGCCGGGTGAATTGGCGGAGATCCTGCTGGATATCGGAGTCCGCCGCCCCAAGGTTACCTTTGCCAAGGTCGGTCGATTGGATCTCACCGAAGGTCGATAACCGATCAGAGTCCGGGTCTGTTGATAAATTGTGTTTCGGGAAGCCGGGCTCGACCGGTTTGATGGCCATGCGTCCGCAGATCCGTCTTCCCAAATAAGACAGACGTGACAACCAGAAAAGTTGATCGAAGATCAGGTCGAATGCGGGAGAGGCGAAGCTTGCCTAACTGGCACATATGTTACAGGCCAGCTTGAGTGGTCATATCCCGGCAAGTACGAACCCAGTTTGAATGCGATAGTTATTCAGTGGATTGACTGTGTCGAATAAGGCATTGGGAAATCCGCGCAAAGTTGCACCAGAAGCGATCTCGCCAGAATGGGAGTTTTGATGAATCTATCTGAAATACTAACCTGTGCTTTCAAGCATGAAGCATCGGACGTCCATCTCGTCAGCGATCATCCGCCCATGATGCGTGTGAACACCGTGATAACGCCCATGGATTATCCTGTCTTGACGGCAAAGAGTATCGAAGACGCATTGAAGGAAATGATCAGTGCAGAACAGATGAAGACATATGAGGAACACCGGGACGTCGATTTTTCATACGAGGTTCTCGATTTCTGTCGTTATCGCGTCAATGCCCACCGGCAGCGTAATGAGGTGGCGCTGGCCCTGCGTGCCATCAAGACCGAGGTTCCGCAGCTGGAACAACTGAATCTTCCCGAAGTCATCTCGAGACTGACCTATCTCCCCCGCGGACTTGTGCTGGTCACCGGCGATACCGGATCGGGTAAGACCACGACCCTGGCGTCGATGATCCAGTCCATGAACGAGCGATATCGAAAGCACATCATCACGCTTGAGGATCCGATCGAGTACGTACTTACCTCGAACAAGTGCCTCATCGAGCAGCGCGAGCTTGGACAGGACATGTCGAGTTTTACTTCCGGCCTCAAGCACGTTCTGCGACAGGATCCCGACATCATACTCGTCGGCGAGATGCGAGACCTGGAGACCACGGCACTGGCTTTATCCGCCGCGGAAACCGGTCACCTTGTGCTTTCAACGCTGCATACCGTCAATGCTTCGCAATCGGTTGAGCGTATTGTTGACATGTATCCGTCGGGCCAGCAGAACCAGATTCGATCCATGCTGGCCAACACCCTGCAGGCGGTTGTGTCACAAACCTTGTTCAGTCGGATAGACCGTCCAGGCATGGTACCCGCGGTGGAAGTGCTGCTTTGTACGCCCGGCGTCCGGAACATCATCCGAGAAGGCAGGACGTTTGAGATTCCCAATGTCATCGACACGAATCGACAACTGGGGATGGTAAGCCTGGATGGATCGATCGCGGAGATTTATTTCAACGGACTCATCAGTCGGGAAGATGCGATCGCACAAGCGGCGTACCCGGACAAATTGGAGCGACAGTTGGCCGCCTGACCGGGCATTGAGGAATATACATGCCACAATATCGCTACCAATCACGACACCCATCCGGCCAAGTCAAGGCCGGAGTGATGACGGCGGAGAATGCCACCGCCGCTGCGGCCATTCTGCGCAACCAGGGGCAGCACGTACTTCAGCTGATACCGGTTCAGAAGACCGGCGCCCAGATCGGGAAGAAAATTTCCGAAATCCTGAACTACAGTTCGGGACCGGGTCAGAGTGATGTTCTGGCTTTCACCACCCAGCTTGCGGTCATGGTCCGCGCGGGCATCAGCCTCCGGGCCGCGCTGGATGGCATCGCCGACCAGACTTCGAATGTCAAGTTCCGCAAGATCCTGTTCACGGTCAAGACTGATATCGAATCGGGCAAGCAGTTTTCGGAGGCGATCGCCAAGTATCCCAAGCTCTTCGGGCCGCTGTACGTGAACATGGTCCGGGCTTCAGAAATGTCAGGCTCTTTCGCGCAGATGCTCAATCGGATTGCGACTTACCTTGCTCAGCAGATCGAGACCCGCAAGATGGTCATCGGAGCGAGCATTTATCCGGGCATTATCTGCGCGATGGCAATTGGGGTCACCGTCTTTCTGCTCACCTTCGTGCTGCCCCGGTTCAAGGGTGTCTTTGCCGGCAAGGAAGATGTCCTTCCCTGGCCGACGGTCTTTCTCATGGGTGCCTCCTCGTGGATGATGAGCTATTGGTGGACGCTGGTCCTCGGACTGATCGCCCTGATCGTGGGCTTCATGCTGTTTGTCAAGACTGAATTCGGTCTTTTCTGGTGGGATGGACTGAAATTGAAGCTGCCTCTGTTCAGTCGCATGTTCCGCGCCCTGTATGTCAGTCGCTCGCTCCACACCATGGGCGAGCTGCTGAATGCCGGTGTCCCCATGCTCGACACGCTCGCCATTACCGGTGACATCACCGGCAATCTCCTGTTCAAGAAGATGTGGCGGAATGTGTACTCCGCGGTCAAGCAAGGAAAAAAGGTTCAATCGCAATTGAATAAATCAACCCTTCTTCCCAAGTCAGTCATACAGATGGTTGGGGCAGGTGAGGAATCAGGTCGTCTGGGCGAAGTGCTCGCGGAGATTTCCGAGTACTACACCACAGCGTTGCGCGATGCGATCAGGTCCGTCACCGGTCTGATCGAACCGATCATGATCATGCTCATGGGTGGTGTGGTCGGCTTCATCGCCATGGCCATCATTCTCCCGATCTTCAAGATGAGTGCCATCATAGGGCATTGACACAACCACTCGGAGGCGAGTGAGGAATTCACAATGGACGGTATTTCAGTTCAGCGAATCGGCATTCGGAGCCGGAGACGTGCGATCGCGCGGGTTCGGCGTCATGGCTTCACCCTGATTGAGTCGGCCTTGGCCACTATAATCGTCGGGGTCGGTGTCCTTTCCATCGTTTCGGCTCAGCAGGCTTTTCACCAGAAGAACGCCTGGTCCACTCACCTCAGCACGGCCACCTGGCTGGGCAATGAGATCCGTGAGATGACCCTGAATCTGCCCCGACACGATCCGGTCACTGGAGACGCCTTCTGGGGGCCTGAGCCTGATACCGAGCCGACCATCTTCGATTACGACGATCTCGATGATTTTGACGGGGTGGGTGGAAACGGGCTGCTGTTTTCAGCCATACCCGTCGCGGGCGTGGTGAACGGCCCCCGCAATTCCCGTCGGGAGATTATTCAGAATATGGATGGTTGGGAGCAGACGATCTATGTCGATCAGGTTGATCCCTACAACATATCGAGCCCGCCGGTGGACCCGACTTTCTATCTCATGCGGATGACGGTCGTCGTCACCTATCAGGGGCCGAGTGACGCAAACCCCCGGGAAGTGACCACCGTGTCCTGGATTGCTCCCAACTGATGAATTTCAATGTGTTTCGAGGCAAGGTCGCGAGGCATGGAGTGTGTTCGATGCTACGAACGATGAATCCTGAATTTCGTGTGATGATCCTGTCCAAGAGGCCGCGGGGCGGACCGATGTCCCGACGCGGTGTCGCATCGGTGCTGGCCATGATGTTCATGGTCATCTTCGGATCGCTCGCGGCGGCGATGGCTGTCGTGGCACAGGGCAATCTGCGCACCGCCTATACCCATATGCAGGTATCGAAGTCGATGAGCGCAGCGGAAACAGGCATGGTTTTCGCCTCCAAGCGTCTGGAGTTGGAAGGGAGCCGTTTCGTCATCGAGAAGGGCAACGTTGACACGATGTATGGCGAAGATCTCTGGATGGGAACCTATATCGCCGCCGACGGGGTGGTGACTGTCTTGCCGCCCACCGGATATGTTACCGCAGCAACGCCCTCCGGTGTTATTGAGGCTGTGCGCGATGCGCATCTCGCTGACAACCATTGGATAACGCCGGAACCGGGTGACATGGGCCTGCCGGCAATCGATACCACATTCGGAATCCTCAGGGTCAGACCTATCGCCCTGACTCAGAATGCCAGCGGCAATCCCAATCCAGATGGCCCGTATTTTCGCCTGACGTATGAACTTCTTGCTAATCAACCCGCGATCCGGGTTACCAGCGAAGGTGTTTCGGACAACATCCATCGTACAATCCAGATGGATTTTATCATCGAGAAGAAAATCCCCTTTTCTCTCATCAGTCCCAATCGCATTATGATCGGCAAAAACGTGCTGGTTGAAGGCCCTCTCGGGACGCGCTACGGCACGGTAGCGGGTGAGCTTGATACCGCGAACGGCGATCCGCTTGTCATGCGAAGTGACTTTTACTATCTCGATCCCGTTCTCGACGGCTGGCTCGATATCTTTTACCAGGAAGTCGCCGTGTTCGACGCGGATGGGGACGGACGGCTTCGTCCCGAGCATCCCGTCGAATCCAACGGGGTGAACGCCTATCCCGGCATACTCGTCGATTATGACGAGGATGAGTACGTTGATGATTTCGATCTCTTTCTCGCGTTTTTCGACACCAACGGCGACCGTTCGGTTTCCTGGGGCACAGGTGGTAGTGAATTCACAATCGATGATCAGCTCAGCGAACTGATCGATTCGGCGAACCCCGATCGTGATGGAGATGGCCTGCTTACGCTGAGCGACGAGCAACTCGGGTACATGGACGGTCAGCTCAATGCCTTTGACCTGTATGCGAAGATTCGGGGTAGATTGTCCTTTGCCGTGGCCCGGGCGGATTGGGAGGCGGGACACGGAGCCAGCTACCAGACGGTCGTACAAGGCCCGATTCGCTCCGGCATCGACTTCGCGCCGGTGCTCTTCCAGGCCCCGGATGATCAACTTCGTGAAATCGCCACTGCGATGGTCAACGATAGCCAGACGTGGTATGACACTAAGTCACAAACCGGCACTGCCTTTGGCGATGAAACCTCCGGCCAGGTGCAGGCGGGGATTGGAGGCGGAGGGATGTACATTCCGCCCGCCGGTTTCGAGGCCGTTCCTTTCGGATCTTCCGGCGCGTACGATTATTACCAGCGCGCGACTTACCAGTTTATGACCTTCACCAATGTGCGCATCCCTATTGGCACCAACGCGTTGTTTGAGGACTGCACGTTCGTGGGTGTGACCTACATCGAGACCACTCAGGACATCGGGGATGAGAATTGGAATTATACCGGGTCTCTGGACGCAATAGAAAATCCACCCGGAAGTGGAATTTTCATCTTTCAGGATAGATTTCCCGGAATGGAATCCTCAACCGGCGGTGTTCCCGTCTTCGAAACCCGATCCTTGTCCAACAATCTTCGCTTTCACAGTTGCACGTTTCTCGGCACGATTTCGGGAGACTCCCCCAGCCAGTTCACGCATTGGCGCAACAAGGTCCAGCTCACCGGCAACACCCGGTTCTTTATCGACCCCGATGACCCTGACCTGGTAGATCCCATTTTAAAGGGCCTGCTCAACTCTATCCCGGCTGCGGACCTGGAGGAACTGGCCAAGAGTTCGATTCTCCTGCCCGGCTGGTCGGTGGACGTGGGCAACTTTCAAAACGATCCCGATATCAGCGTCAAGCTGCAGGGAATCATCGTCACCGGCGTCATTGACATTCGCGGCAGCGCGGAACTCAACGGTACGCTCATGACGACCTTCCGCCCGACGGCCGGGGCCGGCCCGTTATTTTATGGCGGCCAACCTGACGCCTTCAATACCACCATCGGCTACTTCGGATCGGCTGACGGCGATGGCGAAGGCTCCGGACCCGGTGATCCGGGTTTCAACGGCTTCGGAAAGATCATTCTCAGGTATGACGAATTCGCGAATGTTCCGGATGGCATTCCCTGGCCGATCAGGATCGTCGCCGACCCCTACACCTACGTTGAATGAGGTGCTTTATGAATCGTTCCCATCACATCAATTCCGACCGTCATTACCGTCCGGAGAACGTGAGACGCGGATTCAACCTTGTTGAACTGCTCATCGCCCTGAGCATCAGTGCGACCCTGCTCACGGCGACGATGGTCGCGCTGGACGCATCGTTCAAGGCCTACCAGAAAACCGTGCATATTTCTGCGACTCACACTGTCGCGCGACTGACGATGCATCGCATGCTCGCCATGATTCGAACGGGAGACGAGTTCGGGCCATTTCCCCTCATTCCCACCATCTCAGTCGTGGAGAGCGATTTCATCGAGTTCGTCAGACCCGACGGGACGGGTATGAGCATCGAATGGGTCGAAACGCCGATTGCCAATCGTCCCATCGGCGAGGCGCTGTATATCATCCTCTTCGACAACAATGGCATTGAAACGAACGCCTATCTCCTGCTGGAAGGTGTGATTGCGCAGACCGATGCCGGTGGGCAGCCCGTGTCTCCCTTCACACTCGAATACGAACTCGGGCGGAGGCTGCACCGCGTCACAATCGACTTGACGGTGATTCCCGATATGAACGCCAGCCTGGAATTGGAAGGCGATAATCCGAGTCAGATTCGGCTCGTTGCCTCGGCCATGCCCCGATCGTCGGCCTATCGATGAGTTGGCGGCATGAAGTACGTCGCCTGACAACCGGGCGCTTCGATCACGCTGACCCGATCGACATGAACCGTATCGCCGAGTCGGCCTGAAACCGACTCGGCGATGTATTTCGCCACTGCTTCGGCGGTGGGATTGAACCGGTCAAATGGCCGCGTCTGATTCAGATCCGCATCCTGAAACGGCTTGATCACATCATCGAGCGCAGCCTCGAGATCATGAAAATCACACAGCAGCCCGTCGGAATCCAGTGCCGCCCCGGCCACCACCAGCGTCACCCGCCAGTCATGAGTGTGGGATTCCTCCCGATCTCCGCCAATGAGCAACGCATGTGATGCGTGAAAGACTCGTTGTACGCTGATTTCAAACACATTCGCACTATACCCTTTGCTCATGGCTCATGGCTGCTCCTTCGCCTATCCTGTGCCCATGTCCGATCCGGCCCACCCCGACGCTCCGTTGATGCTCACCGTCTCAGGGGTGCGCGGCATCGTGGGCAAGACCATGACCCCCGAAGTGGCTGAGAATTTCGCCGCGGCATTTGGGGCCTACATCAAGGCTGCGTCAGGAAGGGACTGGCCCCTGCTTTGCCTTGGTCGCGACAGCCGGCCCTCTGGGGCGGAGCTGAGTGAGGCGGTGGCGAAAGGACTTGCCAGGGCGGGATGCGACGTCGTTGATCTGGGGGTTGTGGCGACCCCCACCGTGGGCGTTATGATCGGCCAGCGCGACGCTGCGGGCGGCATGGTCGTCACCGCCTCCCACAATCCCAACCCATGGAACGGCCTGAAATGCCTCAACGCCGATGGCGTCGCCCCGCCCCCGGACGTGGCGGCTCAGATCATCCGGACCTATCAGGAAAATCAGTCCGGCCGGGTTGATCCCGGCCCCGCCGTGAACATTGCCCGCGAGGACATGGCCAACGAGATTCATGTGGCACGGGTGCTGGATGTGATCGAGTCCGCACCGATTCGCGCCCGGAAGTTCAAGGTGATGCTCGATTCGGTCAATGGCGCGGGGTGCGTGTCCGGGCGGATGATTCTCGATCATCTCGATTGCCGGGTGATTCATCTCAATGGGGAACCAACCGGCGAGTTCGCCCATACTCCCGAACCGACGAAAGCGAACCTGACGGAACTTGCTGAGCGGATGAAGGCCGAAGACGCTGCGGTTGGTTTTGCACAGGATCCCGATGCTGACCGGCTGGCGATCGTCGATGAGAACGGCAGCTACATCGGCGAGGAATACACGCTGGTGCTCGCGGCAAAGCGCATACTCGACATGGTTGCAGCTACTTCCGGGGGCGGGGTTGTGTTGGCTACGAATCTTTCCACGAGCCGCATGATTGATGATCTGGCTGCGAGGTACGATGGGGTCGAGGTTGTGCGCACTGCGGTGGGGGAGGCGAACGTGGTCGAGGCTCTGAAGCAGGCGGGCGACCGCGGGCTCATCGGCGGCGAGGGCAACGGGGGCGTAATCCTGCCCCGGGTCTGCTGGGTGAGGGACAGTCTCTCCTCGATGGCCCTGGTGCTGAGCCTGCTCGCGGCGGAAGACCGGCCCCTGAGCGAGATCGTGGCGGACCTGCCGCATTATGTGATGATCAAGAAGAAGTACGACCTCACGGCCATCGGGGGCCGAGACGCGGTGGGCCCGATGCTTGAGAAGGTGAAAAAGCATTACGCCCACGAACGCATCAACGA
>JADFSH010000018.1 GCA_022560875.1 Planctomycetota bacterium | reverse complement strand
ACCCGGGGTGCGCCGGCCACAAACATGCCGATGGTGGAGATGATGGCCTGCGGCAAGCCGGTCATCGCCTCTTACTGCGGGGGGCAGGCGGATGTGCTTCAACCGGATGACAACTGCCGAGCCTTGACCGATCTCGGGCGCGAGCCGGCGAGTCATGACCGCCCGATGAAGGAGGATCTCGGGCAATGGTGGTCGCCGTGCGTGGAGGAACTCGTGGCCCAGATGGAGTGGTGCTTTGAGCACCGGGAAGAGGCTGGCTTGATCGGTCAGCGGGCCGCTTCAGATGTACGCTCCCACATGACGTGGAAGCACACCGCTCGACATTTCGTTCAACTGGCGGAAAAGGTGACATCCCCGGTCGAAGCCACCGCTTGAGACTCCGGCTTCGTCTCGACCCGAACTGATTTCATGCTCATTGCCTTCAGGACGGCTTCCATGATGGCGGGCGGCATGAGAATTTCCCGATCCCAGGCAATGCAACGGGGAAATCCCTTCGGGCAGGTTCCGGATGAGGCGTGGCACGGAGCACACGAGATATCGCTCATCAGAGGCCGGATACTCGGATAGGGAGATGCGTGCTCCCGGCTCGTCGGGGCGAAGAGACCAATCGTGGGCCGGCCCAGCAGACCAGCCAGATGCATGATGAAGGAATCATGCGCGATAATGACATCCAGAGATTTCAATGTTGTGACCAGTGAGGCAAACGTTGGCGTTTTTGAACGCAAATCGATCACGGATGCACTCGGAAGATTGACCGTCAGCGACGGATCAGCGATCCCCAGCAAGACACTGGTGATACGCTGCTCGGAGAGTCGTTCAATAAGCTGGATCAGGTACGTCCGAGGATAAGTGCGCAGTGAATCACCCTCCCCCACGGCTATTCCGATTCGGGCTTTCGAGCCATTCACAGGATCAGAATGCTTCTCATCGGCAGTTTTCAGCCACTCCGGCTTCATTTGGGTCTCGGGCAACTCCAAGCCTATGGAACCGGCGAAGACTTCAGGGAGGGCACGTCCGGGCTTCTGAGCGGTCTCATGAACCGCCTCCATCGAGACATACCAGTCATATGTACTCCACGCTTTTCTATTCAATGGATATGGCTTCACCTCTCGAATGAGCGGTGAAAGAGCGAAAATCTCCGCGGGGCCAGGAGTGGTTGCGATCACTATCTCGATTCCGGGAAAATTAGCTCTGATGGCCGCCAGGATCGGCAACATCGAGATCGCATCCCCGAGTCCTCCGATAAAAGGCGCGATCAGCTTGCCGTTCATGGGTTGGGCAGAATCAAACTGTCTGGGTCGCCGTGGGAGCTTTCGCACGCTGGCAAATACATCGGCGCGAAGACCGGATTCGACCTCCACGTCGTGCATGACATACTCGATACCTGCGGCAAGGTGAATGGCGCTACGACCATGCTCCACCGGGACATCCAGATCAGAATGGGTAACCACTGCTTTCATAAGACGGTCACCTGCAAACGGGCAATCAATGACTCAGGGACAGATCCGATAATCTCTATCGGCCGTTTCAAAAAGCATTCAGCGGTGAAATCAGATCAAATAAAAAAAGCGGCGGTCTTTCGGCCGCCGCTGGATTGCGTCGTGTTCACGTACTTGGAGGATCTTACCCCAGGAGGGAGAGGACCGCTTGAGGCTGGGCATTTGCAATTGCCAGCGCTTGAGTCGCGGCCTGGGCGAGAATCTGCTGACGGGTGAGAATCGCGGTCTCGGCTGCGAAGTCCGTGTCGCGGATGAAGGATTGCGCAGAGGCGGTGTTCTCAAGGGTGACTCCGAGGCTCCGGATCGTGGCACCGATGACGTTCTTCTGGAACGCACCGAGACGACCACGAAGCTTGGAAAGCTGGTTGATCGCAGCATCCACGATCTTCTGGCCCTTGGTCAGGTCGCCATTGATGACATTGGCCGCTCCACCCGCCTTGAGCTTGCTCAGGAAACCATCGTCGACGTTCCCGAGGTTGCCCGTGGTCACGGTCGAGATGCCGATCGAGACCTTGCCGGCGAGATTGACCTTGGGAGACAGGCTGAAGTCCGCACCCCCGCCGGTGATGGTGAACTTGGCATTGCCGTTCGTGGTATTGACGGCGCCGGTACCATCGAGGTTGATGGTCACGTCAAATCCGTCGGTCGCGACTCTGGCAGAAAGGCCGTCCGTAGTGGCCTGGTTGCCGTTGATCAGGACTATGGCGTCCCGACCCGTGTCTTTAAAGTCGGTAAACCCGGATTCCCCCGTGATCCCCGTCGAGGCCTCGTTTCGTATGATTGCGTCGGAGGTCCCTTCCAGGATTTTCGCCCGGACGAACTTAGCGGTGCCATAGCCCAGGGAATTGATGACCACTCGATCCGTATCCACCGTACCAATACTTGCAGAGACGCCAAGAGCATCCTTGAAGGTGTTGATGGCACTGACAATATTGGCCTGTGTGGTACCGGAAGCGAAGGTAAACTGCTGTACGCCATCCACCCCCGTGATCTCGAAGGTGATCGAACCGTTGCCGCCATTCTCCAGCGTACCGGTAGTGGACAGGTAAACCGCGGCGTTCTGAGCCGAGGTCAGTACATCGATATTGACGGCGATGGTCGCACCGGCGGCATCGCTCAGGCGGGCGCCGTCGATCTGTACGGACTTGAGGGTCGCGGGCAGTGCCGTCGTGGTGTAGTCGAAGCTGCCGTTGAGAAGCTTGGTGCCATTGAAGCTGGTCGCGTTTGCGACTCTGTCAATGGTCTGGAGAATCGAGTCCACCTGGACCTGATTCGCTTCTTTCTCAGCTTTAGATACACCCGCTTCATTGGCGCTACTGGCGATCAACGACTGAAGCTCGACCAGCAGGTTGTTGATTTCCTGCAGGCCGCCTTCCGCAACGTTGATTACCTGTTCCGCACGTTGGGCGTTTCCGATGGCTGCGGAGATCGAAGCTATTTCCGATCGCAGCGATTCGCTGGCGATCAGGCCGGCCGGATCATCGGAGCCTCGGTTGATTCGCAGACCGGTGCTCAGCCGTTCAAGACTGGTCACCAAGCCCCTGTTCTGGGCTGCCAGCACTCTTTGTGCCAGTAGCGACGAGACATTTGTGTTGATACGAGTCATTGTGGCCTCCGTGAACACCTTTCACCACGATCGTGGCATTGCAATCCGTTACGACACTAGCGTGAGGTCTTCCTTTTCCATGGTGCCGCATACGCGGCCTCAAATCTGCTCCGTCAAAGGAGTTCACCCCTTAAACCAGCTCGCTCATTCTTTCTCCCACTCCGGGATGAATGTGCGATCTTGGCTCCCTTGGGGTTCGAGGTAGCCAAAGCTGCAACTTGAGTATCGGTTGGGGATACCGGCCACTTCAGTTGTGTTGAAAAAGTGAGATCATTTCTTGACTTTTGAAATACCTACCCTTGTGCGCCTCACCGGATGATAAAAGCGTCAATACGAAAAAGACCCGCTGGATGTCAGCGGGCTGTAGAAAATAGGCAGATGTTATCGGAATGCAACGATCAAGCCCGGGGATTATCCCAACAGGGCGAGGATATTCTGTGATGAGACATTTGCAATCGCCAGCACTGAAGTTCCTGCCTGAGAGAGGATCTGAGCCCGGGTAAGCAGAGCTGTTTCCAGGGCAAAATCGGCATCACGGATCTTCGATTCGGCGGCGGTGATGTTTTCAAGCCCAACCTGAAGGGATCGGATGTTGGTCTGGACGGTATTTCGCTCGAAGGCACCGAGACGACCACGCAACACTGAAATATCCGTGATCGCGCTCTCGAGAATCAGCGAAGCACTGTCGGCCTTACCGCCCACCAGCGAGTTGGCCCCTCCTGTCTTCAGGGAATTAAGCTGGAACAGCGTACCGTTTACCAGCGTGGACCCGATGCGACTGGCGGCAATGGACCGCACACCGAAACTGACCTGTTGCGTTGAGTTCACGGTGGGTCCGAGTTGGAAATTCGCACCCCCGCCGGTAATGTTGAATATTGAGGACGTTCCCGTGATCGTGGTGGCGAAACTCGAATCCAATACCATTTCCAGGCTCAACGAGGGAGTGTTGAGTTTTGTCATCAAACCCGTTCCCGATGCCAGCGTTCCATTAATAATGGCCTTGACATCCTGACCGTTGTCACGCTCCGTCGTCGGGGTCGAGCCTTTGGCGGCATGAGTCTGGAAAAAGGCCCCGCCGGTGCCGATTTTCCGGACTGAGACAAAGGGATCGGAACCAAAACTCGTGGAGTTCAGAATAAGACCGTCTGCGGACGCAGCGGTATTCACAAGATATGCGCTGATCCCGGTGGAATCCTTGAGCGTGTTGATGGCATTCATGACGTTTGTGAAGGTAGTGCCTGAAACGAAAGCGAGTGTCTGTACACCTTTGGCCCCCGCAATCTCGACGGTCACACTGCTGAGAAGGATACCCTGGGCGGGAGTGCCCCCGGTGGTTACGCCGGAGAGGAAGAGGGTGGCAGTCTGGGCCGAGGCGATGACTTCCACGGAAACCTGAACCGTGCTGTTGTTTCCGAACTTCGTGCCAAAGACATCGACAGTGGAGATTTGGCTCGCATTGACACCTGACGTGAGATATGACAACGATCCGTCGAGCAGTTGCAGTCCGGCGAAACTCGCGGTGTTGGAAATCCTGGTGATCGAATCGATGGCACTGTCCACCTGAAGCTGATTCGCCTCGATTTCCTGGCGACTGATTCCACCGGTATTCGCGGATGAAATGACCAGCCCCTTGATCGAATTGAGCAGGTCATTGACCTCGGCGAGATACCCTTCAATGGTGGCGATCACCGAACTGGCGCGTTCGGAATTGTCAATCGCCTGGCCGAGTCCCCGTATCTCGCTCCGCAATCTTTCGGAAACGATGAGCCCCGCTGGATCATCGGCACCGCGATTGATCCGGAGACCGGTTGAGAGACGTTGAAGACGGGTTCTGAGGTCGTCCTCCGTTCTCCTGAGATTGTGTTGCGCGAGGAGAGAGGATACGTTGGTGTTGATCCGAGCCATGACAATCCTCCTTGATTGAGGCTGGATAATGTGTTGTTTTCCGACGTTCCTTCGTCGGTGCATCCTGAACCGGCTGACGATGCCGGCGAGATTAATTTTCCTGTACCGTCAGGCACTTTCCTTTCGATCCGAAGTGATTTGTTGAGCGTTAAGCCTGGCTGCCGCGGGAATTTCAGACGTTTTCTTGCCGGGGGCACTGAGCGAAGTCGTCACCGCCGTGATCTCGCATTTCGAAAGACGGGCGGCCTTTTCATTTTCCTGCCTGATGGCTTCGTACACTTCTTTTCGATGAACGGCAATCCGTGTCGGCGCCTTAATACCAATACGAACCTTGTCCCCCCGGATGTCAACAATGGTCAGTTCGATATCGTCGCCGATCATTATTGTTTCATCTCGCTGACGTGAGAGCACCAACATCCGACGGCTCCTTCCTCGACAAGGCAACCGCACACGACTCGTGTGTCGATGGCCATTCGTGCCAGGGCTTCCATGCCCTGACCGTCTGCCTTTCGCCGCTGATTCGGGGTACTTAGACCCGTAACCGGCGACACGAACGTATCTGACAACACGAAATCATGCAGTGGCAGCCTGAGACTGCGCGGTTTCCTTGAGTTGCACAATTTCATGCCGCGTCGTCCACCTCTTGTCCGCCAGGACAAGCTGAATACCCTGGTAGTTCTTGAGGTTGATCACGATGGGACCCTGCAGATTGCCGGTCAGCGTCTGGTCATACTTGTTGACAATGACCAGAATCTGGGCATCTTCCAGGGAGGCCAGTTCGACCTCTTTCATCTGATCGCGACGTATGGTCGCTTCATACTCGGGAACCCACAGACTCGGATCCGTCACCACGAACGCCAGTTCCTGGGCTTCAATTGCTTGAAGCCAATAGAACACGCCGTCATCATCAGGCTGAAGCAGTACGAATTTTCGTTGACTTGAAAATCCGAGCAAGCCCGCCTCGAAAGTGATGATCCGATTCCTGTCGATATCCACGGTTCCAAACCGGGTCGTTTGCACGTTCATGAGAACGCTCCAATCCATCGGCCTGCCGTCTATGACGAGTTTGCTCTCAACTCCAAGAGCGATTGGGTCTTCTGTCTAAAGAAGCGCTTGCCGGGCCGGTAGGTCTGCGCTTCACTATGAGCTACCTCAGAAAATCAAGCAGGCTGAGTGAAGTCACCTGACTGGCGGACATCAATCCCGCTTGCAATTGCTGTTGAAGGATGGAAAAGCGTATGACCGCTTCCGTGTAATCAAGATCTTGTACGTTGCTTCTCAATCCAATGTCCTGTATTCTCAAGTCTTCTTCACGAAGGGATGAATCCTCGACTCGCCGGCTGCGTACGCCCACATCCGCGCGGGCACCGGTAATCCGAAGAACATCATTTTCCAATTTGCCTGCTGCAATCTCGATGCCATTGTTGTCATTGGCCTCCAGCGCATCGCGAAGTGCGATCAGGTGCGTAAAAACACTATCCGACGATACCTTTGCGCGATCCGTACCGGTCAATATTGCGCCTCCGGCCGTACCCAGGATGCCCAAATTTTCCGCGGCATGCGATCCATTGAGCGCGGTGACACTGAAAGATCCCGCACCGGCGGAGTTGTCCAGAAGCTGGAGGCCGTTGCCGACGGGAACCAGGTTGGCGTAGAACGTATCTCCCGGTCCGGTGCCTCCCAACCCGGCTGCACCCGCCGCGGCGTTGATCGAGTCCAGCACGTCCTGAACTGTCAAGTCCCCGGATAAATCGACATTGAACGTCGAGCCGTTCTGGAGGGTGATGAGAAAATCAATATCCCGTGCCGGGTCAGGCAGGCCCGATATCGGATCCACGCTGCCGGAGATGATTTCCACGCCCAGTCCGTCATTAAAATCCTTGAGCAGGGTCGTTCCCGTCAGACTGCGAATCCCGAGTTGGGTCGCGGTGCTCCCTCCCCCGAATTCTCCGATACTCATTTCCCCTCCGGACTGCTCATTGACAAAGGCCAGCCGGTCACCCGAAGCGGCAATCTCAACCCGAATGCCAAGACCGGCGCCCTCGACTGCGTTCATGATGTCCTGGATGGTGGTGGCTGCCGAAAGATCCACATCCCGCGTCTGACCGGCGTTGGTCAGGCGAATCGTCCCCATCGGCACCGTGACCCCGGACAGTGATGACACCGGTGATAAGAATGTCAGCGTCGGGTCGACATCCTGACCCGTCCCCCCACCCGCCGGATAGGTTCCTGTGAGTCCAAGATCGGCCGCGGCGGCGGCGGCGGTCAGGTCGCTGATGGTAACGGTTAACGTGGTCCCGGAGATTTCAAACGCATTGCCGGACGCGGCTATCGTCACGGTCGCGCCCGCATCGATAGTCTGGATACCTGCCTGAAGCTTCGTGATGACATCCTGCACCGTGTGTGCCTTGGTCAGATCCACCGTCACGTCCGTCCCCCCCACATCCACATTGATCGTGCTGAGATTGATCCCGAATCCCCGTGCCCCGTTCAAGTCTACAAGCCGCGTATCCAGCACCATGGAGGGATTAAGATCGCGATCGCCGCTGACTCGACTACTGAGAGCGCCAAACGCCTGATCGGCGGACATGGTGATGGCCACGGGCCGAGAAAGTCCGAAATCGGTCTGAATCCCCGCGCCCTCACCGCGGTATCGGAAGCCTCCCAGTAATTCCGTGATCGGAGGCGTATTCGTCCGGTTGCCACCAAAGAAATGAATACCCTGATAGCTCCGGTTGGCGATGGAGACCATTTCGTTGAGCATCGCATCGATGACTTTGGCCTGATTGGATCGAGTCTGGGCGTCGGCACCAAAGCCTATCTG
Organism: Planctomycetota bacterium; assembly: GCA_022560875.1. Lineage (GTDB taxonomy): Bacteria > Planctomycetota > Phycisphaerae > Phycisphaerales > SM1A02 > JADFSH01. The sequence continues at coordinate 33,060 of JADFSH010000018.1, read as the reverse complement.
ACTCAGGGCGATCCCCCTCGCTTCGATGACCGAATTGGTGGCATCCCCCAGCGCGGCATCCAGATTATTCAGCAGCGCCTCACCGTGAGAAAAGTTTCGAATTCGTTGCTCGCGGCGTTCGATCACATCATCCAGGACGGTGATCATGCTCGTGGCTACGGAATCGTCGGAGGGCCGATTGACTCGCTTGCCGGTGGCGAGCTGAATCTGGGTGTACAGAAGATCTCGTGAGGTCCGGTTGAGCGTGCCAAGTATGATCTGCGAGACCAATGTGTTGGGGATACGTGCCAGGTTGGAGGGAATGCTGCTCATGTCTCGTTCATTTCATATGTCCACCCATCGAGGTCAGGCAATGGAAAGCAATGTCTGAAACATCTCGTCAATGACTTGGATAAACCTCGCCCCAGCCTGGTACTGCCGCTGGTAGGTGAGCATATTGATCGCTTCCTCATCCAGCGAGACGCCGGAAACGGCAAGCACCTGCGCTTCGAGGCTCTCTCGTATGAGGGCTGAGGACTGGACTTGAAGATTTGCCGCGTCCGTCTTCACCGCGAGAGCGTTGACGGAATTGAGCCAGAAATCACGCAAGCTCAATCCATTGAGATTTGTGACCTTGACATTCGGAAGATCAGCAATCGCTAGCGCCGTGTCATTCGATCCCGAAACGTGATTGCCTCCCGCGGCAAGGAAGTTCGGGTTCGCCAGGAGAAGCTGGTTAATGCCGATATCGGTAGCGCTCTGACCCGTGAAAAACGTATTGATCCCCAACGCGGCGAGAGCGCCGCTGGTGTCGTCCGAGAAGCTGATTTGATGGCCGGTGGTTGCGGTCAGGATGAACTCGCCCGCGGATCCGATGCTGGCGGTCACATTCGGAACGGCGGCCACGACGTTGATCTCATTGACCAGGTCGTTGAGCGACATTGAATTTCCATCCACGTTGATCTGGTATGTCGTTCGGATTCCCGTCGTTTCCTCGGTGACGTGCAGGAAGAAGCTGCCGTTCTCGATGGTATATGGAAGTTCAGTGAGGGCGGAATTGAGGTTCGCCGTAGGATCGGAGTTGAAATACGTTCCTGTCACCGATGAAAACCCGGTTTTGGCCTGTCCCGAGGAGTGGATACGATTGACCTGAAAGATGAGTTGTGCGGCAAAGACGTTGAGATCATCCAGGACGGGTGTCACGGAGCTGGCCCGCTGGCCCAGGAGGCCTCCGATTTTTCCTGTCGTCACATCAAGTGTCGTGCCGTCACTCGCCACCCGGATCGATACGACTTTTTCGCCGTTGATGGTTTCCGTTCTCAGCTCCAACCCGCGCGACTGTCCGGACAGCAGAATGGGTATTGAATTCACGAGGATATTGATGGAACCATTGGGCTGTTCAATGACCGAGACATCCAGGAACTGCGACAATTCATCAAGAAGGATATCCCGCTGATCACGCAGGGCGTTTTCTATCCCGCCGACAGCTTCCGAGACCGAAATTTGCGAAGTCACGAATGTGATCTTATTGAGAATGTCGTTTACTTTCTCCACACTGACCCCCAGGGCCCGATCAATCTCATCGCGAATATTGGCATAATCGTTACTCATGTCAGTGATACGACCCGCCAGTGAATTGCCCTGTTGCAGGACCACGGATCGAATGGCGGTGTCCTCGGGGTTGTTCGCCAACTCGGAGAAGTTGTTGAAAAACGTACTGAGCATGGTGGAGATGTCATTGTCAGTCAATTCATTTTGGAGCGTCTCGATGGCGCTGAGAAACCGCTGATTGATCAACGCGCTGTGTTCATCACCGACTGCATTCCGTAGTCTTGCCTGAAGGGCGATATCAATCTCGCGTCGAATGGACGACAGATTCACTCCCTGCCCGATGTACTGGCCGCGACCGATAATTTCACCTCGAACCGGCGACAGATGGACGGTTCGGCGATGGAATCCTTGCGTTGCCGCGTTGGCCATGTTGTTGCCCGCCACTTGGAGGGCGGCCTGGCTAGCGGTGAGAGTGGAACGTCCGATCTGTAGCGCTCCGGTGAGGCTCATGGATCACTCCGATCAAATCGTCGCGGTTTTCTCGCGGGTTGTGTCATCAGGCTCCACTTCATGCTTCAGCTCTTGATATCCACGTTGAATTCCAACTGTGTACCGAGCGCCACCTGGCCCCGACTGCCGTACACCCCGGCCCGGCTCAGGGCGGAATGAACGATTTGCTTGATCCCGATCATGTGTTGGTTGAGTTTTTCCATGGCGAGGCGCACCACCGAACTGCTCTTGCGAATATCGATCACCAGCTTGTTGAGTTCAGCCCTGATTTTCCGCAATCTCATGCCGCGTTCCTCACCCGCGATATCCGCAATCTGGGATATCGTGAGCGGGTTTTCTGAATCGGGGCAATTCAACTCCGTCAGAGTCCCGGTCAGGACCAGTCGGGCCTTTTCCAACTCGCCCAGAGATTGCACGATCTCGTTTTCTTCCTCACAAATATGAGTGACCTGTTCGATGTGCGCCAATCGGATCGCCTGATGTTTCTGCTCGACGCACCGTTCCAAAATGCGGTGTTTTTCAAGCTGTTTGATCAGATTGCTCTCCAATTCATCGAGAACATCTTTGTTTTCCGGCTTCGCTGATCCGGTGTCATGATCAGGCATCGACAGGCTCCTTCATCTTCGTGGTCCCCTCCGTTATGGACAATGCGGTCCGCGGCAAATAGCGATCAACGATCGCATCTACCAGCGGGAAATTTGCAGCTTTCGTAATGCTGTCCGCGATGTGCTGGTCGAAAAGCGGACCGAAGCGGCGTTCGGCCATACCCGGCGCGAACGGGCCTTCACTGATCGAGCTTTCTCGAATCATCGAGAGTATGGGCAGGATGAAGCTTGAAGAGACGAGTTGCTCCGCAGCCTCCCGCAGGGTCTCCTTTTCACCGTTTCGGGTCGCTTCTTCAAACTGCATCGCAAACGACTCAAACGAGGGTATCGAAGACTGCGCGGCGCGCATTGAAGCCTCGCCTCCACTCGCCAGCGAATTCAAACTCGTCGCAATGACCGTCATTCGTGAATGATCTCCGCGTGCAGCACCCCCGTGCGCTTCAGCTCGTAGATAATCGCAATCTGATCCTGGACGGGGACATTCAACCGATCCAGCGCGTCGAGCAGATCGACGAGTCGGGTCGAACTGCGGGTCTGCTTGTCAGTGGTGTCGAGACCGGCCCAGCGAGACGTCTTCAGAACGGGGTTTTCAAGGGTGGATTCCGGTTTGGGGGTGACGCTGGTGATGGTAAGCCCGCGGTGGGTGACCGCGACCGGGCCAATTTCCACCATGCCGGTCACGGCGATGATCCCCTGTCGCTCGTTGATCACGATTCTCGCCCTCGTCTGTATCAATGATGACTCGATCGGGATCATCAGCAGGGTGGCGATGAATTGGGCGGGATACGCGCGATCGGCGTTCGGCATAAGCACGCGGATATTCTTCGCGTCCATAACCATTGCAATGTCGGAATAACCGTCGATGAGAAACTCGTCGTTGATGGCGTCAGCAATTGTGGTGGCGACGGGAAAACCCGCATATTCTGCATTCAGCACCAACTCGATAACGCCGTTCGGACCGACGGGATCGACGCGGATGTCCTTGAGCATCTGGCCGCCATCGCGGACCAACGCGCTGCGCAGATTGTCGCTCTCAATGATCAACGGCCCCTCGGCAAAGGCAAATATGAGCGAATCGCCGGTATCCGGTCCGGGCAAACGCAATAACGAAACCACAAGACGCCCGCCGGTCAGATCCTCCGCGTTGAAAAGCGTATTGAGTGAGACATCGAGACGATCTCCCTCTCGCACCCCCATGGCGGGGATCCGCATCGTCACCTGAACCAGAGCATATGAATCCGCATCCGCCAACTCATCCACGCTGACCGGCATATTGCCGAGGTTCTTGAAGAGTTGTGCGTACGGTCTGGCGGTGAGGAGCGAATCCTTTGATGAGTCACCGGTTCCATTGAGACCAATGACAATGCCCATGCCAATAAGCACGTTTTGTTCGTGCCCCTTGATCCGTACCAGATCCTGTACGGTGGCGGCGCAAGCATTTCCTGCGCTCCGCGCAAGGATCGCACTGACGATGATGAGAAGAAAAGCCGTTTTCGCATTGCTCACCGTGGACCTCCTGTCCTTGAGCCGTTGATAAGGAACAACTTGCAAACCGCAGGCCAATTCCAACTTCCCGCATCGCTTCACTACAATGAACTCATGACCGCCCCCCCCGTCCCCCCCGCCAACTCCATTTCTTCCCGCTTCAGCAGACCTGATCGCATCGGGATGTGGCTTGGACCGGTCTTTGTCATCGCGCTAATTGCCTGGATGTCCGGCTGGTCGCAAAACCGACCCGTTCAACCAGAATTCGCAGCATTGTGGGTGCTCGTGTCATCACTGCCTCTGGCCTTGCTGTGGATTGCCGCGGCAGTAGGAATGGGATGGCCGCTGCGAATACTGTTGGCCGGAAAATCGAAAGACGGCTTTTTCATTCAGGCCGGGGTGGGGGTGGGGATACTGCTCTTTTTTGATGTCGCCCTCGGAATCAGTGGCCTGCTCCAGGTTGGCGGCTCACTCGGGGCATGGATCGTGCTGTTAGTCGGCCTGCTCCTGCTCGCTGAACAATATCGTCGCTGGATTGCCTCCCAAACCCGGCCGGAAATCGTGTGGCCCCTGATCATCTGGACCGTCGCTCCTGCGTTAGCCACCCTGCTCATCGCGTCCTGTTCCGCACCAAGCTGGCTCTGGGCGACTGAGTTCGGGGGATACGATGCGCTGAGTTATCACCTGCAACTCCCGAAGGAATGGCTGGCACTTGGCAGCATAACTCCTTTAGATCACAATGTTTACAGTCATATGCCCGGGTTCGTGGAGGCGGCCTTCTACCATCTCGCCGTCCTCAGGGGAGATGGAATCGATTCTGTCTACGCCGCCCAAATGCTCCACGCCTGTTTCGGGGTGATTTCAGCCATACTGGTGGGCAGACTGGGCTTTAGGTATGCCAATTCCCTCGGCGGATTTCTGGCCGGCGCCGTCCTGCTCGGCACGCCCTGGGTGATTGTCGTGGGATCGCTGGGATATAACGAATTGGCGGTGGTGCTCATGCTGGCCACCGGGTTGCTGATCGTTGATGATTACGATCTGCCGGTACGTCATCAGGCGGCCCTTTTGGGGATCGTCATCGGGGCTGCCTGCGGGGCGAAATTGACTTCGATCGGGTTTGTCGCCCTGCCGCTGGTCCTGTTGGCCCTGTGGAATCACCCCATCACCCGCTGGCCCGGGCAGTTGGTGGTGATGGGATTATTCGTGGTGATGCTGCTTTCGCCTTACCTGATCGCCAATGGCCTCGACACGGGCAATCCTCTGTTTCCCTTTGCCACCGGGATTCTGGGAACGGGTCATTGGACCGCCGAGCAGGTTGCGACCTGGACGACCGGACATCAGGTGGAAGGAGGTATCGCGGCGCGTCTGACCGAAGGCTTTCATCAGTTCGCCCGCTACGGCATCGGACGGAATCCGTACCGTAACGAGCCGTGGATTCCCCAGTGGTCGATCCTGCCTCTCCTGACGGTGCTGGCCTTCTCACTCGGCTTGTCATCCGAAAAATTGCGGGGGCGATCACTTCGACTGCTCATCGTATTGGTCGTTCAACTCTTGTTCTGGCTTTTCTTCACGCATGTGAAATCTCGATTCATGCTTCCCGCGATCGTTCCCATGTCCCTGAGCGTCAGTCTTGCTTACTCATGGCTACGCGAGACCTTTCCTTCAAACCGGCTCGCAGGACTGTCCACTCTCTGCGCTGGTTTCCTTCTGCTGCTGTGGTGTAGTCAGCCGCTCTATCTTTTCTCGCGTGAAAAAAACGGGAATCCCGCCGCGATGATTGACATGTCGAGGTTTCTCAGCGGTCGTGAATACAACGCTGCTCAACGCAGAGAACTGGGTTCGACTCAGTTCGCAGCCATCTATCTCAATTATCTTCTCGATCCCGGCGCGAAGGTATTGATGGTCGGCCACGCCGCCCCTCTTTACCTCAGAAAGCCCGTGGTCTATCAGACCACGTGGGATCGCGGCCCGCTATCTCGCATCATGCGCGAACACCCTGATGATCGACAAAGTTGGATTTCCGCCTTGCGCGACATGGGATTCACGCATCTCCTCGTTGATCCGACCATGTTGAGAATATGGGAGCAATCCGGGTGGAACGATCCACTCATCACTTCAGACCGGATCCTCAATGCCGCGGATCTCCATGCGACGCTGGAACATCGCTATCCGGACGGGACGGTGATCTATCGGCTAACTCCACCGGCACCCGTACGCTAGTGATCAGGGAAAGAATTCTCGCAGCTTCAGGCGCTCCAGGTTTTTTTCCAACTGCTCGATCAGGGTTACGAGGTCGTCGGGTTGCTGCGATTCCGAAAGAGACGAACGAAGCGACCGCAGGATTCCCAGCGCCTTTTCGGTATCGGCAATTCGCTCGACAATAGCCCGTTCATCATTGTCGGCTCTGGTGATCAATGCCTTTGCCTCTTCAAGGCGACTGACAACCTGTTCATCGACCTCGTTCAAGACTTCTTCCTTGACGGTCGTTTCGGCTGGTTTCGGAACCTCGGGTTTTTCATCCAATTTGACGGATGCCGAATTTGAATCCTCTGTCTTTTCATTCGGCACGGCGGTAAAGCGACTGAGATTCGACAGTAATGCGAGCACGATGACAAAAACCAGCACGACGGAAAGTGTGGTGATCAGACGTTGTTGCTTGTCAAGTTTTCGTCTTATGGATCGCATCGCCTGGTTTGTGGATGCTGAAATCGGATCGGAGGATCCGGGGGTACCGGAGGTTCCGGAGGCTGCGAGTACGCCGGAGGCTGCGCCGGGAGTGGCGGCTGTTTCATAATGGGAATGGAGCAGGGATTCCTCATATTCAGACGTTCCAGCGACTGTCCTCGATCCGGAAAACGCATCGCCATTGGGATTGCCGGCGATCTCCGAATCACTGGCAAAGCTGGAGATGCCACGTGAGCCGGTCGAACTGGCCGGTCGTTGAACCGCGACTGAGGAATGGTCCACCTCCTCGATGGTCGCTTCCCAAGGCATGGGCTTGATGTCCGGCAGGCCGAGAAGATCGCGTTCGAGATACGCTCCAAACGGTTCGCCGCACGCGGCACAACCATGATCATCAGGATTAACATGGGCATCGCAGTTGTGGCAGTATCCCAGCAAATGAGAAAATCCGGGAATTCGTCGGGCGATGGTCCAGTACTGCTTGGAAGTCGGCCCACGAATGATGGTGTATTTATCGATCTGTCCCCGTTCGATGAGCTTGATCAGGGTTTCGTAGCTGCATCCAGGCTGGAAGGGGCGTCGGGGATCGCGAATAAACCACGGTCCCATGTCATTATGGGTTGCCTGTCGGCTGAGATCGTCAAAATAACCCCCACAGGCTCGACAAAGATCGTTTGCCGGCTGGGATTCCCCGCAATAGGGACAAATGATGATTTTCGTTTTTGCCATGGCTTCCTATCAGGTTATTTGACATCGGACCCGATAGCGTATTGGCTTAACGACCATGTGGTCAAAATCCTTCCCTCAATACACTCTAACGGCGATTCCGGTCATTCTTTGCATCATTTTATACGGGTGCAACGCCCCTCAGGCTTCAACTCCCAGGCCGCCAAATCCATTGGACTCCTTTCAACTGTCTTCTGGTCTTGAATACGGCCAACAAACCGCCAGTCTGCCTCTCGACGCCCGCCCGGCTGCAATCGTCAATGGTCGAAACGTGTACTGGCGAAAACTCCGACCTCTGTTGATCGAATTGTCCGGTGGACAAGCACTTCAGGAAATGATTCTGGATCGTATGCTGGATCAGGCACTCGCCAATGCTGATATCACCATTGTTAATAAAGACATCGCTCGGGAACGAAAGTTGCTCGCCGATACCATGAGCCCCGATCCCAATACTGCCTTCCGGCTGCTCACTGAACTTCGCGCACGCCAACGACTTGGCGATGTTCGATACGCAGCGCTGCTGCGACGAAATGCCGCGCTCCGGGCCCTGGTCCAGGGTCAGGTCAGCACGACAGAATCCAACCTGCTTCGAACCTATGACCTTGTGTATGGCGAAAAGAGGCAAGTCCGATTGATCACCCTCAATTCGCTGGCCGATGCTCGGGATGCCCTGGATCGGATACGTGGTGGTGAATTTTTCGGCGATGTGGCGGTCGAGCTTTCGGCCGATTTCAGTTCCGCCCGTGGCGGGCTGCTGGAACCGATCAGTCGAGAGGATCCGGGGTATCCTCTCTCTTTCCGCGATGCGGTATGGAAACTACCCCTAGGTGGGACTTCCAATCCCATCTTGCTCGATAATCTGTATGTGTTGATTCAACTGGTCAGGGTCATCGAAAAGGAGGAGATAGACTTCGAGGAAATTCGGCCCGATCTCATTCACCTGACCCGGCTCAACCAGGAACGCAGGCTCATGGAACAATTGGCCGAACGACTCCTTTCCAATGTGACGATTCATTTTATTGACGAGTCCTTACGGAAAAGTTTTGAAGCGTATCTCCGATCTGTTCAATCCCAGGAATAACCTTTGACATGCCAGCGGTCGCGGAAAATAAAACCCAGAACAGTCCGGAACCGGAGAGTCAGTCAATCGACGCGCTGCAGGTTGAAAATCTGCATTTCACCTATCCCCCGCGACGCAAGCAACCTGCCCACAAGGCGCTCAATGGCGTTTCATTGATCGTTCCCGCCGGCAATGCCATCGCCCTGCTTGGCCCCAATGGGAGCGGAAAATCCACTCTCATGAAAATAATAAGCGGCATACTTCCTCCCGACAGTGGAAGCGTACACGCCTTCGGCTCATCGCGCATTGATGAGATCCGTCGAATACTCGGTGTTGTCTTTCAATCCGAAGGTCTCGACCCTCACATGACGGTGCGGGAGAATCTCCGCGATCAAGCGAGCCTCTACGGGATCACCGGATCGCAATGCCGGCACATCATTGACGAGGAACTGGAAAAAGCCGGCATTTCGGACCGTCACGGCGAACTGGTGAAAACGCTTTCAAAAGGCTTAGCGCGTCGCGTCGATCTTTGTCGCGCGTTGCTTCACAAGCCAAAACTGCTCATACTCGACGAACCGACCGTGGGCCTCGATCCTTCAGCGCGTGAGTCGTTCCTCGAAACGCTGAAAATTCGACACCTCGAAGAAGGCCTTACGCTCCTCATGAGCACGCATCTGATTGACGAAGCGGATCGCATGGAACGGGTGGTGTTCATGCACAAGGGGAAAATCGTCGCGGACGATTCTCCGACCGCCCTGCGTGACCAGGTTGGCTGTCGCCGCGTGACCGTATACGACGGAAGCTGGACGCCCCCCGCTTCTGATGCGGGTGAGTGGACCCAGACCGGCAATGGCTGGTGGCGACCCCTCAAGGATGACCAGGACCAGGCATCCCGCATGGCCTCAGAGCTTATCCATACGAACGTACCATATTCCATTGCCCCGCCCACCCTTGCGGACGTGTTCGAGCAATTGACGGGGGTGCGTCTGGGTGAGGATGAACCGGGGGAACATTCATGAACAAGACGTCCGGCCTGACCGTCGCTGCGGTTCTCTGTCGGCGAGAGCTGATCAGGTTCGCCCGCCAACCGATGCGCATTGCGGCGGCGATCGGCACCCCGGTCCTGCTGTGGATGTTCATGGCCAGCGGATTTGCCCGTTCAATCCGACCCGAACAACTTGGCGACATCAATTATCCGGCGTTTCTCCTGCCCGGGGTCATGACGCTGGTCGCGGTCTTTGCCGCAATCTTTTCGAGCATTTCTCTTATTGAAGATCGCCGGGATGGCTGGTTGCAGTCGGTGCTGGTCTCACCGAGTCCGCGCTGGGCAATCGCTCTGGGAAAAATCGTGGGCGGCGCGCTGGTGGCGTGGATTCAGGCGGCAGCCCTGATTCTGACCATTCCTCTTCTGGGGATCGACGTGGCGTTCGGCAATATCCTGCTCACCCTGTTTGCGCTCGGCCTGACCTGCTTCGCCATGACCGCGATGGGCATCGCCTTCGCCTGGCGCAGCGAGACCACGGCCGGATTCCATGCCGTGATGAACCTGCTGTTCCTTCCCATGTGGATGCTCTCCGGGGCGTTTTTTCCCGCCCAGGGGACGGCAGGCTGGATGAGCATCCTGATGCAGGTCAATCCCCTGACATGGTGTACGCAATCGATACGTAACCCCATCCTGGATCAGAGCGCTGCGTTTCCAATCATGCTTACAATCCTTTTTGCCGGGGCAATGATGGGCGTCGCCACCTTTATCATCGCCCGACCAAATCGCCGCGTATCCTGAACCAATTACGTCTTGATAAACGTCACACGGGCCAGGGCGACGGGGATCAGGATAAAGGCGGGCAGAAACACACTGGCCGCCGGCGAAATGCCGGGTAGAGTGACCATCATCCCCAACAAGGCGCCGAACATGCAGGGTATTGCCAATCCTGCGCATATAACGCTTTGCACAAGCAGATTGGCAGGTTCGCGGAGCAGGAAAGACGGCAGGGTAATGACCAACACCAGGATGTTGATCATCACCGTCGAAAACCGCGAGAAGCGATGCCGGGTCAGAGCCGCAGCATCTATCGCCTCGGGAGTCTTGAGCATTTCATTGATCTGCCTGAGACTGAGCATCCCGGCGAACTGAGAGTATCGACTGACAATCAGGGTTTGGGGAGAAATTTCCGAGGGGTGAAAATTTATCGATTTCCGAAGGACGGCCTCATCCGCGGCGGTGTCCTGAGTCGAGGCAACGGCGATGGCGATGCCATTGTTCAGACGCCATCCCTTGCGATTCCCATCCCATTCCGCATAGTCGGCGGATATTCTCACTGACGTAATGCCCAGTTGGGTGCGTTGCAAAAATGTCGGATAGTGAAGCCGGTTGGTGCCGGGATCGAATTGCGGCGCCTGAAGAAGATTTCCCTTGCCGTCCTTGGCAAAGGTCACGGGAAACGAGTCCAGACCGGTCTTACCGATGCCGCCGTGTGAGCGCAACAGGAGCGGGGCGACCCGAGGCAGAAAGAATTCCTGATTGGCAAGCTGGGCAAGGCTGATGAGGAACATCCCCACGATAAACGGCATGGCAATCCGCTGCAGGCTCACCCCTGAGGCGAGAACGGCAACGAGTTCGCGGAATTTATGCATCTGCGCGAGGGTGAATCCCATCGCCGCGATGGCCAGGAGCCCATGAAGATAGGCATAAAATTGGAAGAACTTCGGAGCCTGTAAATCGATGATCATACCCGAGAGGATCAACAGATAACGCAGTCGTCCCGTATCCTCGCCCGCGTCATCCCGGGCGGCATCAACAAACTCATCGAGATTGAGAATCAGGTCAATCGCAACCGCAAAGATATAGAGCAATGAGAATAGAATGACAAAGTTCGAGAGGAAGCGGGTCAGTATGTAACGGTCGATGATCTGCATTCGAGGTTCCGTCAGTGTCTCGCCAACCTCTTAAAGGTTATGAAAATGATACCCAGAAGAATCGTATTGCCCGTCCACATGACGATTTTTCCGATGGTGATATTTCCATCGCGCATCATCTGCTCACCGCCGGAAATGAGAATGAGATCCAAGACTGAAGGCATGAATGCCAACAAGTAGATGATGAGGGGCTGCGATTGTTTCAGCCACATCGCCAGAACCGATCCCAGTACCAGCAGCAACGCCGCCGTCACCGACAGGGCGTAGCGCTTCAGCAATCGCGCAGAAATTTCCCACTGCAGCCTTTGCATGGTCACATCCAGCTCATGAACAATGCTGTCGATGCTCTGATTCTCCTGGTGGCGCGATCTCGCCCGTTCGAGCACTGATTTCAGCGGCATTTCTGCGAGTTTTTCACTCGCGATGATGTCGATCGAGATCGTGTTGAGCGTGATACGCTTGCGAAAGTTGGTGGCGGGCTCGTCGTCGGACGGGGAGAAAACTGTCACCTCGACATCGAAAAGCAGCAGTTCAAAACGAGGTGTGCTCGTGAACATTTCGGGTATGCGTCGAAGGGTGACATGGTTTCCCAAGTATCGCCGGCTGGTGAAATAGCCATCCTCCTGAACCAGTTCGATGCTCCTGTCGTCGGAAAAATGAAAACGCCCGTCTTTGATGCCGTCTGCCGTGATGACGTAACGCCGATCCGGAATCACCGTATCGCGGAAAATGATGCGTCCTGAATTCCGCAACCGGCGATTGATTTCCGACCAGATTTCATCATCGATCAGGGCATCAGCAAGATTGACCTTGAGAGTCTGGATGTTCGCGTATCCCTCCGGATGCGTACGCAAATCGAGAAGTTGTCGCCGGGTCATGGTCCGCGCCTGGGAACGCATCACACTGGGAATCGCCACCGCATCCGGTTCGACGATTTTCATTCGCATTAGCTCACCGGTATCTTTTTTATACACCACCGTGTCGGTCATCAAGAGCTTGATATAGGTCGTATCCTGACGCCGGTAAATGTCGATTGCGGCCTGAGGGGCAGTGATATCGGTCACCATCCGACCTTCGTCATCCAATTCCGCCGCCACCACTCCAATGAGAATCAATCGACTCTGAGCGCCAGTGTCGCTGGGATTTTTCATTGGGATGATTTTGTCCGCATAAATAAGCATCTTCCCGATGGCGACCGGCTGGCCGTTATCAATCTTCCGTTGAAAAATCTCGGTCACATCGCGCGTGATTGCCGCTTCCATGAAACCCCAGAATTTTGGAATCATCGATTGCGTGAGAAAGACCATCACCCCGGTCAGAATGAGACCCAGCAGAATGACGGGAAAAAGAACCTTTCGATAGCTGATTCCACTTGCGGCAATAGCGACAAACTCGTTGTCACTGGTCATACGATGAAAGGTAATTGTCGAAGCAAACCCCGCGGCAAACGGTAACGCGAATTGAAGCATGGGTACGGTCGCAAGTATGATGTAGACGGCGATCTTTCCGGGTCCGAGGATTTGATCTTCCGCCAACGGGCGTATCGCCGCCCCGAAAGCGATCACCGACACCAGCACCGCCGTAGTCAGCATGACCACTCGGAACAGATCCCGGAGAATGTAGCGAAACAGCAACAGGGGCATAGGGAGAATATTCTCGGCAGAAGAGGGCCACGGTCAGCAAGAGTTATGGCCTGACCTGATATGGGATCATGGCTATCTGAGTCCGTATTCCTTGAGTTTTCGATACAGGGTCCGTTCACCGATGCCAAGCATCTTTGCGGCCTGTTCACGATTACCGCCGGTCATGGCCAGCGTTTGACGAATCGCCTCCTTTTCAAGCTTGTCCAGTCCTACCCCGGCCAAGCTGCCGGTCGCGACCACTTCATCGTTATTGCCTGCGCGAATATCTTCGGGAACGTGCCGCACGTCCAGAACGTCCTCATTGTTCATCACCACCATCTTCTGCACGACGTTGAACAGTTCGCGAACATTGCCCGGCCAGTGATACGCGACCAGTCGCATCATCGCCGGTTCGGTGAAGGTGGGAATTGTCCGGTTGAGTTCGGTAGCATATTTTCCCGCCGCATGACTCACCAGTCTCGGAATATCCCCTCGTCGATCTCGCAGGGCGGGGATGTGAATCTCAGTGCCAATAATGCGGAAATACAGATCTTCACGGAATGTTCCTTCTGCAACGAGCTTCTTCAAGTCACGGTGCGTTGCACTGACAAAGCGTACCGTCGTTTTCCGGCTTTCATTGGACCCGAGACGGACGATCTCGCCTGTTTCCAGAACCCGCAGAAGCTTGGACTGCATGGACAGCGGCATGTCGCCAATCTCATCCAGAAACAGGGTTCCCGCATTTGCATATTCAAAGACCCCCTCGCGATCTCGATCCGCGCCTGTAAATGCGCCGCGAACATGACCGAATAGCTGATCTTCCAGAAGCGTTTCGCTCTGCCCGGCAGCGTTATAGGGAACAAATCGTTTCTCCGACTGTTTCGAGTGCTTGTGAATCGCCAAGGCGATCAGCTCTTTGCCGGTGCCGGACTCCCCGGTGATCAGGACCGGGATGTTGCTCGGGGCGATCTGGCGGACGGTGGCGATGACCTCACGGATGGCCGGTGACTCGCCGATGATGCCCTCAAAGCCGTACGCTCCGTCGAGTTGCCCGCGCAAACTCTGATTCAGGTGTCTAAGCAAGACTGTTTCTACGGCCCGGTTGACAAGATTTCGGAAAACTTCGAGATCGAGAGGTTTCTCAATAAAGTCATAGGCACCCCCTTTCAGCGCCGCTTTGGCGGTCGGCACATCCCCATGTGCCGTAACCATGATCGCCTCGGCATCGCTCTGGTGTTGCTGGGTCAACTCAAGCACCTTGAGCCCCGAGTCTTCGCTTTCCATCACCAGGTCGGTCACAACCACGTCAAATGTGCCGTGAATCAGTTCGTCCTCTGCTTCAGCAAGGCTGTGCACGATGGTACAGATGTGTCCCAGCCTGCTCAGAGCTTCCGCCATAACTTCGGCGTGGTCAGCCTCGTCATCGACAATCAGGATTTGTGCGTGAAGATCCGCCTTTTGGGATGTTGCTTTCATGGCGGGGATTCTAGTACCTTCGGGCGGGAAAAGGTTGCCGGAATCAACAAGCCCCCCGACAGGTTGTCTCCTGCCGCGTCGAGCCGATTCAGGTCGATAGAATCAGTATCCATGAGCGCCATTCCCGCCAACCCGACCCACGCCCTCGAACATGACCCTGACCGTCGTTTCGCCGGGATGATGGTCCATTTTGTGGGTATCGGGGGCTGCGGCATGAGCGGCCTGGCTCGTTTGCTCCACCAGAGCGGGGCGATCTGCAGCGGGTCGGATTCCGCCTCAAGTGAGCTTACGGACATGCTGTCTCGGGAAGGAATCCCAATCAGTTACGAGCAATCCGCCGCGGAATTTCCCGGCCAGTGCGACCTCGTGATCGCATCGGCGGCGATCAAGCCGGATCATCCGGAGTTGCTTGCCGCTCAGGAGCGGGGTATCAACGTGATTACCTACTCCGAGGCTCTGGGTATGATCCAGGAGGATCACACTTCCGTCAGTCTTGCGGGCACACACGGCAAGAGCACCACTTCCGCCATGCTTTGTCACATACTCGTCGAGGCGGGACTCGATCCGGGATTCATCATCGGGGCCACCTGCCCGCAGCTCGGGGGGGGAAGTCGGACCGGCGCGACACATATCCCCGGCAATGGCCCCATGGCCGGCCGGCCGGGCATCCTGGTTTGCGAAGCCTGTGAGTTCAACCGGTCGTTTCACAACCATCGCCCCACCATCGCGCTGATCAACAACATCGAAGAAGACCACCTCGATGTGTACGGTTCGCTGGATGCGATCATCGAAGCATTCGCCAGTTTCGCGAAGCAGGTTCCCCCTGAATCGGATGGCGGCCGACTGCTCATCGCCCATGAAGGCGCTCATCGAAGGCACGTCGCATCCGGGCTGTCGTGTGCGGTCGAGACCTTCGGATATCATCCCGAGGCGGACTATCAGGTTCTCTACGATGCAACGGCAAGGCAGGTGACCCTGCTTCAGAATGGTCTCAGGCTTTCACAATGGAATGCCGCCTTGCCCGGTGCGCATAATGCGCTGAACTACAGCGCTGCGGCAATCCTCGCCCACAATTTCGGCGCGAGTTGGGAAGAGATCGCATCCGCCCTCACTTCATTCCAGGGGCTCGACCGGCGTATGCAAAGGCTGGGGAGCCGTGTCGTCGATGGCGGCGAAGTCGTCATTTACGACGATTACGGCCACCATCCCACGGAAATCGAAATGACCCTCAAGGCGCTACGCGATGCGGAATCGCCCGACCGTCTCATTTGTGTGTTTCAACCCCACCAGCACAGTCGGACCCGGTTTCTGCTCGAGCAATTCGCTCAGAGTTTTTCCTGCGCCGACGAAGTCATTGTTCCCCAGATATACTTCGTACGTGATTCGGAACAAGAGAAGCATCGCGTGAACGCCCAGGATCTCGTTGATCGCCTGCGGGAGCGCGGCGTATCGGCGAAGCATCTCTATCCGTTTGAGGCCATCGTCGAGCATCTTGAATCCATCTGTCGGGCGGGCGATCTCGTGGTCATCATGGGGGCCGGTCCGGTCTGGCAAGTGGCCAGACAGTTTCATCAGGCGGGCGTTCAATGCTGAGTTCCAGCGCTTCCACCATGTTCAGCGATCTCGAGGTTGAGATCACCCCCGACGCCCCGATCGGTCCCATGACCTGGTATGGCATCGGCGGTCACGCGGACATTCTCATCAGGCCCTTGACGATCGAGGCTCTCACCACCCTCGTCATGAGATGTCGCCGGACGCGAACGGATCTGCGGGTGTTCGGCAAGGGTGCAAATCTGCTGGTCGCGGATGATGGGGTGAGCGGCATCGTCATTACCCTCGATACGCCGACATTTCGTGAGATCACCTACAACGCCGAGGGCGATGTCCACACCATGCGGGCCATGGCCGGAGCGGACATGGCCGCGACCCTGATGGACGCCACGCGGCGCGGACTCGAGGGGTTATCGCAGATGGCGGGCATTCCCGCATCCATCGGCGGGGCAATTCGCATGAACGCCGGAGGGAAATACGGTTGTATCGGCGACGCAATCGAGACCGTGACCTGCATCGGTCGGAATGGCGAGTTGGTCACCTATCCGAAAAGCGAACTCACATTCACGTATCGCCAGACAAATATTCCCGATCCGATCATCATCGCCGCCACTTTTCGGGTGACCCCGACCGACCCCATCGCCCTTCGCGAGAAGGTGAAGGACATTTTTTCCTATAAAAAAAGCACTCAGCCGCTGGCCGACCATTCCGCCGGGTGTACGTTCAAAAACCCGATCGATCCGGAAACCGGTGAGTTTATACCCGCCGGGAAACTCATAGACCGCGCGGGACTCAAGGGCTACTGCATCGGCGGAGCGACCGTCAGCACACATCACGCCAATTTTATCGTCACAAATCCCAGCGCAACCGCCAGCGACGTGATGCGTTTGCTCGCCGAAGTGAGAAAACGCGTGTTCGATCATTCCGGCATCCAGCTTGAACAGGAAGTCGTCATCTGGCGACGAAAGGAAGAGGACACGGCGTGAGAGCCTTGCCGACAAGAAAACCCATCGTACTGGTACTGCGGGGTGGGCCCGACGCGGAGCGCGAGGTCAGCCTGATGTCCGGGGCCGAAGTTGCAGGGGCATTGGTCGAGTCAGGCCTGTTCACCGTAGTCGATGAGGTAATTAATCAGCCGACAGAGCAGCAGCTTCGGGATTTAGTCAAGCAGCATGAGGCCGAGGTCATATTTCCCGTCCTTCATGGCCCGTGGGGCGAAGGAGGAGGACTGCAGGAATTGCTTGAGGAACTCGACGTGCCTTACGTCGGCTCGAAACCCCGCCCGGCCCGGCTGGCTATGAATAAGTTCGCCACCAAGAAATTGCTCGCCCAGGATCACGTGCCGACCCCCCCTGCCATCCAGATCGAACCTGAGGATGAATGCGATCTGGAGCCGCCGCTCGTACTCAAGCCCGTCGATGATGGATCGAGCGTCGATCTTCGGATCTGCCTGACGCGGGAAGACATCGAGGCCGCCCGGGCGGAGCTTCATCCCCGACGTGAAAGGCTTCTGGCGGAGGAGTACATCGATGGCCGCGAGCTGACGGTCGGCTACGTATGCGGCGATACGCTTCCCCTCATCGAGATCATTCCCGCGATGGAGTATTACGATTACGACGCCAAGTATGTGCGGGATGACACCCGCTACGTGCTTGACCCTGAACTCCCGGCCGGAGTCACCGAGCGTTGCCGGGAACTCACATTGGTCGCCTGTCGGCGACTCGGTTGTCGGGATGTCGCCCGGGTGGACTTCATGCTCGATGAGCGCGGGCCGTGGTTGTTGGAGGTCAACACGATGCCCGGCTTTACCACGCATTCACTGGTCCCCATGGCCGCGGCCCATGCCGGACGGCCCATGCCCGATCTGTGCGCCTATCTCACCCAGACCGCATTGGATAGAAGTCCGCACTGGACTCCCATGAACGTCCGATCATCTTTCGATTGAATCCTCCTCAAGCTCCGACCTCCGGAACCGCCGATGGGTATACTGCATTACACTCGGCGACGCAGCGCGATTGAGCGCAAGATTCGCGCTCCGGTTTTTTGAAGTGACGGATACCCATGGCTCGACGACCAAAACAACTTTCATTTCGAGAATCGCTGTTGAATCGAATCCAGGACCAGGATTGGGCGTCACATCGCAAGCATCTCGCTTCTGTCTTCCTGGTGATCGGCTTCGCGGGCATCGGTGCCGCCTTGATGCTCGGCGTGCCACGCCTTCAGGCGCGAATCGACCACGAAGCTGCCATGACCGACTCTGATATTCGATTCCTCAATCCTCCTGCATGGATGAACGGAGGACTCGAAGCCTGGCTGGTTCTCACTGTCCAGCAGGAGTTGAAACGCAATCCACTCGACAACGCAGATCTCGTTCAGGCTCGAAACGCTCTTCTCGATACCGGCTGTTTTGAACGTATTGAGCAGATTCGAAGGGTCACGACCTCGGAAGTGGAAATTGAAGCCGTCTTTCTGCAGCCGTTCGCCATCGTGACGGACAGCGAGGGCGATCATCTGGTGGATTCCCGCGGTCGTCTCCTCCCCGCCAAGTATCGAGTCGGAGCTTCCGTTCATTTTCTCCGCATCACCGGGGCAAGATTCAACCGGCCGCTGCGTCCGGGACTCCAATGGGACGGGGCTGACATCTCCGCCGGGCTTCATATCGCCCGACTGGTCTTCAGCCGGGAATGGTGGAGACAAATCGAAGCCATCGATGTCTCAAACATTGATCGTATCACGATCAGAACGTCTCATGACTGTCATGTCATCTGGGGCTCGGTCCCGGGTGAGGAAGCGGTGGGCGAGGTGACGGCCGAAAAGAAAATCCAACGATTAGACTACATCAACTCGAATTTTGGGCGCATCGACATAGACTGTCCCAACGAACTGGACATCACCGATCCCAAAGTGGTGACCGCGCGATGATCCGGTCGTCACGACCTGATTGGTGCCATTGGGAATGGAATCGAAGCCCATCATTCTGCCGCGCGGATTGATTTTTCTTTCCTCGCTTTGGCTCATCGGATCCTGGTTCATCACCATGGGGTATCGGCAGCCGGTCCAGATTTCCTCGGCGAGTTACACGCCGAGTTTCCGACTCATGCTGCTGTGCATTGTGATCGGCCTCATGATTGGCTGGCCGCTGCTTCGTCTCAGTCGCCAGGCGCAACATCACCCCATTATCCACACCTTCCTCGATCTTTCCGTCCTGATCTCGCTGGTGCAGATCATTTTATGGCCCCTCCGTCTCATCACGCCCTGGTCAAGCCTGCGCACGGCGTCAGTCGATGCGACGATCTGCGGCTGGCTTCTGATCGCCGGGGCCATCGTCGCTTCCGTCATGGGCAGCGAGCGTCGCGGCCCCCGCAACCTGGCCATGTTCGCCTGTGTGTGTCTGTGCCTGCTTGGTCCGGCCTTGGCCTCGATTGGCTTCAAATATGGATTCAACGATATCGAATTGATCGAACTCAGCCCCCTCATGGCCGTGCATACCCTGACCGACGGGGGCGGCTCCCAGCCGACCGCGATGCAATGGAGATGGATCGGTCTCCTGGGAATCGCCGCGCTTGCGATGTGGAGCGTGTTGATCGCGTTCACCATGTTCCGATCAAGGCCATCGCCACTGGCGGATTGACCCTCCGGTTTCGATGACATCAGATCCGGTCACATTGCATACCGCAGATCAAATTCCGGCGATCCGGTGATCGACCAGAGTACGACAAGATGATGAATGGCATCGGAGATGACCAATCCCAACCCGATGATGATCAGGAGATTGCGCAAAGCCGAACGCGACAGGACAAGCGAAATCAACAGCAGAACCACTCCGGCATACCCGTGATGAATTCGATAGCCAAAGGTCAGCTCGGACAGAAACTGCGTATCCCGGGTTGACTGCAACTTGAATCCGAACCTCAGAACGACGGTGAGTAACTCGCAAGCGAAGGCGAAGGCGATTCCCCGGCCCACGGACTGTCGCCTTGTCAAAGAACCAAGCTTTTTCCAGAATGTGCGGACCATATTTCACCCACAAAATGAGGATTCAGGCAGCAAAGCATCCGGTCTCCATCTCCAATGATCACTCAGGATCTCAGGCGGGAATCGCAGCACTGTATCGACCCGCTTCCGGTCTCGTCAATCCTCCCTCCCCTGGACACACATGGCTCGGATCAGGGCAGGAATCCTCCTCGCACGGCACGACATTTGTCGCTGCACCGTCGTTTGAACTTGATATGCTGTAATCTCCATAGTCACCCTGCTCCCCGATGATTCGATGTGAAATCCAAGGTTCCACATGACCACCCCGAACGAACAAATGCCCCAGACGAGAGAAGCCCAACGACATTTTTCCGCGTTGGTGGACAGTACCGGGATCAAGCGCTTTGCCGGCTCGCTGGGCATCAGCACACGACAGATCAATCGAATCCTCTCCGGCGCGCAGTCCAATCCTATTGAGCGCCTGGTCCGATCTCTGCAGAGCGCGACGCCGGAGGTGGGCGACCACGTACTCGACTTTATCTGCCAGGAAATGGGGGGACATTTTGTCAGACACGAAGCGATCGACGACGCGGCCGTCAACGCGGTCAAGGAATGTGCCGAAGCCATCGCCGCCATCAGCGATGGTCATATCACCGAATACGACATTCGGGAAATCCGCGAAGCGATCAGCGCCCTTTCCGGCCTGATGAGTTCCATCCGCGACCAGCAGGACGACAACTCATCATGAGCCGGCGTGCGTCTCCCGGCCATCAGATTGATGCGATCACCGACACGCTCGCCCTTCCCATCGGCGAAGTTCGCCTCGGGGACTGTCTTGAGGTTCTGTCGGACTTTCCCAAAGAATCCATCGATCTTGCCTTTCTCGATCCCCCCTTCAATACGGGAAAGCATCAGAGCACCCACGTCGCTTCGTACGAAGATACCTGGTCCGGGATCCAGGAATATCTCCGGTACATGAGACCGCGGGTTGAGATCATCTGCCATACCCTCAAGCCCACGGGTGTCATTCTGCTGCATTGTGACTGGCGGACGTGTCATCATTTTCGCCTCCTGCTCGATGCGATCCTGGGAGAGGCGAATTTCGTGAACCATCTGATCTGGTCCTACGGGTTGGGGGGATCATCGCCGCGTCGCTTTGCCCGCAAGCATGATGACATTCTTTTTTATGCGAAGGGTGAAACGTACTTTTTCGATCCCCCTCTCGTTCCCGCCACCAGTAATCGCATGAAAGGGCAGATGAAGAAAGCAACCGATGTGATTGAGATTCCCTCCATCAATAACATGGCCGCGGAACGGGTCGGCTATCCCACCCAGAAGCCCCTCGCCCTGCTCGATATGCTGGTGCGCGCGTGCTGTCCGGAACACGGCATCGTGCTGGACGCCTTCTGCGGCAGTGGTACGACCCTTGTCGCGGCGGCTCAATCCGGACGACGGTTCATCGGTATCGACACCCACCAAGAGGCGGTACGCATCGCCCGCACCAGATGTGAAAAAGCCGCGGACGAAATCAATAACTGATTCCATCCGCGGCTGGTCGATTCAATGAATGATGGCCGTGCCTTCAATCCGTCTAATTCCAGTCGTCTGACAATTCCTCGACCTTCCGGTGGATCTGGTGGACGATCTCGCGGAGTTCCCGCACTTCCCGACGAAGTTCATCGACCTCACGGGCCAGATTGTGATCGCCGCCGCCGGGTCCACGCTCGCGAAAGGCATTGCGTTGACGTTGCTGCATCTCCTCGTGGACCTTCTGCTCCATCTGATGAGCATGAGCTCGAAGTTCATGCGCTTGTTCCATCATGCCGGCTGCTTCGAGATTTTCAGCGGCTCTCATCATATGCTCAATGCGATTCATCATTTCGTGCAGTTGCTGGTCCGAATCCGGCACACCCTGTCGGTTTGGTCCCGGTGCATGCCTCGGTCTCGGTTCGGGCTCCGGACGATCGGCGCGTCTCGGTCTGGGTGCTCGCTCCGCCCGCGGGGGACGACCCGGCTCCGGGGGTGATTGTCTATCTGCCCTCGGGGGTCGTGCTTGACTCCTCATCCAACGTTCGGCGATTGACTTTCTGGCGCGAGCGGCAGCATGCTCGACTTCCGCTATGAGCGCGGCCGCTTCCTCGTGCCGGCCCTGCTCCTGAAGTTCGGTAATTTTTTGTCTGGCGACCGCCAGCTTTTCTTTCAACTCGCCGTCGTCCCGAACACGAATTGCTCCGCCTGAGCGAGTCGCACGAACCCGTTCATTTCTGTCTGCCTGACGCGCCGCAATCGCCTGTTTGGCGCGAGCGGTAGCCTGCTCGACTTCCGCTTTGAGATCAGCAGCTTCATCATACCGGCCTTGCTCGTGAAGTTCGGCAATCTTCCGCTTGGCAACGGAAAGCCTTTTGCGAAGTTCGGACGCATCACTATTCCGCTTTGCCTTGAATACCCTTGATACCATAGGCGCATTCTCCTGGATTGATTTCAAGACATCCTTGAGTTCAAGGATGCGGTCCCTGATCTCGTTCTTTTCGTAGGTGGAGTCCGCTTGCTCCAGAACTTTTTTTAGTTCGGAGAGTGCCTTCTTGATATCCTGAGTTTTTTGACGAATCTCTTTCGATACGCGACGGGGTTTCGTCGCCTGATTTGGTGAAAATATTCCCGCCGCGACTGGTACTTCATCTGCCATTGGCGTGACAGTCGAAACCATGGCCGGAGAGGCCGAAGTTGCTATCGCAGCCGGCACGGGATCCGGGGCGGTCGGGGGGATCGGGACATCCGAGGGGGTGACCTGGAGCGGGCTGAAGGCCATCAGGCCGACGATCCCCGCGGTCATTCCAAATCCTGCAATACATTTCGTGATCATGGCGATCTCCTCGCATGAGTTGGTTCAGGGTTTCTTGATCGAGTTCGCCGAACAGGGTCCGAATTGTTCTGGCGATGCTCGTTCAATGCAATCTCAAGCCGCGCTTGACGATCGCGGATTGAGGTAATTTTCTGCTCAAATTGATCGATGAGTTTGACAATCTCAGCTTCCACCGGAGTCCCTTGCAAAGTTGCCCGTAATGTCTCGACCTCTTCCTCGAGCAGATCGAGTTCGGCATCCAAAGCTGAGAATGTATCATTTACCTCTGAAAATCGGGATTCGGGTGCGATCGTCTGCTCCGCATCCGGTGAAGACACCAGAGCATCCAAACGCTTTGGTTCAGGAATGTCTCCCTCTGGTGTCATCATCCCGGGACGTTGCATGGAAACTGCGCTGACTGCCGGAGTCAGAATTATTACCGAGCCCAGTACGAGTGTGAGGGCCAGCAACACCATATTATTCGTTGCCCCGGAGGGAAGCCGCCAGTCCTCTTCCAGCAACCGACCCACACGTTTGCGTAATGTGGACTGATGGACCGACATGCCCGAGACCAATTGAAAGTTGGTCATCCGGCGCGATTGCAGCAACCAGGCGGCCACTTCCGTTAGACACCGGGCCAGGGGAAGTGCTCCGTCGCAATGCGCTGCCGCCCACGCGTCGCACTCGAATTCCGCAAGCTCCCGCAGGCGACGCGAGGCGATGATGTTCAGCGGCTGAATGATCAGCAGCGTTGACATGACATGACAGATCAAGGCCCAGAGCGGATCCCGCCGCACGATATGAGCCAGCTCATGGGCGATCATGACCTCAAGTTCGGGGTCGGAGAGTTCTTCCAACGCACGTTCGGGGAGACAGATCTCAGGCTTCAGCAGACCCATCGCCACCGGCGATGCGATGCGATTCGTGCGGGACAGGAGAATTTCCCGCGACACGCCCGCTCGATCACACAAGTCATCAAACAATTCGCAGACCCGGCCGCTGACGATGAGTCTGCGACCCGACAGCTCGCTTCGAAGTCGATACAGAGCCAGGACAATACTCGCGATGGCGAGCGAAAGTATGCCCGCGATGAGCCAGGGCATGGCCGGCAATCCCGAGGCGATTCCGTGGGCGAATTTGCTGCGCGCCAGTCCAAGCTCTTGCCTCAATGTATGCTGGACCCGCAATACCAGTGACTCCAGACTCAATCCTTGTGATGCGCTCGACGTCACATGAGGGTCAGACCGGTCATTGCTTTGCCGGAAGCCATTTTCATTGACTTCACTGAGCCGATCTTCCCCCTCGGTCCTATTCACATCCTCCGGAGCCGGCGCAGATAACGTCGTATCAAATAGATTTACCTGTCCGGTGATAGGCTTGACATGAAAACCCGCCTGCATGGTCGCGGTCACGAGCCCCCCGATGAGAGCGAATTTCCAGCATGTTTCCTTCAGCGCATCATAGCGTGAGGATATCAGTGATGTCATGAGCCAGACGCCGCCCAGCAGAATGGTGCTGTGCAGCAGGTATGTCAGAATCCAGTTCAGGAAACCCGCCTGCCAACTTTCAGCGAACATGAGTCGAACCCTCCTCCCCACCCTTCCGCTTGATCATGTCCTTCAGTTGTGCGAGTTCCTTCTCGTCGAAATCCCGCTCGGTCAGGAGATGGCTGACCATGGCCAGGGCATCGCCGCCGTAGAGCCGATCCACAAGTTCCCCGACCATGGTGCGGGTGACATCTTCCTCCTGAACGATCGGTCGATAGATAAATTGTCTTCCCTCGACGTCGTGGGCGACGACCCCCTTCTCTTCCATCTTCTTGAGCATGGTGGCGATGGTGGTCGGGGCGAGCCCCCGCTCTGAAAGCAAAGACTGGTGGACATTGTTGACTGTCCCTTGGCCCTTTTCCCAGAGGATTTTCATGATTGCAAATTGCAGATCGCCAAGCCTGTGTTTGGTGCTCATGGGGATGCTCAATTCCTTGAAATGACATCTACCCATGTAATACTACCAAAGTAGTAATTTGTTGCGTATTAAATGGAGGATTGCCACTATTATTCCCAACCCATTGTCTTGTATGTGTTTACGCTGCCAACAATTCTCTAGTCATTCCTGAGTGCGGTCATCGGATCGACCTTCATCGCCTTCCGGGCGGGCAGGATGCACGCCAGCATCGCAGCCCCGAAGAGGGCCACTGAGGTCAGGATGAACGTCAGAGGATCTTGGGGGCTGATGTCATACAGCAAGACCGCCAGCAGGCGGCTCAATCCATACGCCCCGACAATGCCCAGGCCCAATCCGATGGCAGTAAGGATCAAACCTTTTCGCACCACCAGGCTGATGATGTCATGGCCCTGAGCCCCCAGAGCGATGCGTATGCCCAGTTCCCTGACCCGCTGTCCAACCGAGTAAGCGATCAGGCTGTAGAGTCCCATGGTTGCCAGGACCAGGGCTACCAGACCCAGCGCGCCGAAGCCTGCCGCCGCCCCGCCCCATATCCCCAAGGACTCGGTAACGACCCGATCCATGCTTCGAATGGTGGTTACGGGCAGGGCCGGGTCCATGGCCGCGATCTCGACGCGCACAGACTCAACCATCCCGAGAGGATCCCCCAGCGTTCGCACTGCTAAGAAGCGTCGAGCGGTTGAAAACTGTAATTGGGAAAAGAACATCAGGTCTTCACCATCTTCGTTCATGAGAAACGCCTTGATGTCCTTGACCACGCCTACGACCGTTGCGAATTCCTGGTCATCTTTCCCCGGGTCAAGCGTCACCCGTTGGCCGATGGCGTTTTCACCCGCCCAGTAATGCTTCGCCATCGACTCGGTGATGATGACCACCTTTTCGGCCTCAGCATGATCCTGATCGGTAAACGTCCGTCCATTGAGCACGGGGATCTCCATGGTGACAAAGAAATTCGGCGACACCCAGAACTTCCCCGCAGCCTTGGCATCCTCCGGGCCTCGAAACGGTTGCCCCTGGGGAATGAACGCCTGCTCGTAGCTTTCGAAATTCAAGGGGAGTGGATACAACGTGGCCGCCGAGACAACCTGCGGCAAGGCTTCGGTCCTGCGTACGAGTTCCTCATAAAAATTGTTCTGTCCCTGGGAACCGGCGTAGGCCTTCGCGGGCAGGTCCATCTCCATAGTCAAGACGTGTGCCGGATCAAAGCCGGTATCCACGTCCTGCAATTTCGAGAATGACCTCACCATGAGAATGGAACTCACCACCAGCACCACCGCAAGACTGATTTCCGAAACCACCAGGATTCCATGCAGACGCTGGGTCTTGACCGATCCGGTGGAGCCTCGTCCCCCGCCCCCGGACCGAAGTGCCTGATTAATATCAGTGCGGCTGGCAAATATGGCCGGAATCAGACCAAAAAGAACCGCCACAAGTAGTGATACTCCCAGCGTAAAGACAAGCACGCGGGCATCGAGGTTGATCGCCCCCGCCCGATAGAGACCCTCGGGAATCAGCGGCCCAATGATATTCATGGTGCCATAGGCAATGAGCGTGCCGAGCGCACCACCGGCCAGGGCCAGACAGAGACTCTCGGAGAACAGGTGACGGATGATGCGTCCGCGTCCGGCCCCGAGCGCAGCGCGAATAGCCATGTCCCGCGACCGGCCCATGCTTCGGGCCAGCAACAGGTTGCCCACGTTCGCGCAGACGATCAGCATCACGAATCCGACCGAGAGCATGAGCATCAGGAACATGATCCGCACCATGTCGTAGAAAAAGACCATGGCCTGACGCAGCGGAACGACGTTGGCTCCTACGTTCTTGTTCGCCTCGGGATACATTTCCGCAAGACGGCTTGAGATCGTGTTCATCTCCGCCCGGGCCTGATCCAGCGTGGCATCTGGCTTCAGTCTCCCCACCACCAGCAGCGGGCCGGCACTGTCGCGATCCCACTCCCGTCCCTCCAGGACCAGAGGTTTCCACATTCGCGTACCCTTGAGAGGAAACTCAAACGTCTCGGGCATGACCCCGATGATGATGTGCGTCTCTCCATCCAGAGCAACGGTCTGGCCGACAATATCCTCACGACCGTGAAAATAGCGTTGCCAGTAGTTCTCGCTGAGCAGCACCACCTGATCCTGGCCTGGCTTGCCATCGTCGAGCATGAAGGATCGGCCCCGGATCGGCTCAACTCCCAGCAATCCGATGAGATTGTCCGTGACCAGACCAACCTGGACGCTGATGGGAACCTCATTGCTTGTGACGTTGAAGCCGGAGTAGTAGTACCCACCCAGGTCCTCGAGCGATTCAGCCTGGGCCTTCCAGTCCAGAAAATCAGGCACGGAAACCCGAAGTTCATTGCTCTTGTGTAGCGGATTGCTCTGCCAGATATGCACCAGTCGCTCCGGCTCATGAAACGGCAGCGGACGGAGCAGGAACGCGTTGACAAGGCTGAAAACCGAGGCGTTGGCCCCGATTCCCAGGGCGAGGATCAGAACCACCCCGATCGTGAATCCGGGATCCTTGAGAAGACTTCGCAACGAGGTGCGCATGTCGTGAAAGAGGTTGTTCATGCCACTTATTCCTATTCAGCCCGTAGTGATTTCATGGGGTCGATCCGGGTTGCCTGCCGTGCGGGGAGATAACAGGCCACCATGGCCACGATCGTCAACACCGTCGGCACCACGATGAAGGTCATCGGGTCTGACGGGGTTACCTGATACAGTTGGCTTGAAAGCAACCCGGTAAGGCCATACGCCGCGAGCAACCCGATCGCCACCCCGATGAGAGTAAGAATGGCCCCCTGCTTCATGAAGTGGGCCATGACGTCGGAACGTTGGGCTCCCAGCGCCATGCGTATGCCGATCTCCCGCACCCGCTGCTTGACGCTGTAGGACATCACGCCGAAAAGACCGATCATCGAAAGCAAAAGCGCGAAAACGGAGAACCCTCCTGAAATGTAGGCCAGGATTCTTTGCTGGAGGAGTGAGTCAGAGACGATTGCATCCAGGGTCTCCACGTTGGCGAGGGGCAGCTCCGAATCGAGGCCGGCCATTGTCTTGCGGACGGCAGCGATCTGTTCTGCCGGATCGCCGGAACAACGGGCGATGATCCGTATCGATCGCCATGATGGATGCTGCTCATGCGTCCAGTAAAGCGTGTTCTGTGACACCGTCTGCATGTTGCGCAATCGGACATCATTCACGATCCCCACGATCCGGGCGTGACGCATTCCATTCCATTCCATATCGACGAACTCACCGATCGCATCGCTCTCCGGCCAGAACCGCCGGGCCATGGATTCATTGATGATGACGACATACTCGGCTCCGGCGACATCGAACTCGCTGAATGCCCGCCCCCGCAGGAGCGTCGTACCCATCGTCTCGAAGAAGCCGGGGGTCACGGCCCGCACATCGGCGACCAGCGGCTGGTTGGCGGGAGGCGCCTCCCGGTCGGGCAACGTAAATCTTTGAGCAGCGCCCATCTCACCAATGGGGAGATAGGTCACCGCGGACGCGGATCGAATGGCGGGCAAGGCTGAGATGCGTTCGATCGCACTGTCGAGAAAAGAACTTTCGCTCGAATTGTCGGGATACGTTGATGCGGGCAGCGTCACCGAAAACGTCAACAGCCCTTCGGCCTCAAATCCGGTGGGGGCGGTGCTCAGTTTTACGAAACTGTTCAACAGCAATCCCGCCCCGACCAGCAGCGAAATCGACAACGCAATCTGCCCCACGACCAGCGTCTTGCGAGTCCAGCCGCCGCGCGGTCCTTCCGAAGTCTGATGCGATCCATCCTTGAGGGAGTTGCTGACATCGATCCGATTCGTCTTGATGGCGGGCAGCAATCCAAAGACAAGTCCCGTGACCACCGAGAGGCCGATGGCGAAGAATACGATTGTACTGTCAAGCTGCACGGCTTCTCCGTTGGGCAGGGTATCCGCCGCCACAATGTGCAAGGCTCCCACTCCCCAACTGGCAATCAGCAGGCCCAGCCCCCCACCCATCAGGGCGATGAGAAGGCTCTCCACAATCGCCTGTCGCGCCAGACGCCATGATCCCGCCCCCAGAGCAGACCGAATCGCCAGTTCCCGACGACGATGCACGCCCCGGGTCAAGAGCAGGTTTGCCACGTTCGCGCAGGCGATGAGCAGGACGAAACCCACGGCCCCGAGCAACAGCAACAAGGGCTGCCGAACATTTAAGACCAGATCATCGTGCAGGGGAATGACCTGAGCTTTCCACCCGGCATTGAAATCAGGGAGTTCCTCCTGGAGACGCAGCGAGACTGCATCCAAATCGGCCTGAGCCGCCTCGACGCTCACATCAGGCTTGAGTCGCCCGATCGCCTGCATGAAACGGCCTCGCGACTGACGAAATTGCTCCAACATGAGAACCGGCGTCCACAATTCCGCGTCTTGCGGGAATTGAAATTCCGCCGGCATGACCCCGACGACGTGAATCGCCTTGCCATCGATCATGATATCACTGCCGATGATGTCCTGGCGACCTCCGTATCTCGATTGAAATAATCGATCACTGAGCATGACCGCAATCATGGCGCGACCTTCCGGATCGGCATCTTCCTCGACGAAAGCTCGCCCCAGCTTCGGCGAGACGCCGAGCGTCGAGAAGAAGTTGGAGGTGGCGTAGGTAATGGTCACACGCTGAGCTTGACCTTCTCCGGTGAGATTCACGCCCCGATTGAACATTGCCGCCATCTCGATAAAGGTCTGATTCTGATCACGCCAACCCATGAAATTTCCGGGGTTGACCACATTACGCTGGGCATCACGCTCTACCTGGTGTTCCCAGAGCATGACCAGGCGATCAGGCTCGAGCATGGGCAATGGTTGCAGGAGTACTGCTTTGACGACGGTGAACATCGCCGTGGTCCCGCCAATGCCCAAGGCCAGCATCAACACTGCGACCAGGGTAAAGCCGGGCTCCTTGTGCAACATGCGGACTGCGAATCTGATGTCATGGAGTAAATTCATGTTTATCCGTTCCTATTCGTAACGCAGCGCAACCATGGGATCGACCTTTGTCGCCCTTCGCGCAGGGATATAGCAGGCGACGATGGCGACCAGCATGAGCACCGCGCTTATTTGCAGATAGGTGGTCGGGTCAGTCGGGCTGACACCGAACATGACGTTTTTCAGGAGCATGGCCAGGGCCGCGGCGAGTCCCAGCCCGATGACGACCCCGATCAGGGTGATGATCACCCCCCGCCAGAGCACGAGTCGCAGCACGTCTCCTGCCTTGGCCCCCAGTGCTATGCGAATACCCAACTCACGCGTGCGCAGCTCTACGGTATAGGCGATAACGCCATACAAGCCGACACATGAAAGTAGGAGGGCGATCCCGGCCAGCGTAATCAGAATGCCGACTAATGTGCCATACGCCCCAATGTTATCAATGATGACCTGATTCAAGGTCAGGACGTTAGAGACCGGAAGATTCACATCGATCTCCCCGATCGCGGATTTCATCGGCGAAATCAGCATCTGAGTATCGCCATCTGTACGGACGTAGAACGTCATTTGCCGCGTAGGTGATTGCGAGATAGGAATGGTGACTTCCAATCCGGGAGCCGGGTCTATTAGAGATACTCTGATGCTTGGCACGATTCCCACGATGGTGAGCCAGGTCTCGTCAGTTCCAAGTTGGAATCGTTTGCCAATGGCCGATTCATCTGGCCAGAACCGGGTGGCCAGAACTTCGCTCACTATCGCCACCGTCTGACCATCCTCCCCATCGAGCGATGACAAGAAGCGTCCATCGATCAATGGAATTTGCATCGTTTCAAAATAGTCAGTTTCCACGTAATTGGTAAAAGTCCAGATTTTGATTTCATCACTCGGAGCTTCATACCCATCTACTTTCAATTCGATCCGGTTCATGTTCCCTATTGGATTTCCATCACTGGCAGTCGCCGACTGTACGCCGGGGATTGCCCGCAGTCGCTCGGTCGCTTCACGATAGAATGCGGTTAGATCATGCTCCTCTTCATAATCGTATTCCGGGAGATCGACGGTCATCGTCATCAAGCCGTCCCGATTGAAATGCGTCGGGACGTCAAGGATATTGAGAAAGCTCTTGGTCATGAGTCCGGTACAGAGAACCAGCGCCATGGCCATGGCGATCTGACCGATGACCAGAAGATCGCGCCCGCGTCGTCGGGAAGACGACGCTGATGTCGATTGCATCCCTTCCTTCAGGGAATCGACGAGGTTCACCCGCGATGCGCGGAACGCAGGAGCAAGCCCGAACATCAACGCGGCGACCAATGACGCCAGGGCGGTAAAAATGAGTGACCGCTCACTGACGTGAATGTCTGAATTCAAGGCGACCCGCTCCGGGAGCGATGCCACCAGAATGTCCAGGCCCCAGATGGCCAGAAGCACCCCGAGACCGGCCCCGATCAGGGCGAGGACACTGCTCTCGGAAATCAGTTGGCGGACGATCCTCCATTTTCCCGCCCCTAATGCGGATCGGATCGCCATTTCCCGCTGTCGAGCCGAAGACTTTGCGAGCAAGAGATTCGCCACATTCGTACAGGCAATCAGCAGCACAAAGGCCACTGCGAACAGAAGAAACACGAACGCAAGCTGGGATTCCTTATCGATCATCAACTCCCGAATGGGCGCTAACCGTATTCCCACCGATGCATTCGAATCGGGATATTCCTCGGCCAGTCGGCGACGATGTTGTCCATTTCAGTCTGCGCCGAGGTGAGACTTACCCCGGGAGCCAGCCTTGCGATGGCCCCATAGGCATGATTCTCCCTATCTACTTCATCCGGATTGAAGGCGAGCGGCAGCCAGAGATGAGTTTGATTCCAGATCTTGGAGAGATCGCGAGGCAGAACGCCGATCACGATGTGTTCGATGCCGTCGATCGTAATGCTTTCGCCGACCACATCCTGACGCCCGGCATACCGAGTCCTCCAGTAGCGGTCGGTCAGGATGGCCACCCGATCCCGGCCCGGTTGAATCTCCTCCTCCGCAAAGAATCGTCCCAGACTGGCCGGCAAACCAAAGGTTGGCAGCAAGCTCGAATCACAGCGCAGAGCCCTGAGTCGCTCAGGCTTTCCATCTCCGGTGGCATTGACGCTCTCGAATCGATACAGGCCCATTTCCTGAAATGAAGTGGCCTGCTCTCTCCAGTCCTGAAAATCCTCTACCGTGACGGGAATCCGATCGGAGGATATCTGGACATTGGTGTTCCAAAGATTAACCAGTCTGTCCGGCTCGGAAAAAGGCAGTGGCTTGAAAAGAATCGCATCAACCAGACTGAAAATCGCCGTGTAATTCAAATGTGATTCCTTCCTGGTGACTAAACGTCGAAGTCAGTTGCTGAAGTTTTTCTTCTACAAAATGTTGATCCTGCAACGAGTTGACACGAATGTTAAAGCGTCCAATAGCCAGATCGGGGACGACATTAACCGCCTGGCCCCCTTCGATGCGCCCGACATTGATCGTAATACCATGGTCGGGATGATTAAGCTCCATAAGATGCACAATATAATCGGCCAGGGCATGGACCGCATTGACGCCCAGATGATAATCCCGCCCGGCGTGAGCGGTTTTTCCCCGCACCACAAGGGTAAAGTTACCTGAACCCTTGCGGGAACTAATCAAGGCGCCATCGGGTAGCGACGGCTCAAAGACCAGGCCCAGATCATTCCTTTGAGCGGCTTGAACCAACAGGTCAGTCGAACCGGGAGAACCTATTTCTTCATCGGGATTGAGTAGAACCTCCCAGCCTATTTGATCGGCAAAAGGACTCTGTTCAAAAGCCTCCAGGGCGATAAGCAAAACCACCAAGCCGCCTTTGGCATCGAGGACACCGGGACCCCCAAGTCGTTTCTTATCCAGTCGTGTTGTTGTTTGAAAAGGATGATCTGGACTATAGACGGTGTCCATATGGATGCCGAGAAAAATCTGTAAGTCGGCCTCGGTCCGTTTTTTTTGTGAAAGGGCCATGCCCAACGGTTTGCTCTCTATCTGCCCGGTTGCGTCAATCACTTCATGAGGTTCGAGCTTGATCTTTTCTAAGTTGCCCGCCAGCGCCTGGATTTCTCCGCTGATCAGGTCCGCCAGTTCTGCCA
>JADFSH010000001.1 GCA_022560875.1 Planctomycetota bacterium | reverse complement strand
CCGATATCTACACCATTCCCGTGGGAGGCGGCATACCCACCCGCGTCACCCATCACCCTGCCAGTGAGTTGCTTAGCGGGTGGACTCCCGATGGCAAGCTGATCTTCTCCAGCAACAGCCATTCCGGACTTGCTCGCGCACCGAGACTTTTTACCGTAAATAGCGAAGGCGGTCTACCCGTGCAGCTCCCCGTGCCGTACGGCGTGGCGGGGACAATAAGCGAGGATGGTGTCTGGTTAGCCTACACTCCCCACAATCGCGACTCCCGCACCTGGAAGCGATATCGCGGCGGCATGGCGTCGGACATCTGGCTGTTCAATCTCAAAAACCACTCCTCAGAGAAAATCACCGACTGGGAAGGCACCGACTCCCAGCCCATGTGGCACGGAAGCAAGGTGTACTACATGTCCGATGGCGGCGATGAGCATCGCCTGAACATCTGGTCGTACGACACCCGCTCGAAAAAACGTGAACAGATCACCCGCTTCACAGATTACGACATCAAGTGGCCTTCCATCGGACCCGGCGACAATGGAGAAGGCGAAATCGTCTTCCAGAACGGATCCAGTATCTACCTGCTGAACCTCAGAAAGAAAACCCCTTACCCGGTCAATATTTCCATCCCCGGCGACCGGCCCTCGATCCGCACCAGGTCCGTGGATGTCTCCAAGTTCATCCAGGGCTGGGGCGCATCCGCCACCGGCAAACGCGCCGTCATTCAGGCCCGCGGCGATATATGGACCGCACCCGCCGACAAGGGCGAACCCCGGAATCTCACCCATACCAGCGGCATCGCCGAGCGCGACCCGTCCTGGAGCCCGGATGGACGCTGGATTGCCTACTTCTCCGACGCCACGGATGAATACGAACTGTATATCACCCAGTCAGACGGGAAAGGCGAAACCAAGCAGCTCACATCCGACGGCACCAAGTTCAGGTTCAATCCCATCTGGTCACCTGATTCAAAGATGATCACCTTCACCGACAAGGGCGGTTCCCTGTACCTGCACACCATCGAAGCCGGGGAGACGACCTTCATCGCCGCCAATCCCTTCGCCGGCAGCATTCCGACAATCAGTTGGTCCCATGACAGTCGCTGGCTCGCCTATGACCACTTCAATGATGACGTCAACCACAACTCAATCTGGATTTACAACGTGGAATCTGGTGAAACGACGCGGGTAACTGATCCCATGTTTGATTGCCAGAATCCCGCGTTCGACCGCAAGGGCGATTATCTTTACTACAAGAGCGCCCGGGTGTTCGCCCCCACTTACAGCGACCTCCCCAACGACTCCACGTTTGTCTATAAAGGCAGCGAGGTTCTTCTCGCCGTACCCCTTCGCAAGGATATGGACTATGTCTGGGCTCCGGAGAGCGATGAGGAATCATGGGGCGACGAGGAAGAGACGGACGAAGACGAAACTGAAGATGACGCTGAGGAAGATGACGACTCGGAAGAAGACGACGCGAAACCAGCGGAAGACGACGGCGTCTCCGGCTCATGGTCAGGCGTCGTTGAGGTTCCCGACATGGGACCGGTCGATATGACCCTGACCCTCACCCTCCAATCCGACGGTAACGTTTCCGCCACTCTCTCCACTCCGATGTTCTCCGGATCGGGCGAGGGCACGTACGACGCAGCCTCAGGCAGTTTGATCCTCACCATCTCCATCGACCAAGGCCCTGTTATCACCTTCGAGGTTACTCTCTCCGGCGACTCCATGACGGGAACCGTAACGTCCGACGAAGGCGACGACGCGGACATCAACTTCACCCGCTCCTCCTCCGGTGGAGGTGGCGATGAAAACGATAATGGCAAGTCCGGCAAGAGCGAGAAGGCCCGAGAGACCGTCGATATCGATTTCGATGGCTTTGAGCGTCGCGCCATCCAACTCCCCGTAAAAAGCGGTATGTTCGGACAACTTGCCGTCAACCACAAGAACCAGCTCATTTTCGTACGTCGCTCCTCCGGACCGGGCGGCGACGGATCGGCGATCAAGCTCTATGACATCACCGACAAGAAGAAAGAAGAAAAAGAAGTTGCCAAGGGCGGTGCCTTTGACATGACTGGCGACGGCAAGAAGCTGCTGGTGGTCAAGGGTGGCAGCGCCTCCATGCAGAAGGCTTCTGCCGGTGGTAAGGGCAAGAACATCAAAACCTCGGGCATGACCGCCTATATCGATCCGCACCAGGAATGGACCCAGATGTTCAACGATACCTGGCGCATCTTCCGTGATTACTTCTACCTCGAAAACATGCACGGCGTGGACTGGCCCGCGATGCGCGAACGCTACGGCGTGATGGTCGATGACTGCGTAAGTCGCGATGATCTCAATTTCGTCATCGGTGAACTTATCGCAGAGTTGAACTGCGGTCACTCCTATCGCGGCGGCGGCGATCTCGAACGGGCAAAGTCCGTCGGGGTTGGCATGCTCGGTTGTGATTACGAACTGGATAACGGTGCGTATCGCATCACGAAAATCCATGAGGGCGGCGTGTGGGATTCAGACGCCCGTGGTCCCCTCAGTCAGCCCGGGGTGGATGTCAATGAAGGCGACTACCTGCTTGCCATCAATGGCACACCACTGGATGCGACGCGTGATCCCTGGTCGGCATTCATCGGTCTCTCCGGCAAGGTGGTATCACTCACCGTCAGCGAGAAACCCGAGATCGATGACGAGGCCCGCGAAGTGCTCGTCAAGCCGATCGGCAACGAATCGAACCTGCGATATCGTAGCTGGATCGAGGCAAATCGAGCCTACGTTGAAAAAATGACCGATGGCAGGATCGGTTATATCTACGTTCCCAATACTGGCATCAACGGACAAAACGATTTGTTTCGACAGTTCTTCGGCCAGCAGGGCAAGGACGGCCTCATTATCGATGAACGATGGAACGGCGGCGGTCAGATTCCAACCCGTTTCGTTGAATTGCTGAATCGGCCCAACACGAACTACTGGGCCGTGCGTGAAGGCAAGGACTGGGCCTTTCCCCCCGACTCCCACCAAGGCCCCAAGTGCATGCTCATCAATGGCATGGCCGGCTCGGGCGGCGACATGTTCCCCTGGCTGTTCAAGCAGGCCGGGCTCGGCAAGCTCATCGGCATGAGAACCTGGGGTGGCCTCGTCGGCCTCTCCGGCAACCCCAGGCTCATCGACAACGGCTTCGTCGGCGTACCCACCTTCGGGTTCTATGAATCCGACGGCACGTGGGGCATCGAAGGCCACGGCACCGATCCGGACATCGAAGTGATTGACGATCCCGCATTGATGGTCACCGGTGGTGATCCCCAACTCGATGCCGCCATCGAGCACATGCTTCAGGAGATCGAGACCAACGGCTATCACCCCCCGGCGCGACCGGAAAGTCCGGATCGCAGCGGCATGGGCATCCGCGAGGAAGACAAGTAACCCGCATTCACGTTTCTGTATGAATTGACCCACAGGCTCGAGAGTCCTCTCCCGGGCCTGTTTTCTCAACAGAGGCATGTCTCGACGGACTGGCTGAAGTGGACAATAAACATGACCTCTGGTGAACTTCAAATGAAGACCCTCAGCCTCGCCTCGTTTCCCGACCTCGCTAGGATGTTGCCGTGACGTTTGCCAACCCCTGGAGCGCCCTTATCGCGGCCGCAGTCGCTCTTCCTCTGCTGCTTCTACTCTACATCCTGAAGCTGCGACGTCATCCCCTGCGCATTCCCAGCACGCTGTTGTGGAAACAAACCTTTGAGGATCTCCAGGTCAATGTCCCCTTCCAGCGTTTGCGTACGTCTCTTTTGTTTTTCCTGCAACTCCTCCTGATCGTCCTCCTGATCTTCGCGATCTCCGAACCGCTCATTCAGGTTGGTTCAAGTCCCGCGCCGCGGATGATCCTGCTCATCGACCGCAGTGCTTCAATGAACACCTCCGTCGGGGAGAATCAAACGCGATTCGACGAAGCTCGGGACGCTGTACGCCAGATCATTGAGCGGCTAGGTCGGAGTAGTGATGCACCTCAGATCATGATCATCACGTTCGGAGCCACGGCACAGGTCGTCTGCGGATTTGAATCCAATCGGCGCCTCTTGCTGGCGGCCCTCGATTCCATCGAACGCACGGATGAGGAGGCGGATCTTGACGCGGCGCTTCAACTGGCCGGGGCTTTCGCGGCTCGGGGTGAGGATGTGACGGACCAGCCCCCGGATGTCTTGCTCATTTCCGATGGCGGGGTGAGCCCCTACAATAACGGGGAAGGCTTTTTACTACGAAGCGGAGAATTTCGTTACCTCCAGGTCGGATCAACACCTGACGACGTGGTGAACAACCTCGGCATCGCCGCCTTCAGCGCACGTCGCGACTATGAGGATCCTGCCAAGGTATTGGTCTTTGCGCGATTCGTGAATGCGGGCTCATCGACCGTTGATGCCGTAGTGGCATTGTCTGCTGATGATGCCGCTCCCTCTCTCAAGCGACTCCGCATCCCGCCCGCGGCGCAGGACGGTCCCGGCGAATCGACCGTAACCTACACGCTCGATTTACCCAACGGAGCCATCCTTCGATTGACGCATAATCACACAGACGATCTATCCGCCGACGATGAAGCCCGGCTCATCATCCCGCCCCCGGAGCGGCTTCGTATCGCACTGGTGTATGGCGAAAATGGTTCGGATCCGTTTCTCTATGATCTCCTGAAGGCCATGGACCCGGAAGCGATCGATGAAACATCGCTGGATGAATACGAACAACACCAAAGCGAGGAGCAGTTGGCCGGATCGGAATATGACCTGATCATTTTCGATCGCGTCTCAGGCATGCGCTTACCTGGCACCCCAAGCCTCACCGTGGGCGGTGTTCCCGCGGGTATCGATGTCAGGGAGACGCAGGATGACGCCAGCATGAGAATTCTCAGTTGGGACCGCCAGCATCCGGTCATGCGATTCGTGTCGTTGGACACGATCGTCTTTCGGGAGTTCGGTGCATTCGTACTTCCCGCCGGTGCGACGCCGATCGTCTTTGGTCCGGTCGGCCCCCTCATCGCTGTATTAGGCACGCGCGGCGCGAGACACGTAGTCATGGGTTTCGCTTTTGCCAATAGCAACTGGCCGGTGCATGTGAGTATCACCGTGTTCATGCAGAATGTGATCGATTACCTCACGCTGGCGGGATCGGTGCAATCGGGACTGGTTCATCAGCCCGGCCGGCCGATTACGGTCCGCCCCAAATCCCGTGTGCCGTCGATCAACATTGATGGACCGATTCAGACGACACTGCCGGTGTCCAATGCGACGGCGATGACCTTGCCCATCCTCCGCAGGACCGGTTTGTACTTGATCGATGGAGTCCACCCGCCTCATGACCGGCTGGCGGTCAGCATGCTCAGTGAACAGGAGTCTGACATCCGCTCCCGCACGACGGTGTCGGTCAATGCGACGGATGCCGGAGGCGCGAAAGTTGCCGATACGGTACCCCTGGAACTCTGGCCCTGGCTCGTAGGAGCGGGATTCATAGTGATGGTGCTGGAATGGCTGTTTTATTGTCATCGTCTCCGGGCAATGTCATGATGCGGTCATGTGATTGCCGATCGATGCAAGGATGATACTTGTGGATCCTGATGACGTGAAGAAAGTGAGAATCTTAGCATGAACGAAGCAAAAAAGCTCATCGCCGCTATGCTGATCGTCTTCGCACTCGGGGGAACGTGTCTTGCGCAGCCGGCAGAGCAAAGTGAGGATCCCCTGCCGGTTCCATCAGCTTTGCAACTGACCGTAGGTGCCGGGTACGAGGAAACATTTCGTTCTGATATCGATAGTGGTGGCGATTTCAGTATAACTTCCGCCAACTTCGACATCTC
Source organism: Planctomycetota bacterium (assembly GCA_022560875.1). Classification (GTDB taxonomy): domain Bacteria; phylum Planctomycetota; class Phycisphaerae; order Phycisphaerales; family SM1A02; genus JADFSH01. The sequence goes on along the minus strand of JADFSH010000001.1, from coordinate 88,605 downwards.
ACTCAGCACCATTCTCTTCGACGACATGAAATTTACACTCACCTACCAGTACATCATGGATGAGTATGATTTCGGAGGCACCACCGGCCTCGGCGGGTTGAATCCCTGGGATGATGTGGAAAGCCATTACGTCAGCCTGATTGCTTCCAAGCAACTGGCCAACGACTGGACGGTCTTCGGTGGTCCGATCGCTCAATTCGCCCGAGACCGAGACGCCCGGTTGGGAGATTCCGATACCTATGGGGGCATGGTCGGTCTCTCCATCAATCACAGTGAAACGCTGACCTACGGCGGGGGACTCGGCGTCATAACCAGTCTCGAAGAAAGCGAACGTCTTTTCCCCATTATTATTCTGAACTGGCAGATAAAACCCGATCTCCGACTCGCCACCGATACGGATGCCGGTCGATCGGGTGTCGAATTGATTTATAACGTCGATGAAGGATTCGATATTGCACTGGGCCTGGCGTATGAATTCAAACGCTTTCGTCTCGACGATGCCAGTTTCGCACCGGCGGGCGTAGCGGAGAATACCAGCCTGCCGGCCTGGGTGCGGATGACGTTTCAGCTCGATAATAATCTCACCGTAAACCTGCGGGCAGGCTTGCGCTTCGGAGGTCGCCTGAAGATCGACAACAGTTTGGGCAATCAGTTACGTGATGAGGATTATGATCCCGTGTTGTTCGTGGGAGCGACCCTCAGCCTGCACTTCTGATCAATGAGAGTCGTAATAACGACTACTCCCCTTCGTCTGGCGTGAATTCGGGCAGATCTGTCCACTGGCTCAGGTCTATGGGAATTCGGGCCGGGGTCAACCGCCAAGGCAGGCTGCGACTCGGGCTGGTCTCGACCTGATCGAAGTCGAGGTGGCTTCTGACGCATCCGATCAGAACATACGGGCCCTTCTTTGGTTTCAACCAGTCATCCGGAAGCACAATGCGACAATACCAACGATCAAGGTATGAACGGCGATGAATTTCCAGTGTTCCATCATTGGCTCCGCGAAACAATCGAAACGCGCCGGTTTCTGGAACCGTGAGTACGAACCGTGCATCGTCTTCCTCTCCTTCCGAACCAATGAGCAAGGTCACCGCTTCCACGCCCCGGACATCCGCATGGTTCGGGAAAGCGCCGAGCACCGAGGTCTCGCTCGGCTGATTGTCTGGCAAACCAGATGAAGGGCGCCGACAATCGAAGAACATTTCCCACCGACCATCCAGGCGACGCACATGGGCAATCGTGGCATGGCTGGGAGACATCAAATTCTGACGCCCCATCTGGATATCAGCCAGAGTCAGGGGATTGGCGAATTGTGAAAAATAGAGTCCGGGAGGCACCGCGGTAACCATAGGTGGGTTGAAATCCATTCGATACTGCCTTCCCCGGACTTGAACCAACAAAATCTCTGCATCTCGAATACCCGGACCAGGAAGTCTTCCCGGCAAATCACGAATTTCTGACATCCGATCGAGACGCACTTTCTTCAGCATGCCGGGCTCGAAGGGAAAGGCAATCGGGGCGCTCGATGCCTGCATCCACCTGAATGTCACAACCGTCGTCTCGTTTGATGTGTTGACAACCACAAGCCGGACATGATCCGGATATTCAGCTTCTTTCCAGAACAGTAGAGGCGCATGCTGTTCGATCCAACTACCAACCGGCTCAGCAAGATCATTCCCGATGCGATTGGGATCGATCAGGAGCGAAAGCAGTTGCCCCGATCGCCGGGGATCGGCGCTCCAGAGAGCAATTGATCGATCACCATCCGATCCGACCCGAGTCAGCAGATTCAGGCATTCATCCGCAAGCTTGGAATTCACCCGGATCAGATTATCCATTCCGAAAAGCCACAGTCCCGCGAGATAATCCGCCACCAGACGCTGGGATTCGTCAAAATCCAATTGGGGAGTGTTCACGCCGAGTTTTCGGGCCATGAGCGACCAGCGCCAGAATTCAAATGGCGAATCCGGATCGGGGAGATCTGTCGAACCATGACGGGGTAGTGTCGGCAGTAACTCCTTTCGCCGCGTAAATCCAAACGGCGGTTCAATCCAGCGCGGCGTGAGGGTCTGCTTCCCGAACTGAATCACGCCCTGCACATTGAAAGGCAATCGAGCAACGAGGAATGGCCCGAGTGAACTGTTGGCATCAAGCCCGGCTGAATCATCAGTCGGGCAAATTGGCCGCACCGCCAACCCGCGGGGGTCATCCGTCCAGCGCGTCGGGGCGAAGCGATTATCGGTGTCAATCCACACGACCCGTCCGTCCAGATGCCGGCCATTCGACAGGCGCAGCGAGTATGTGGCCGGCCAATGATCACCGGGGGTATCGGCATGGAGCGGCAGCATGAGCACCCCACCATTGATCGCGATCGGCTCGAGCATCGGGGTGCGAATGCCGCTCACTCGACCGGCCAGCGCCTGCCCGCTGAGAAGGCCCAGACACATCATGCCAACTGCAATCATCTTCCGTGCAACACCAGGGCAAGTACCAAGATCCCAGGTCGTGGTACTGCCCCGGCCATCACCGGATATGTTGAACTGATTTCGAGAAAGGAACTGTCGCATCGATTGAATCTTATTCCGGGCTTACCCGATATTCCCACGATGGCGAATGATGTCACAGATTTCTTCGATGGCCGTCTCCAGATCATCATTAATCACAAAGGCGTCATACGCCCGGCTGGATTCGGCATTTTCGATCTCGCTCCGCGCCTCAGCGTAGCGGCATTGGATGGCTTGCTCGTCATCGCGTCCCCGTCCCCGCAGCCGTGTCAGCAGAACCTCTTCACTGGGAGGCTTGATGAAAATGAGCAGGGCATCCGGCATTGACTGACGAATTTGCATCCCGCCCTGCACGTCAATCTCCAGAATCACAAGCTTCCCCTCGGCCAGCGCCGCTTCCACCGGCTCCCGGGGCGTGCCGTAGGAGTGTTTATGAAAGACACAGGCATGTTCGAGAAAGCCGTCCGATGCGATCATGCTCTCAAACGCTTCATCGCTGAGAAAATGATAATCCTCGCCATCGGTTTCCTGATCGGTCTTCGGACGGGTGGTGGCGGAGACGCTGAAGATCACATTCAGTCGCTCCTTGACCGCCTTGACAATCGTGGTCTTGCCCACCCCGGAAGGGCCGGAGATGACGGTCAGAACGCCTCGTAAATTGGAAGGATCGCTGGTCATCGGGCTAGAGTGTAGATCAATCAGGGCCAAACGTGAACAGAGTGTCAGTCGCCAGGACGTGGTCAGACCGACAGCGAATAGTGCTCGAAGCCCTCCTCGCGTACAAAGCCGAGGCTTTCATAAAGCCTCCGGGCCTCACGATTGTCTGAAGTAGTGGCAAGTTCGAGGCGTCCATAACCGGTGTCGCGGGCATGAATGATGGAGCGATCCATGAGCAGGCGTCCGATCCCGTGCCTTCGATGGTCGGGATGGACAAATAAATCGTTCAGCAGCCACACCCGAATCATGCGTACGGAGGAAAAGATCGGATAAAGCTGCACAAATCCCGCGGGTTCATCCACCCCTCCATCGATATTCATCGCGAGAAAGATTACCGACTCGTCATGGTCCATGCGCTCCCCGATGAATGCCCGCGCCCCGTCCGGATCCCCCGACTGCTCATAAAACTGTCGATACAGATCAAACAGCAGTGCGATAGGCTCAACGTCGCCCGGACCGGCTCGAATAATGGTGATCGAATCCGATTGCATTCATCAAATTCTCTGTGCTAAGCGTTTTGGTAGCGCATCTTTCTCTAAGCCGGCAGACCGTTTGTGATCGCATGCTCCATCGCATCGCAGAAACGGTCTATCTCCTCCATCGTGGTATAGACGCTGGGGGAAATCCGTAAGCCGTTGAACTGCTCGTGGTTGATCGCCACGGTGAGGATCTGGTGGTCCTTCCAGAGCCATTGCTGGAGCTTGCTGGTCTCGATTCCCTCGACGTAGACATTGGCGATGCCGCAGGAGAACTTCGGGTCGAGGCTGGTATTGAGGCGGATGCGATCGCTGAAGCCCATGAGTCGGTCGGCCCACGCCATCTTGAGGAAGTGCAGTCGCTTTTCCTTACGCTCGTCGCCGATGAGCTGATGGAAGGTCAGCGCCTCGGCGATGGCGAGGATATTCGCGGCTGGATGGGTTCCGATCTCCTCGAACTTGCGGATGTCGTCCACTTGGTTCTCGTTGGCGGCCATGAGGGGCCAGAGGCCCTTGATTTTGTTCCTCCGCACGTAAAGCAGGCCCGTGCCGTGCGGAGCAAAGAGCCACTTGTGCAGGCTGGTGCCGTAGTAGTCGCAATCGAGATCGGAGATCTTGAAGGAGAAGTGAGCGAGGGAGTGAGCCCCGTCCACCACCACGGGGATACCCCGTTTCCGTGCCATCTGCACCACCCGCCTCACGGGAAGAATCTGCCCCGTGAGGTTGACGATGTGGACCATGAGGATCATCTTCGTTCGCGGCGTGATGTACTGCTCAAACCTGCGGACGATCTCATCGTCGTCATTGCAGGGAACCGGCAGTGAGAACTGCCTGAGCACCACTCCTTCGCGCTTCTCGCGCTGCTTGAAGGTGTTGATCATCCTGCCGTAATCCTGATCGGTGGTGAGGACTTCATCACCGGCCTTCAAATCGATGCCGAACTGGCAAATCTGAAGGCTTTCGGAAGTATTGCGGGTGAAGGCGATTTCCTCCGGATCAACCCCCCAGTGCTGGGCCATGCGCTGGCGGATCGGTTCCTTACGCGGCTCAAGCACCTGCCATAACGAAATCGGCGGCGGGGTGGAATTGGAAAAATCCAGATGTCGCTTCATCGATTCCTGAACCATGTCCGGAGCGGGACTCACGCCGCCATTGTTGAAGTTGATGATCGAGCGATCCACGGTGAAGGCCCGGGCGATCGCAGCCCAGAAGTCTTCATTACCTGCAATCTGAGCCGCGGATCCGGGCTGAGATGTGATCTCCGCGATCTCACCCATAGCGGTGGAGAGTTTCAAAGGATCGAGATACGCCATGGCCGCAGCCGCGGCAGCTGGAGCCGTCATCGCGCCAAGCATTTCTCTTCGGGTGTACATATTGTGCCCTCCTGAGTAAGTAGATGGATCCCCCCCGATTCTACCGGAAGAACCCCGAAGCGTTCATCATGATTGCCAGCCAAAACGAACCAAGCTGACCTTCCCTCCTTCGTTGAACGCCACTCCCTCTTTTTCCAGCAGTTCCCTCTGCAAATCATCATGATCCGACCACGTACGGGGGCTGATCTCGCCCTTGACATTGATGACCCGATGCCAGGGCACGGAGTCATTCTCCAATGCCGAGAGAGCATAGCCGACCTGTCGGGCGTGCCCCGCCAGTCCTGCGAGTTGGGCGATCTGGCCGTAGGTTGCGACCTTTCCCCTGGGAATACGCTTGACGACCTCGAATATGCGCTGATACGTCGGCTGCGAACCTCGATCACCATCGAGTGTCATCAGCACACGAAGCATCCGAGCAGGGCGGCACGTTTCGACCAGGCTTCAGCCTCATCGGGATGATCGGTGCTGCGCTCCGCCGATAGCGTCGAAGCCCAGGGGAAGCCATGGATCTGATCGATCGCATCGGCATAACGCCCGAGATGTTCCAGGGGGCTGAGTCCCTCGCCACTCACATCGAAGCCGACGATATCCGAAAGCCTCAGCTTCATGTCGTCATCGAGAATGCTTACAAATCGATCTGGGGCGGATGCGGCGAGGAATCGTGTAAGCACCGCAACACTGACACCTTCCCACTCAAGTACAGGAGCAAGAGCATGGAGGATTGTCCCCCGCGCCGGGTCGGAGACACACAGTTCAATCGCTTCATGAAGCGCGTGCCGAAAGTCACTACTGTTTTCAAGCAGTTTGAGCATCGCGTCATTTTCAATGCACCCCAGACAGTCCGCCGGGGACCGGGAACCGGTCAGTTCGGCGCTCACCTCCGGATCGCACCATCGTTCGGGACCTTCACGGAATGCGTACTGGGCGTCATCGATACCGGTCAGCCAGCCGATTTCACCGGTGATGCGCCGGGATGATTCGGCCGGACGCTGACGCTCGGCATCGAGCAGTCCGCGAAAGTAATCCTCCCAGACGCAGCCGCGCAGTTCCTGCCAGGACAAAGGGCTGATGAACTTGACTTCGACGGCAAAGGCGTTGTCACCGGCGGGCTTGAAATCACTTCTCTGCGCGGCTTTCTTTAAGCGCTGCAGGGCCTCCCATTCCTCGCGATGATCGGATCGCATTTTCTCCGTGAGCGGCTCAAAGTTCAGATTGTCGATCCATTTCAGAAGCTTGATCAGATATACCCCCGCCTCGTTCTTGCTGGAGAAATCATCCGACTCGATCAGCGTCGCGGCCTCGAGATTCTTCTCCAGACTTTCCGTCGTGGCATCGAAGCTTCCCACAATCGCCGCGGTCTTCCACGTCGTGAGATTGTCGAAGAGAAACACGCCGGGATGAAACGCGGCGATCTTTCGTTTCCTGAATTCGCGGGGCTTGAATATGCCGACATTCACTCCCGCCTCGATAAGCTTGTCGAGCAGGTCGGCGTTGGTGCGGGGATCGAGATTGAGGGTGAGATTGACCTCCGCGCCGCGCTGCGCTGCGCTGATAAGCAGTTTCGCCAGTGATGCATCATCAAAGGTGGAGACGAAAAGCTCGACCTCCTCGGCGCTGGTGGCAAGTCGCTTGAGCGTACGGCGGAGATCGGTGGGATTGGAGAGGAAATCGATCGGCATGGCGCTTCCTTTCGCATCTGACAGATCACGGACATTGTAACCGGCAAGAATGGTTTCACGCTGAAGTGGAAGCGTGTTCCTGTGCATAGTCTGTGCATACCAACAGCAACCACCCCGCGAGTGTCCGGTAAACTGTCACTGGAGTGATAGAACATGACTGAGCATCATGCCGCATTGGATATCACCGCGACATTTCGTGCCTATTTTTCCCGGATCTTCGAGCATGACCGCTGGGCCAATGGCGTGGTATTCGACAGCATGACAAACCTCGGCGAGGCCTTGCCGCAAAAATCCCTCGATCGTCTGAGCCATCTCATTATCTGCCAGCAATTGTGGCTCTCGAGACTGACCGACAACTTTGAAAAGCCCGATACGCTCTTCCCCAAGTGGCCGCTCGATGAGACAAAACAGAACGCCAAGCCCATCTTCGCGGGAATGAAGCGATTCATCGAGGAGCTTCCCGAAGACGACTTCCACCTCCCCTTCGCCTTCTCCACCATGGATGGTCAACCCTACACGCTTCTGCGTCGGGACATCTTCACCCAACTCGGCCAGCACGGAGCTTACCACCGGGGCCAGATCGCCATGGAACTCAATCCCCTGCTCGATGAGTGCCTCACGACCGACTACGTTTATTACACTTGGATGAAGGCCTGAAGAGCGACTTCGCTACAATGAGCGCATGATGCAATTGATGCCCCTCATTGTTCTTTCGTTACTCCTTCTCTCCCCTTGCACTTCGCCGACATTGGCCGACGAGCGGCCGCGCATTCGTGACCTGGGCGTTTCGCCGGGCGTACTACCTCCGGGTCGGTTCAATTCCATCACCGATGTCCTGGGCGTAAAGGTCGGACACCAGACCATCATCAGGGGCGATTCAGTCCGTACCGGTGTGACCGCGATCATCCCCCACTCCGGCAATGTTTTTCAGAACAAGGTTCCCGCGGCGGTGTATGTGGGCAACGGCTTCGGCAAGGCCGCGGGATTCCTGCAGGTTCAGGAACTCGGCAATATCGAAACGCCGATCGTTCTTACCAACACGCTCTCGGTCGGAACCGGCATCGAGGCGGTGGTGAAGTGGACGCTCGCTCAGGATGGCAACGAGAATGTCCGCTCGGTCAATGCCATCGTAGGCGAGACGAACGACGGCTATCTCAACGACATCCGGGGCATGCACGTGACGCACGAGGATGTGTATGCGGCGATCAACAATGCAAAAACCGGGCCGGTTGAGGAAGGCTCCGTCGGAGCGGGAACGGGCACGCGATGCTTTGCCTTCAAAGGCGGCATCGGCACGTCATCGCGGGTGCTGCCCGAAGATCTCGGGGGTTATACCGTAGGGGCGCTGGTGCAATCAAACTTCGGCGGCATCCTCACCATCGACGGACGCCGCGTGGGCGAAAAACTTGGCAAATACAGCTATCGGCGACAGATCGAAGCGAATGGGAACCGTGATGAAAAAATCGACTCCGGCGACGGTTCCTGCATGATCGTCATTGCCACCGACGCCCCACTGTCGGCGCGGAATCTCCAGCGTATTGCCCGCCGCGCAGTGCTGGGCCTGGCCCGAACAGGATCGTTCATGAGTAACGGTTCGGGCGATTTCGTGATCGCCTTCTCGACGCAGAATCTCAAACCCTACGGACCCCGGGATCGCATCCGGAATACGCATGAAGTGGAAAACGACTTCATGAGCCCCCTGTTTTTGGCCACCGTCGAAGCGGTGGAAGAAGCGGTCTACAACTCGCTGACCAAGGCGACGACCATCACCGGTCATGAAGGCCACACCACCGAAGCCATCCCGATCGACAGACTCAAAAAACTCCTGACCCCCTGACTCCAAATCTTAATTTCAACTTTCAACTTTCAACTTTCAACTTTCAACTTTGTCTCCCCCCCTTCCTTCTTCCTGAAAAAGACGACATACAACACCCCCGCCACGGCGATCCACAACACGGAATTGATAGCGATCGCACGCAAGTCTGAATGCATGAGCGCCGCGGTGAGGATGCCGATCTCCCCGAGAACGAACAATCCCGGTACGAGGGGAAACAGGGGCATTCGCACGGAATGCTCCATATTCGGTCGCTTCATTCTCAGGACAATCAGAGCCGCCCCGGTCAGGGCGAAAAACACGCCGTCAATGAACACCACCCCGATGGTCAGTTTGCCGATCACGTTTTCTCCGGCGGCAAACAATAACACGAGCGCCATCGCGCCGAGCAGGATAATTGCCGCCAGCGGCGTGCCATGCTTTTTATCCACCTTGCGAAATATGCGGAAAAATCGCCCATCGCAGGCCAGGCCATAAATCAAACGCGGCCCGGCGAGAAACTGCGCGTTGAGCACTCCGAATGCGCTGATCGCCACCGCTCCGGCGATCACCCGACCGCCCCCCGCAGGCCAGGCAGCACTGACGGCATCGGCGGCAAGGGCCTTGCTCTGCACCACCCCCGCATGACCGAGCAGCGTGAGATACGCCCAGTTCGCCAGCAGGTACAAAATCACCACCACCAGCACTCCCGTGATGATGCCGAAGGGCACATTCCTGCGGGGATTGCGTACCTCCCCGCCGATCCACAACGCCTGTTGCCAGCCGCCGAATGCAAAGAATGCGGGCACGATCGCCGCAAAAATAATCCCGAGCAGGGCCATGCCCCGGGGGCTTTCATTTGGTTCGGGCGCTTCGATCACCGGTTCCGGGCTGCCATCAAAGGTCATCGCCAGCACGGTTACGGTCAGCAGCGTGATGATCTTGGCAAACACGGTGATGTTCTGGATTCTCGATCCCCACTTCACCCCGAGAATGTTGCTGGTCACCAGACCAATGATGAGCAACGCGGCGATCAGTGAAGCCAGAGTCGGATTGTCAAGCGGATGACCGATGGCAACCCCGAGGTTCCGCGCGCAGATCACCCCGATGACGGCGATCGCACCGGCTTGAACGGCGGTTGCGTTGCAAAAGACATACAGAAATCCCGGCAAAGGCCCGTAGGCATCGCGAAGGATGATGTATTGCCCGCCGGTGCGGGGATAGAGTCCGCCGAGTTCGGCAAAGGTCAGCGCCCCGAGCAGGGCGATGCCGCCTCCGACCGCCCATGCGAGGAGAGCGAGATTGGCCGAACCGGCGATTGCCGCGACCTGGGAGGGACTGAAAAAGATACCCACGCCGATGATCGAACCGATGACGACACACGTGGTATCGATCGGGCCAAGCACGCGCTTCAGGCCATCCGGTCGGCTGATTTGTTCATCATGCACGATCATCACCGAAGTCGATGAACCACGTCAGGCGATAAGGATCTCACTCACTCGCGACCGGCTCTTCTATGGGTTTGACCCCCAGGAGCAAGGCCGGCTCGGTCGGGACGTCGCCGGCCCCGATGGAGATGGCGCCGAGTTTATCCACGACCTCGATCCCATCGATCACACTGCCGAAGGCCGTGTACTCGCCATCGAGGTGCTTGCATTTTTTGCGGGTCAGGCAGATGAAGAACTGGCTCCCGGCAGAATCGGGATCGCTCGACCTCGCCATGGACAACACCCCTTTATCATGCTTTCGGTCGTTGAATTCCGCATCGATCGAGTAACCGGGACCACCCGTGCCCGTGCCGTTCGGGCAACCGCCCTGCACCATGAAACCGGGAATGATGCGATGAAAGTTGAGATTGTCATAAAACCCTTCCCGACCGAGTTTAAGAAAATTTTCGACGTGTTTCGGAGCGACGTCGTTCCAAAGTTCGACGGTCATTTCGCCATGAGATGTGCTGATAATGGCTTGGGGATAGTCGGTCATGGGATGCCTTCCTGAGGAGAGGTTGACTGAAGGAGTCAGGAATCGAGGGCGAGATGTACTATTTTGCGTAAAATATATCGTCTCATTGTGTTTGTGATCGCATTGGCAGCCGGGATTCCTGCAGTTTTATCGTGGCACGCGACGTGGCTGGGTTGTCGCATTTTCCTGAGGACGGGTTACTTTGGTATCCAACCGGCCGTGCTCCGGATGACGCGGCGGGGCAGGAACGAGGTCAGCACTGCGGATCACGGGGGGATCGACAGGTCTTCCCGTTGCCACATCGGCCAATTCCACCTCGGCAATCGAGAGTATCACATCGGCTCCCGTGATCGCATAGCCGAATGAGCAATATTGCTCATCGAGTCGAGCCGTACCTTCGCGGGAGAGGCATATGAAGATCTGGCTTCCCGCCGTGTCGGGATTATCGTCGCGAGCCATGGAGATGACGCCGAAATCGTGTGGCAACTGGCTGAATTCAATGGGCAGCCAATACCCCGGTCCACCGCCGCCTTCTCCTGTCGGATCGCCCGCCTGTATGACAAACGGATCGCCTTTTTGCGATAACGGGACAATTCGGTGAAAGACAATCTCGCGATAATAACCGCCATCACAAAGTCGCAGAAAATTCCAAACCGTATTTGGAGCCTGATCAGGACGCATAGCGAAGCGGATGTCGCCGTGCGTCGTACGGAGAACGACATCACGCTCGACATACGCACGAAACCCGGTGAAATACCGCTCGGGGAATACTGCATCGGAAGGTTCTTCTTCAGAAGCGTCGGTCGCCCCGTTTTTTCCCGACGCCTCGTTATCTTGATTCGCAGACTCCGGGGCGAATTCATCACGCCAGCCTACGATTTTCGTATGCGTACCCCCGTAAGTTGGATGCGGCGCCAGGACGGTGATCGGAACCAGACGTGAAAGCATGGGTTGAAGCACCAGCGCGCTGCCAGCAGGCTCATCCCGCTTCAGAAGCTGCACATAACTCGTTACGCGAATGTCCCAGATGTCGGGAAACAACTCCACCAGATCGGCATCACCCGGCGTGACCTCGACGAGATCGGCAAGCAATCCACCGTCAGAATCCATCAGAACCAGGGCCATCGGACCAAATGTCCGTGGCGAAGTAATGGTGATGTAGATCGGACGATTGACCCCATTGTAGAGATATTCCGAATCGACAAACGGCTTATCCAAGACTGGCGACTGGGCCATCACGAGGGTGGAAACAGTTAGAGCAAGACTTTGGATCATGATTCAGTCAACTCCCATCAGTCAGCCTGCTTTTCATACAACCCGGTGAAGCCAGGGACTCGAATAAAAGCATAGGGCCGTTAGAAACCTGCCGATGTCTCAGCCCCGGAATCTTCCACCCCCAGAATCTTCCCAATCTCCCTATCCTATCCTCATGGATGATCCGGCAAAGGTTGCCCGTCTTCTTCTGGGTTCGGCGACGACGATGGTGAAGGCGGTTGGCGCCCGGGCAATCGTGGTGGCGATCGACGCCCTGCCGGACGTGGAGGCCGTTCCCCCCAACACGATACTCATGGCTCGTGATGAAATTGATCATAAGCGGATTGATAAGCTGCAGGAAAAAGCAATGGGCACGATTGAGGTGCCCAACGTCGAGCTTGATCGCATGGGCCAGGTCAAGCTTGCCGCAATCATCACCATATCAAACCGACTCATTGATATGAACGACTGCGCGGTTTTTCTGACCGGCCCCTATCGATCACTGATTGATTCGCTGGTGGTGATGTCGCTGGGGGCGGAATACGAGTTGTTCAACACCACCGACCAGCCATCCATTGACGAACACATCAAGCGGGTGGTTTTTCACCGCGTACTCAGCCTCGCGCTTTATCTCGGCCAGTACGGTCGGGAGGGTAAGAAAATCGGCGCTCTGCTCATCGTAGGCGATCACCGCCATGTCCTGGAGCAGTCAGAACAGATGATCCTCAATCCGTTCAAGGGTTATCCGGAGAAGGATCGCAACATTCTGGATGAAGCAATGAGGGAAACGATCCGCGAATTCTCGACGATTGACGGGGCCATCATCATTCGGCGCAACGGGGTCGTGGAAACGGCCGGAGGCCGGGTTGAGTGAGGGATTACCGTCCGGGCTCGGGTCGAGACACGCTGCGGCGGCGGGAATCACCTCCAATACCAAATGCATAGCCTTCACCGTGAGCGAGTCGGACGGCACGGTCCGGGTCTGGCGGGCGGGCAAAATGGTCGCGGACTTTGAGACAAGCCGGAGATAATACTTTGCCATGATCGCTAGTCGCCCGGGGAGAAACCGCTCTTGAATTCAGGGAAACACTTGATTTGCGTCAGAACGTAAAGGTCGTTTGAAGCCAGAACTTTGTTCGGTCGGCGAAGCCGAGTTCTCCATCGAAATCCGAGAACTTGCCCTTTACCGACCAGTTGTCGTTGATCTTCCTGCTCAGAACGAGGTCGATCTCTTCACCATAATCGCCGCCTCCCTCGTCGGCCTCGAAGATGTGGTAAACGATACGTCCCTTGATGTTAAAGGGTAATGGAGCGGCGGCGAAAAAGTAGAGATCCTCCAGTCCTGTGGCGGGCGTGGTGAGAAACACATCGGCCCAGCCGTTGAACTTATGCCCCGTGGCGAGCGGGGTCTGAAACGCGGCAATGGAATTGTCACTGCCGAGCACCTCGTATCCCACGCCAATCGTACCGATTCCTTTCTTGGTAAGGGACAACTGGCCGAAGTAGTAATCGGCATCATAATCCGTGGCATTGTCACCGGCATCAGATTGGTTGGCATAGGAAAGCGTGTAAGCAAGCGAGAATTCCTCGCTTAGTTCCTGGCTTCCCTCGAAACGAATTCCGTGAGTGTCGGATGAACTCGCCGGACCCGTCGGCGTCACGTTCATGTTTTCAAAATCGAGCAGGTACGCAAAGACTGTGATCTTCCCGCAGTCCAGCCCGTCATAGGAAAGGTTGATGAGATGCGATTCGGAGTCAAAATCCCGACCGGCGCCGGGGCCGAAAATCCTGTTCACCTCCCAGACATAACTGTACAACAAGGTGAAATTGTCGCCTGGCGTCAGCCACACGGTGGCCGCGTCAAAGGTCTGCTCATTCTGACGCCATCCCACATTGCCCACGAACCGGTCGTCATCGAGCTTCAGCCTTTGACGACCCAGACGCGCCTTGAAGGGAAATTTCTCTGAGGTGTAATTGACATAGAGCTGATTCAGCTCGCTATCCTCGGGATCGGCAATGACAGCGTGAGAGACCCGGTTGTTCAGGCCCGCGGCGTTGTAGCTGTCATCATCCGCAGCGCGGATATCCTCGAAGTCTATGTAGAAGGAAAAACCGTTGTAGAGAAGGGTTCCGTAGCCAATGCGGATCCGCTCGGTCAACGCGGCGGCGTCTTTGAGACCGGTCTGATCGACGAACTCGAAGCGCAGCCGCAGATTGATATCGACTTTTCCGCCTCCGATCGCCTCGGTCAAACTTGCTGGCTCATCAGAAACGCTTACGGCCTGGCCCGTGGCGGGGGCGGTGATGTTCAGTAAAGCCATAATGACAAGGATTGAATTTAGAGTCTTTTTCCTATTCATGGGGTCATCTCCAGAATCTGCAACAGGCTCGTCATGGCGTGAATCATCAGCAGTTGCGATTCGCGCACGTCTATGCAGATTGTGGGGTGCGCTATCGGCTCGTCTGCGGAATTCCATTAGCACGAATCGTTTCCTATCTCTGGTTCTCGCGTGCAAAAATATATTACTACTAGTATCTCACAATTTAAAGGGCAAGCTGTGCAGGAATCTCTGAAATCTGTTTTACACCCCGAACTTCAAGTGTCGAAATTGGAACCTTTCCACTTGTACTCTCAGTCATGAGGGCTCTTGCTCAGTTATGATGGCGGCAATGTCAGAAATAGTTTCAACCCGCCTCCGGATCGGTATGGAGATTCATGTCGAACTCTCCACACGCTCCAAGATGTTCTCACGAGCGGCGAATGTCGCCCATCCCGACTACTACGACGCCCCACCCAACACCCTTGTCGATCCCGTGGTCGCCGGACTGCCGGGCGCGCTTCCCGTGATGAATCGCCGGGCGATTGAACTTTCCATGATGGTCGGTTTTGCTCTGAACTGCACAATCAATGAGTTCACGAAATGGGATCGAAAGAACTACTTCTATCCTGATCTGCCCAAGGGATATCAGATAAGCCAGTACGACCTGCCCATCTGTTCAGACGGGTTTCTGGATATACCATCTGACTCCGTCGAGGGAGGAACCCGAAGAATCAACATCATCCGCGCCCATCTTGAGGAGGACGCGGGAAAGCTCAGCCATGATTTACCGGGAGGCCTGCCCTTTGCCGGGACGCTGATCGATCTCAACCGGGCGGGCACTCCCCTGCTGGAAATCGTCACCCAGCCGGATTTTGAAACCTCCCAGGAGTGCGTCACTTTCGCCCGTGAGCTTCGCAATATCTGTCGCTTTCTTGAGGTGAGCGAGGGAATCATGCAGCGTGGGCACATGCGTTTCGAGCCGAATATCAATGTGATCATCGAACTCAAGGATGGACGGACCCTGGCGACCCCGATCGTGGAGATCAAGAACCTCAATTCCTTCAAGTCATTGCGAGGGGCGATTGAATTTGAACACCAGCGCCAGATTGAGGCCTGGCAACGAGACGGGATCGAGCACGCTCCGGGTCGAAAATGCACTTACGGCTGGGACGATTCCCGGAACGTCACCTTTCTTCAGCGGGCAAAAGAGGAAGCCCACGACTATCGGTATTTTCCCGATCCCGATCTTGTGCCGGTCAAGATCAGTGAGTCATGGCGTGATGAGGTGGCGTCTTGCCTCCCCGAGCTTCCCATGCCTCGCCGCACGCGATACCGAGAGGACTACGGCTTGACGTTGGAGGAAGCTCTCACCCTGACCGATGATCGTGAACTTTCCGTATTCTTCGAGGACTGTATCCAGACTTTCCTCCAACTCGACCCGACCAACGCCACCCGCAAGCATGCCGCCCAACAGTCCGCCAATCAGCTTCTCAATGCAGGGGGAAAACGCGCCAACGAGCGTCATTGCGAAATTCACAAATTGGGCATCTCCTCGCAACAGGTCGCACAAATCGTGATCCTTCGCGACGCCCAGGCCATCGGCTCCAGTGGTGCGGACACGCTGTTCGGCCTGCTCTGTGACCCGGGAATCTTGGACGACGCGTACACTGTGGCTGAACGAATGAATCTGCTTCAGGAGAAGGACGACGACCAGCTTGAGGCATGGACACTCGCGGCGATCAAAACCCAGCCCGAGGCGGCAAGCGATTTCGCAGCGGGTAAGGATGCAGCACTGGGCCGGCTCGTGGGCGAGGTTATGACGCAGAGCCAAGGTCGGGCCGACGCGAAGGCGGTGCAGGAAAAGCTCCGTCAACGGCTGCGAGGGGGAGAATAAATCCGAACTCACCTCCAAATGACTTACCCGCCGATCGCAGGTATCGCGGGCGTATCCAGAGCGGGCCAAAGGAAACCGAAAACCGCGCCGCTGAGCAGGCCGAAGACGATGCCAGCGGCAAGGTCGTTGAGGAAGGGCTTGAGCGGCTGGCCGTACCAGATGGTGTTGCCGACAAAACCCAGGCAATACGTCATGACTGCGGCGATGCCAGTGAATCGGAACGCCGACTTGAAATCGGCCCTCTGATTCAATGCAATCGTCGCGAGATACGCCACGAAGACGCCAATCACAATATTAAGGAGGGACGTGAGGATGAGATTGCGGCCAAAATTCGGCATGCCCACCCAGACCCTCAACGTGCCGTGCGGCCCTGCTACGTATCGCTTCTTTACGTCAGGATCCTTCAGTTCATTGAAATTCTGACAGCCGGGAAACATATATTGCCCCGATTTGATGTCACTGGAACGCACGAAATCCAGCAGCGCATCCTCGTTGGGAGCCTTACCCCAGTCCTTCCGGTGATGCGGGAGGACCATGTGGGCGAGAGAACTCGCAACGAACACCACCACCACCGAACCCAGAATCGGCATCCACAAGTCGATTAACGCAACAGCCATGGCCAGCTCCTTTAGTCAAGGAAGCGTTCTGTTTCTCTTACTGCACTGCTCGCGCAGTGTGCCACGGAGACGAATTGTCAGAATTCGTTTTCATAGTGTCAAATGTCAGCCAATGACTGTCGAACCGGAAAACTTGCATTCACTACCTACGAAGTCCGAAGTTGCTTGGTAACATGCCACCCATGACCACGACCACTTCACTCATGACCCGCGAGCAGCTTGCTACCCGCATCGCCGAGTGCGCCCTCTTGCGCGGCGAGTTCACCTTACGCTCCGGTCGCAAGAGCAGTTACTACATCGACAAGTACCTCTTCTCGACCCAGCCGGATATTCTTCATGCGTTGGGGTTGATGTTTGCGGAGCGGATTGCGACCCTTGAAGGGGAATGTATTACGAAACTCGCAGGGGCGGAGTTGGGGGGGATTCCCCTGGTCTCCGCTGCCGCCATCGCTTCGGGCATCCCCTGCCTGTTCATTCGCAACCAGAAAAAAGACTACGGCACGGCCAAGCAGCTTGAGGGCAAGCTCGAAGCCACCGACAAGGTTGTCATCCTCGAGGATATCGCCACCACCGGAGGACAGGTCCTCGAAGCGGCCAAGGTCATCGAGGAGAAGGGGGCGAAGGTCATCGCCATTATCGCCACCATCGACCGCCAGGAGGGAGCGCGGGAAAATGTAGAAGCCGCGGGCTACACCTTCGATGCCCTCTTCACTGTCGAGGATCTGGGGATAGAGAAAGATCCGTAGCCCCGGGTATAGCTCAGGGTTACGGTTTTTCCTTTGTATGTAACTTCCGGCTAAGCAACAGCAACCCTATCCCCACCAATCCTAACGCCAGCACTCCCATCACCTCGGCGGCCCGGTTGACCAGATCCGCGGTCATGCCGATTTCCATCAGGACGATCTGATCGTCAAAGAGCGGCACGGTCAGGCCAATCGCCCATTCCCGCAATCCGAGTCCATTGCTGAAAAAAGGTATGAGCATGGTGAACATTCCGATGCAGGCGCAAGCCAGGGCCGTAGCCGGGGCGATGTCCACTCCGATAAGCTTGAATGCGACCCAATAACGAACCGCCCAGACCATCAAATCGATATAGCGGGCGCCGAGCGCCCAAAGCCACAGCCGCCATGTAGAGAATAACCCGCTCCCGAGGAGAATCGGCATAGGCAAAATCACCCCGATCCAGATACTGATGTCGAGCCACCGACTGATTCCCAGCGCCACTCCCAACCAGCCCGCAACCAGAAGGCTGCACAGCATCGCCTGGAACACAGTCTTGGCGGAATCCACCACGGCAATGTTGTTCACGGCCTTGTGGTAGGCAATGCGTCCGAGCAGACCGGGACGAAGCGGCAGGTAATTGAACAGTGTCGCCGAGGCAATCAGCGCCTGCATCTCGAAAAATCCTACTTTCCCATACCGCAGCATGAGAAGGTGAAAGACCACACCACTCAGCATGATGTTGATCGCCACGCAACCCAGCAGAATCGCCACGTCAAGTGGAGCAGGATGTCGTACTGCTTCCAGGGCATCTCCAATTAATTCCCGTCGCTCCCAGATAACGAGGATTGCTGCGATAAGCAGTAAGAGCCCGACCAACATACCTACTCGAGTCAGCCAGATGCGACCACGTTGAGATATGTTCCCCAGAACAGGGTCGTGTGACTGGCCATCTTGAGCGGTGTCATCATTCATTATCAACTACCGGTCTTCACGATCATCCGGCACAACCCCCGGCACCGCCCCCGCCATAACGTCGTCTTCGGCCGTAGAGAGAATCATATTTGCGATCGTACGTATGGCCTGATCATCCCCCCTCAGGGCCGCATCGAGCATGGGATCATTCAGATCCGTTCTCTGAAAGAGCAGATACATCAGCTTGACGAGGCGATGGCTGCTCTTGCGGGCCATATTCAAAATCGGCTCTTCAACCCGGCCGGCGGGAAGCACCGCCAACAACCAGGCCTGGGAAATGGGGTCCAGGTTTGAGAATGAAGATATCACGCTCGCCTTCGCCGCTTCGATCAATTGCGCTCGCACAGGGGAAGCATCGACGCTTAGCGGCAGGGCGGCAAGATGGCCCAATAACGCGAGAGACACCCTATCAACGGAGGCCATGTCTCGATTGACCAGATTTGTGGTCCGCTCGATCCAGGAATCGGTGGTCCGCACACCATTGATCCTGAAGATCGGGGTTACGGCGGAGGTACCCAGAAGTCCCGGTTCGAGAGCACCATCAGATCTGACGTGAAAGTTGATCATGCCGGAAACCGTTACATTGGCTCCGGACAGTGGATGCGAGTTGAGAACCGCGCCGACATTGTGTTGCCGCAGATCAACCCGAAGTATAAGTCTCTGTCGCGGATTCAGTCTCAATACGCGATCGATATCCAGCACAATGGGATCCAACGGACTGGACTGACGCTCACTCACCAATTTGACGGATGGAAACAAAACCACATGGGGTTGAACAGGCCCTTCCGTATCGACGGCAAAAGAAAAATTCGAGTTGTTGAGAATCTCCACTTCCACGATTACCGGTTCAAACGCGTCGTAAATACGTTTCTCCGGCCTGATACGAAGGGACAAGGCAAGGGTGGGATCATTCACAAACCGATCCAGCGATTCCGGCAAGGTATCGATGAGTTCATTGAGTCGACCGGCGATATCGGACAGGGCCAATCGCCGCCCGAGTATCTCGGCCAGGTAATCAACCGCCCACACTCCCATCAAGGTGCCGGGCTGCTCGCGGGCGACGATCAGAAAATTCAACGCACTTTTCCGAATCTGATTCTGCTTTACAAGGGCCAGGGCAAGGCCAAGACGTGCGGCGGGATCCTGTTCGGCGATGGGCTGCAGCATCCCGACAGCACCTTCAAAATCCCCGCTTCTCAGGGCAATCCATCCCTCAAAGCGTCGCCGGGCCTCATCGGTCAGGCTAAGCAACTCATCGGCGTTGCGAATCGATTGTGCCGCTTGCTGTACGTCTTCACTCAGCCAAAGACTGATCCAGGCGAGCATAAGATGGAGTTGGGCAAGCTCTGCGTTGTCTATTTGACTGCTTTGAGCTTCTGCGATGGCGAATCGGTAGGCCTCCTGTACCCCGGTGAATGACATCCTCGCCTGGTGACTTCCGCTTCGTGAGCGTATCGCGGCGGATATTGTCGCCAGAAGAGGCTCCTTCGGAGGTTCAAGACTTGCCTGCTGATTCGCCAATAGATCGGTCTGATCTTCCTCGAGTTGTTGCCGATACACCTGATCAAGTTCCGCCTGCCTTTCTGAAACCATTTCCAGTGCGGCTTCCGTCTGTCCTCTTGCCCATTGGATAGAGGCAAGATCCGCCACCATGTCATTGTCCAGCCAAAGGCCCTCGATGTCTGCTCCCTGCTGCAAGAGGTTGCCAATACGCTCCGCCGCCTCATAAGCACCCCGGGAAAAAAGAAGCTCAACAAGCTGCACTTGTACAACAAGATCCGTGGGGTCGGAAAGCAATTGATTGCAGAGTAATTCAGCCCGGGCATACGGATCTTTCGATTGGGAGGAAAAAAACCCAGTCGCCAGCGCGGCGGCCCGGTGATTGGATGGGTCCAGAATGGTGGCTTCACCAATCCATTTGCCGAACGCTTCCAGATCGCCCATTCGTTCGGACAGGAGGGCTAGATCCAAGGCAAGGCGAGATACTGTAGCATCTCCCAGATGCCTGCGATTGCGACTGGACAGCATCCTGCGATAGGCATCGATTCGTAATTCCACGGTCTGAAATCGCTCGATGGCTTCCGTAAGTCTCATCAGTCGTACGACTTCGTCTTCGGGATCGAGTCTGGACAAGATCCGCATGGCTTGCAATCGCAAGTCATCACGATCTGCTGACGAAGCGACCCTGAGCATCATCCTCCATCCATCTGCATTGTTCGGTTGTATGGCAAGAGCTTCCTCAACGAGGACGACCGAGGCTTCGATCATTTCAACGGTCAGCGTTTCATCCTGCAATACCATGAAGGCGGACCGAATCAGGTCAGAGGCTAGCAACCCCGCCACCCGGTCAGTCTCTCCGGTTTGGGCAACTGCCGGAGTGAGGAGACGACTCAACGCCAAGGCCCAAATTGAAAGGAACACTATCTTCATGCCGTGCCTCATGAATCGGTCGAAACCCCGGGTTTTCATCATCCGATAGATGATTTGGAGCGTATGCGGATTTGCCATCTTATGGAGGATTGGGTTGACTCCAACTCGGATATTTCACCTTCAGCATCGAGATACCGGACGCTGATCCGTAACTTGTCAAAATAGGCTGAATACAGGCCAATCCGACGGCTCTTGATCTATGAAATCGTTGACACCATATATCCCCGTTGGTACGGTCGTATCTTTTGAGGGTTCGAGTGGAATATCCGCTCGACGGTTCGAAACGATCTAGGTATTCAATGGTAAGCAGCCGTCTTGTGCTCACATTTCCGGTATCCCTGCTGATCCTGATCATCGCAGGTTCGAGCTATGCTCAAGCGCCGATCCAGACGCTTGGGATAGACATTATTGATGCTCGCTCGCTTTCCGAAGCCCAGAAAAAACGAGTTGAGGTATTCACCAGCTATTGGTGCAGTCAATTGACCTCCGCCGAGACAACGGGCAAGGTAGAAGCGGCACGTAAGGAGTTGCTCAAGCCTCTGAACTCAGTTGCTGGCCCGTCCCCGGTTTTTCGCTTCGAGTATTCAGGCCAGATCCTGCCAAGGCTCTCACCTCTGATCACCAGGGACGGATCTCCCCATACAGCCTCCAACGCCTTTCTCGTCCTCGGCGAACTCGCTTCGCGACGATCGATTGATCTGATGATTCGTCATTCTGATTCGCGTCATGAGAAACGTCTGTATATCCGCATTCTGGCCTCTCAGAATTGCGAGAAAACTCTGACTTATTTTTCCGGCACGCTCAAACCCCGGGCAATCGGATCCGCCGTGCGTGGCCTTCGCAACGCTGCTCAGCGAGAAGATAATCCGACCGTCCTCAGTCATCAGCTCGGGGGAATTCAGGCCATCCAGACTCCGGATGCGATGGAGGCCCTCTTGGATGCTCTGGAGAAAGTCGTCGAGAAAATCCAGGCCCCACACGAGGGCGTGAATCCTCTTATCAAGCCTTTTTCAGAAGCCGTCAATGAGATGAGGCAAGACTTCATCACCCTCCCGAGAGCCGAAAAAGAGCGAATCAGCAGAAAGCTCAGCCTCGTGTTGGGCGCGTATTTTTCGGCTGCCATGAGCAACTGGGATGCAGCTCACGTGGATTCAAAATTCACCAAGCAATACTCCAGCCCGCTTCGCCTCTGCGAATCACTCATGTTCATGTTGGAACTCAGGATTTCGGCTCCGAATACCGATCTTCAGAATCTCTGGGATCAGGGGGCAAAAGCACGCTTCACAGAAGATGTCAGAAAATGGAATGGCGTTCTCGGTCGCTGATCGTTTTCAAGCTGAGACCGGGGTTGTCCACGTCATATCCTTCGTGAATTCCAGGGAAATTCGGAAAATCACCATTCCGGTTACACTACCCTTGAAGTGAAGCTGATCGTTACCCTCATGTTGCTGGTGGCTATGCTCACCGCTCTGGCCCGGCTGGACGACAGCACTTCGCGCGCCGATCTCGTGTATGTCAATCGGGGTGATGTCTTCACCCTCGATCCCCAGCGCATGAGCTATCTCAAGGACTTCCGGATGGCCTACGCGCTCTACGAGGGGCTGGTCCGCTGGGACAACACCGACTTTACCATCCAGCCCGCGGCATCCGAACTGCCCGATATCTCCGCGGATCGCCTCACCTATACCTTCCACATCAAGCCCGAGGCGAAATGGTCCAATGGCGATCCGGTCACATCGCATGATTTCCTCTACGCCTGGAAACGTCTGCTTTTTCCCGATACCGCCGCGGACTACTCAAACCTGTTCTTCATCATCGACGGGGCGTCGGAATTCTGGGCGTGGCGAAACGAGCAGCTTGCCGAATTCGCCCAGGATCCATCGGCAGGACGCGCCACGCAGCTGTGGAATCTGGCTCAGGCGCATTTTGAAAGATCCGTCGGAATCCGGGCGCTCGATGACCACACCCTCGAAATTCGCCTCCGTCAACCGACGGCCTATTTCCTCGATCTCGTCTGTTTCGCCCCCTCGTCTCCCGTCCACCGCCCGTCGGTGGAGGGATGGCCGGAATCGATCGCATCGGATCCGCGATATCAGGAGCGAGGTTGGATCGGGGTCGAGCTTCCGACCCTCGACCGGTGTCAGTGGGCCGGTCTTAATCCCAAAACCGGTCGCTTCGAGCAGAAACACCAATGGGCACGACCCGGTCGTCTTGTCTCCAACGGCCCTTACATCCTTGCCGAATGGCGTTTCCAGCGTGACATGCGACTCGTGAAAAATCCCTACTTTCACACACCGGAAATAGTCAAATCTGACAGCATTCTCGCTCTTACGATTGCTGACACGAACACATCCACGCTCGCATTTGCGACGGGGCGCCTCGACTGGCTCACGGATGTCAACGCCGAATACCAGGCCGACATGCTTCAACAAAAGCTCGCCTATGAGCAGCGATACGCGAACGAGCTTGCGGAAATGTCCATCAAGGGCCGCTCGCTGGACGACATGCTGGGAGCTCTGCCGCCTCCGGAAGAGGGAGAGCGTCGGGACATACACATTTTTCCCGCATTCGGCACCGATTTTTTCAGCTTCAACTGTCGGCCCTTTCTTGCCGACGGACGGAGCAACCCTTTCTCGCTGCCCGCCGTGCGTCGCGCCTTTGCGTTGTGCGTGAACAAGCAGACCATCGTTGAGCAGGTCACCCGCCTCAACGAGCCGGTGGTCACCACGCTGATCCCGCCGGATTCAATCCCCGGTTACAACAATCCCGTCGGCCTCGGCTACGACCCTAATCGCGGACGACAGGAACTGGAGAGCATCGGCTGGAAGGATCGAAACAGCGATGGACTCATCGAAAATGAGAACGGCGAACTCTTCCCGATAATCGACCTGCTCTGGACCACAAACACCTCACGTTACAAATGGATAAGTCTCGAACTCAAGGCGCAGTGGGAACAGGCTCTTGGAGTCCGAGTCGAACTGCGGGGCGTGGACACCCGGTTCTACAAGGAAGACCTCAAGCAGGGCAATTTCATGATCGCCCGGGGGCGCTGGTACGGCGACTACGGCGACCCCACGACCTTTCTCGATCTCTGTCGCTCCACGGATGGCAATAACGATCGTGGCTATGAAAACGAATACGTGGACGCCATGCTCGACGCCGCCGCACTGGAACTTGACCCCGCAAGACGTATGAAAATCCTGGAGGACTGCGAGCGATTTCTCTTTACGGAAGAAATGCCGCTCATTCCCATCTGCCAGCTCGTGCAGGTGTATATGTACGAACCGGGCAGGGTCAAGGGACTGACGCAGCATCCCCGGCTCGTGCAATATCTCTGGCAGATCGAGGTGAGGAAAGATGAAGAGTGATCCGCAGATTACGCAGATGGCGCAGATTTTTATGAGATAGGAATCTTCATTCTGATCCCCTCTCCCTTGAGGGAGAGGGTGATTCAAACGGATAATCGCATGCAAGCGTCTTGTCGAATGACACCCCTCCGCTCCACCCTCCCCCTCGCCCCCTCCCTGAGAGGAAGGGGGGATCGCTCAGCGACTTCTGTAAGCACCTGCCCATGACACGTCTGATCGTCCATCGCCTGTTGCAGCTTCCTCTGATCCTCCTCGTGATCTATACCATCACGTTTACGCTGGCGTGGCTGATTCCCGGCAACCCGCTGGAGAACCCCGAAGGTCGCCGCCCGCCGCCGGAAATCGTCGCGGCCATGAAGGCGCAGTACAACCTCGATAACCCGGTCGTGTTCTATTTCGATTACCTCGGCAAGGCGACGGGCATTTCGTGGCTCATCGGACGGCATGATCGCCCGTTCGATCTGGGGCCCTCCCTGCGTCACGAGAACTGGTCCGTCAATGAAATCCTGGCCGGAAGCGTGCCCGTGTCGATGACTCTCGGGCTCACGGCAATCCTGCTCGCCTGCCTCATCGGCATAACCACGGGTGTGATCGGAGCGTTGAAACCGGGCAGTATCGCCGATCTCTCGACGCTGCTGCTGGCCCTGGTCGGCATCAGCCTGCCGCCATTTGTGGTGGGGACGCTCCTGCTGGTTGTTTTTTCCGTCTGGCTGGGCTGGCTTCCCGTGGGTGGCTGGGGCGGGGTATCCTATCTCATCCTGCCGGCCATCACGCTGTCGCTGCCCTTCGCCGCCTACATCGCACGACTGACGCGCTTCGGCATGATCGAGCAGCTCAACGCCGATTACATCCGCACCGCCCGGGCCAAGGGTCTGCCGGAATACAAGGTCGTTCTCAAGCACGCCCTGAAGAATGCTTTTCTTCCCGTCCTGAGCTATCTCGGACCCGCCTCTGCCGCGGCGATGACGGGCTCATTCGTGGTCGAGCGGGTCTTCGCGGTGCCGGGCGTGGGCACGCATTTCGTCGATGCGGTTTTGAGCAAGGACCTCACCCTCATCATGGGCGTGGTGCTGACCTACGCGGCAATGCTGATCGTGTTCAACCTCATCGTAGATGTGCTGTACCGGTGGGTGGACCCGCGGATTTCTCTGGCTTGAGGAGAAGAATTATCCGCTCCACGCCGTGATGAACATCTTGATTGACGCGACGATGAGCACGATGCCCAGCAACAGACGTATTGACGTGCCGGGCAGCTTTTTTGCGCCGAGGCCGGAGCCGATCGTCCCGCCGATGATAGCGGCAACAATGTAATAGGGGATTTCCGAGGGAAGTGTCCGCAGGCCGAACAGTTGGTCCCCCGTGAAGGACTCAGCGTTGGAAAAAATAAATCCGGTGAGTCCCGAAATCGAAACCAGCAGGACAAACACCACGCTAACCGCGGCGGTGCGTTTGGGATCCGCCCATCCGAGCAGGATCAAAAGAGGAGACAGGAATATTCCGCCGCCGGTCCCCGTCAGTCCCGATAACAAGCCGATGCCCCCGCCGACCAGCATCGCGAGGGGAAGTCCGGGCATCGCCGGCTGCCGATCGACTGGTTCCGCTGGTAAGGCCTTGTCTTTCAGGACTTTTCGAATCAGGCTGAAAGCGGCAAAGAGCAGCACCACCCCCACGAGCGGCTTGTAGACATAGCCCGGAAGCTTCCACGCCCCCCCGACATAGGCCAGCGGGATCGACGTTACGACAAAGGGCCAGAGCGTCGGCCACGAAAAATACCCCGCCCTGGCGAAGCGATACGTACCGATCGAGGCGACGAAGATGTTGAGCACCAGCGCGGTGGGCTTCATCTCATCCGGGGCGAGCCCCGCCAGAGCCATCGCGGCGAGATAGCCGGAAGCTCCGGCATGCCCGACCGATGAATACAGGATCGCCAGAGCCAGGATCGAGATCACGAGCACGATCGAAACGGTCATGGACGAATGATACGGAATTATGGACTTGGGATTCTCAAGCCTTGTTCCACATTTTCCCGCCGTACTCGGCGCGATCGCCAAGATCCTCCGCGATCCGCAACAACTGATTGTATTTCGCATTGCGGTCGCTTCGACAGGGAGCCCCGGTCTTGATCTGGCCGCAGTTGGTCGAAACGGCGATGTCTGCGATGGTTGCGTCTTCCGTCTCGCCGGAGCGATGGCTCAGCACCGCGGTGAAGCCGTGACGATGCGCCAGGTTGACCGTTTCAAAGGTCTCGGACAGCGTGCCAATCTGGTTGGCCTTGATGAGAATGGAGTTTGCACAGCGTTCATCGATCCCCCGCCGGAGAAATTTTGGATTGGTGACGAAAATATCATCGCCCACAAGCTGGATTTTCTCGCCCAGACGCTCGGTGAGCTTCGCCCAGCCGTCCCAGTCATTCTCGGCGAGACCATCCTCGATGGAGCGGATCGGATAACGCTCACACCAGTCCACCCAGAGATCGATCATCTCGTCGCTGCTGGCGATTCGATCCGGATCGCCGGAGAAAAAGCAGTAGCCTTCCTCGCCCTTCTTCTTGGCCTCATTGGCAAGCTCGCTCGCGGCGGGATCGAGAGCAATGAAGATCTGCTCCCCGAATTTGTACCCGGCGGCATCGACTGCCTGCTCGATGTAGCGCAAGGCGTCCTCATTGTCCTTGAGATTCGGGGCGAAACCGCCTTCATCTCCGACCAATGTAGAGAGGTTCTTGTCATGCAGAACTTTTTTCAAGGCGTGATAGATCTCCACACCCGCGCGTAAAGCCTCGGCAAAGTCGTCGAAACCCCAAGGCTGGATCATGAATTCCTGGAAATCAACGGTGTTGTCGGCATGCTTGCCTCCGTTGAGGATGTTGAACATGGGCACGGGCAGCACCTTCGCTGCTGTCCCGCCCAGGTAGCGATACAGCGGCTGCTCGGTCGCGGACGCCGCAGCATGGGCAACCGCCATGGATACGCTGAGAATGGCGTTGGCGCCGAGTTTGGATTTATTCGGGGTGCCGTCCAGGTCGATCATGAAATTGTCGATCATCTCCTGGTCGCGGGCGTCGAGTCCGATGAGGCTCGGAGCGATATGCTCGTTGACGTTGGCGACGGCCTGCATCACGGACTTGCCCCCGAACTTTACCAGGTCGCCATCCCGCAACTCGACCGCCTCGTTCTCACCCGTACTTGCTCCGGAGGGAACCGCGGCGCGACCGGTCGCACCGCCCGCGAGGCCGATTTCACATTCAAGTGTCGGATTGCCCCGCGAATCGAGAATCTGGCGGGCATGAATGATTTCGATGTTGAAAGTCATGGGTGAATTATCGCCGAGTTTGTTACGAGATCAGGACGTGGTCGCGAGGAAAATCCTCACCGGTTGTCATAACCCAGGAAGTGCCGGATGATAGCAATCTAGGCGATTCATGAGTGCATTGCACCCAGGATAAAATGATCGGTATCCAAAGTACGATTGGAGGTTCGACTACCATTCGGTATTGTCTGTGATCGATCAGGTTCGCGGTCAGTAATCTTATTGCGGCGCTGAATACTCCGGTGTCCTTCCCTCCAACACCGCCATCACATCCTTGACCACCCAGCTCATCTCGCGCATGGCGAAGACCGAGCGACTGGCGAGATGCGGATACAGCCGCACGTTTGGCAGGCCCAACAACGGGTAGTCATCAGGGAAGGGTTCGGACTCATGCACATCAATCAGGGCAAGCATTTCCTGATTTTTTTTCAGGACATTCGCAAGCGACGCATTATCCACAATGAATCCACGAGAGGTGTTGATAAGCAAAGCATCTTTTTTCATACGCTGAAGCAGGCCATCGCGCACAAAATTCCGGTTGCTTTCGCGTCCATCCACATGTAGGCTCACCACGTCGCAGGACGAAAAAAGCGTCTCAACCGACACCGCCTCGGCCCCGAATCGGTCATGCTCCGGTATGTCCAGAAGGTCGTTGTAGAGCACCCGCATCCCGAATGAGACTCCCACCCGGGCCACCCGCTTTCCGATACGACCCAGGCCGAGAATGCCCAATGTCAGTTCATTCATCTGGCGTTTTCCCACCAGATCGGCGCGGAGCTGATTCCAGGTTGAATGATCCACCGCACAGTTCATTGTCTGTCTCGGTCTTAAGGCATCCGCTAACAAACAGAATACGTACTCCACCACGGCTTGTGTGTTGGCCTCGGGTCGATACACGACCTCGATACCTCTCTCACGACAAACTTCAAGGTCAATGTTGTCGAGCCCAGTCCCCGCCCGGCCGATCACTTTCAAATTCAGGGCTCCGTCGAGCCTTGCCCGGTCCAGGATCGTATAGGTGTGCACGACGAGAGCATCGGCATCAGCGATCTCTTGGGCAAATCCGGGTTCGTCAAAACGACACATGATCATTTGACACCGCGTGGCCAGCCAGTGCGCCGCTTCCTTGGATACATGCTCACTCACTACAATTTTCTTCAAGCGACTCACCATTTCCCCGATTCGTCATAGTACCCAATACGCCAACTTAAACACCGCTCATCCACTGCGCACTGTATCGTGCGTCACCGACTCATGCTCATGGCATGTCCTGCAACCTTTGGAATTGCAATTGACATCTTCCCCCGTGCGTCAGTACATTCCGACTCTGTCGTGTGTCGTTTTCCATCGCAGTTTGCTGAGACTGCACAAATCTAGAACCATCAAGAAGGGAGTTCACTCCATGAACAAGGGGCAATTAGTCGAACAGGTCGCTTCGGAACTTGGAGATACCAAAGCGTCAGCCAGCCGTGCCGTGGACGCGGTCATCAATTCCATCACCAACGGCATCATGGTTGATGATTCCGTGACGATCGTGGGATTCGGAACCTTCACCAAAAAGCAGCGTGCCGCCCGTATCGGTCGTAATCCCGCCACCGGCGAGCCGATGCAGATCAACGCATCGACGACCGTCGGTTTCAAACCCAGCCAGGGGTTGAAAGACAGTCTTCGTACGAGCACGTAAATTTGCATTCTCAGATGCATGGGGGCGCAGCCTCGGCCGCGCCCCTTTTCATTTCCATTCGTGCATCACGCCGGGATGAGCGGAAACGATTCCACTTCATGATGCGCAGCCCCCGTCGGCAGAAGTTCGCTGCGCATCAGGACGATTCGGGCGACGACAAATGATTCCCGGTCGAGCGCAGGCTCCGGGGGGCTCACTTTCGACGGCGCCCGAAAGCGACACAGCGTCAGGTGTGGCCGAAAGCGATCGCCCGCCCGGGAGCGGGGTTTGCCGGCAAGCCGTGCGGCAAGGCGGCGCTGAAGCTCACGCAGGGTCGCCGGATAATCCGTCTCCATTGCAATCAGCCGTGCCGGACCACGTTCGGGAAGTCGAATCGGCGACCGGGTGGAAAGTTCAAAGGTTTTCAGACCTGAGGACGCCCGTTCGATCGATTCAATCGTCGCATCGAGATTTTTCCGCAACACATCACCGATGAACAGCAAGGTCAAATGCACCTGCTCAGGGGGCGTACGACGATGGGAGGGGAGATCGAGTTTATCAAGTGCCGCAAGCATCGACCGACACGCCTCGTGAGGCGGGTAAATCCCCACGAACAGACGCAGCTCGGATGGCCGCTTGCTCACGCGTAGCTGTGAAGACCGGAGATGGCGAAGTTGATGATGATCCAGTTGAACAACATCACCCCGCAGCCCACGATCGCGAGCAACGCCGTCCACAGTCCCTTGTCTTTCACCTTGATGCGTACGTGAATAAGCAGGGCGAAGATGATGAAGGTATTGAGTGCGAAGACCTCCTTGGGATCCCATCCCCAGGGACGACCCCATGAGTGGTCGGCCCAGATCGCGCCCATGACCAATCCGGTCCAGAGGAGTATGAAGGAGAGTTCCATCAGGATCATGGTAGAGCCGTCAAGCACCTGGCCGAAGGTCGTCTTCGTGTTGGCGAGATAATTCGTTCCGTCGGAACGAGTGGCGATGAGGGAACCAGCCCCGCCCACGCTGACGAAATCCGACGATCCATTCTGCCCTCGCAAGGCAAACCAGATGCGTCTTACGAGGTACAACCCTGACGTAACCGAGGCGAGGAAGATCAGGCAATAACTGAAGATGATCACGTTGGTGTGAATGTAGAGCCAGAGATCGTGCAGG
Source organism: Planctomycetota bacterium (assembly GCA_022560875.1). Lineage (GTDB taxonomy): Bacteria > Planctomycetota > Phycisphaerae > Phycisphaerales > SM1A02 > JADFSH01. The sequence goes on along the minus strand of JADFSH010000001.1, from coordinate 58,364 downwards.
ACCGGCATCATGTTGCTGATATCCGCCCTGAGATCGAGCGGCCAGAGTCGTGTCGCCATCAGCGCGACCATTGACGCAACAGCACTGCCCAGCGCGAATAGACTCCGCATCGGCGTATGCCTTACCAACAGTTCGATGATCACGGCAAAACAGCCCCCAAACCATGCCGCGGTGGTAATCGCCTCGAACATGTTCGAGTTGGGCCATCGTTCGGCGACATACCAGCGCAGCATGACTGCGAAGGTATGTAACCCGAAGGCAATGACAAACAATCCCATTCCGATCCATCGTGCCGCGGGCCAGCGATAAGCCATTGAGGCCAGCAGCGGAATAATGCTGAACAAGTAGATAATCCACACCCAGGTCATGTTTTTGACCCGGAAATACCAGCTCTCCCACGAAAGTCGGCTTTGTGCCGGATACAGATCAGGATTGACAAGCGGCAGGAGCGAAGCAAGCTGCGCACCGGCGGCATTCACCCCCGGCGCATCACCTTGTTGCCAGGAACTGACAAACGCCAGCCACTGGTGAACGAGTTGCTCTTCGAGTGATTGATCCTGCTGGTTTTCATCGTGATTATGAGAGACGGATCCGGACAGTGCATCCAGGGTCAGCCATGCGTCTTCAGTCCCTCCGGCGGAAGCGGGCACCACGGCAAGACTGCCTCGTAGAAATTCTGGATTTTTGACATTGATCGCGGATTCGATCGCTTCAACTTTGGATGAAGTTCGAATGATGTCAGCGCGGAGTCGATTCAGCAGCATCTGGACGGAATCTCTGCGCAGGAGTGACTCTGAAATAAGTCCGGATTTCAGGAACCGTTCCATCCGGTCTTCAAAGTCAGGGATGTCCTGAGCGGCTCCCGCCGTACGAAGTGCCAGAGCGATTTGTGTGCGAATCATCTTCATCCGGATGAAGATCACATCACGATCGATGTACCGCTCCGGTCGCAGCATCAGGTCGAGATAGGTAAAGGATGGCGATTGCCCGTCGATGCGTCTCGTGCCGCACACAAACTGCATCATCTCCGAGGTGAATGAGTCGAACGACTTGACGCGCCCCCGGGAATGCACGGCAATCGTGCCGAACGCGGACAGATCAACCTGATCGGCGAAGGTATCTGTGTTAGGCGTCGAGGATCCGTCAACTTGAGCGGTCGCTGGGTGTGCGAGCATCGCTGACATCATGAAACTGATAATCAATCTCGAAAGACGACGGAAAATCATGGTGATTCCTCCATCCCGACCGTGACCGGTTCACGTTCAGGTAATGCCGCATTCTCTTCCAATTCACTTTCGGCTTGACTATCAGTCGGCCGTGCGAGGACAGCAGTCTGATGGCGTCGTTTGAGAATCGGTTTGACGTAAAAGGCAAAGATCATGCCGAAAACCGCGATGCAACAACCGAGTAACTGAATCGCCACCCCATTTCGATTCCCAACGCCCAGCACGGTGTAGTTGAGACCGTTTGAACCCACATCACCTTGAAAACGAGGAGGATCGGGCGGATCCCATTGTGCCTGAAAAAACCACAACCCGCGGTGTTCCTGCGGGGCATTGACACGCACCTCCATCGGTTCTGTCCACCCATCCTTGTCCTGAAATCGCACGAGGCTGATCCAGTCGAGAATGCTTGAGGTCTGTCCGGTGAAGCCGCCGATGTGAGTGTCTATCCTGAAATCGTCCAGCGCCACTGCCGCGGGTAGTAGTCTGCGTTGTCGTGAGAACATGATCTCAATCCGCCTCCCGTCGGCAAGCGTCAGCAGCGCGGGTTGATAGGCGAATCTTCGTAATGTCTCATCCCCGCTGGCGAAGGGGTAGTGGTGGTATCCAAGCCATGTCGATTGCACTTGTCCGGAATCCGGCAGGCTGATCCGAAGCATGGAAAGGAACGCTGTCATTTGGGGATCGCGTTGGGCGCGGGGTGTAATCGCCGGCTTCGTCACCATTTTAGTACGCGCGTGATACGACTCTACTGTCAGCGAATTACCCGGAGCAAACTCGATTTTTTCTCCCACCCTGATCTGCTGAAATGACACTGTGCCCGGACTCAACGTCGTGAGCAGATGAAGGTCCTCCTCCCGGGGACCGGCCACGATGGTTAACGGGGCGGGACGACGACCGGGCGTGTAAGTCGTGATGATCCGATCATCAACCGGAATTTCCTCGTCGTGCCCGCCCATGACGTCCTGCATGGGCAGGTCGCGTGTGAATTTCGGATCGGCGAATACCCAGCGTGTGAATGTCTTTTCAGGTGATTGAATCTCAATGATCGCCAGAGAATCCGTGATCCCGGGGCGGATACTCAAGCCGTCCTGGAAGTTATTCACGCGAAAGGAGAAATCCGTGCCTTCAATGATCGTGAATTCGAGTTCGGGATTCAGCGCCGTCGTTTCGCTGATCGCATGATTGATTTCAATGGACATCTCCGGAATACGAATCGTCAGCAAGGGATCACGAATCTCTTGAAACCGCTCGACAGCGGCGGGAGAATCGGCCCAGACGAAATGCAAAAGCCCTTCCGCATCGGAATGCGAAGCCGGGTCAAACGCCGCAAGCTCCTGCCTGATAACGCCTCCACTGGTATTCTCAATCCGAAGACGGACCAGCGGATCGAGTGTCGCTCCGCCGGGAATGCGTCGCGTCTGCTCAAAGGCATAAGGCAGAAAGCCCGTCACGTGCAGATCCACCCCTGCCAATGGATCGTGTTCATCGACGGATGGCACTGCGATATCGATCGGGTCGAGCCGGGGCATGAGATCGTTTGAGGCCAACCAGACATCATCGTGTGATGAAAAATATTCGTTGAAGCGCGGCATAGACTCGATCGGTCGCTCGATCCACTCGCGACTTCCCAGCGTGCGGAGATAAATCGCGCGCGTGTTGACCAGATAGAAGTGCTTTTCCGGATTGTAGGCAAGCGTAATGTCCAGCGTGTCATCCACCAGGGGCGTGCCGGTTGCCTTCACTGCTCGCTGAAACGGCTGATTCGGATCATCGGTGCGTATCAGATCCTCGGTGTATTGTGGGAAACCCGCAATGAGTTGGCGAATGAACTGCATCTGGGGGGTCTGCACGGAGAGATTGACTGAGTATGTCTTTTTTCCCTTATCCGCACCGGAAAGTAATTCCCATTGGGGGTCGATGCTGGTGATTTGAAAGGTGTATCGGCCTGACTGCGTGACCAACGAGACTTGATTGCCGGGCTTGACCATCAGGGAGCGGGTCTGCCCGTCCGGCAGCTTGATTTCAACTTGCCGGCGGGCGACCGGTGAATCACCTTCGACCTTGGTGCCAAAATAAATAACGCTGCCCAGGGCCAGGATGATGATCCCGCTGTGAATCATCCACACCCCGAGGTTGATGACTTTCAGGGGTATGCGCCGAATTGTCGTGACCGTCAGGGTGATACAGATCAGGGCGATAATCAAATCGAACGGCCACCAGTGAAACCACTCAAACTCCGTCAACTCGATCCCCCGTGCCGTACGTACATGCCGCCAGGCTGCGGGAGCGAAGATATTCAGACGCGTCGGCACGCCCGCAGATCCAATCGAGCAGTAAACAAAGAGAATGACCAGCAACGTCACCCCCAGCCAGATGTTGCTGAAGAAATCAAGCAGGGCTTTGATCGGTTGTCCGGGCACGAACGGTCTCCAGGGGGCAGTAGGGAGGAGCAATGACGCCCCTCCTGATATTGAGGGAGGGGTGGGTGATTTTATCCCGTTCGTGGGCGTATCTCCCCTATCGGCTGAAACTTCCCGCGATACTAGATGTGCTGCCGAATGATGACCCCCTGTAACGATCGCTAACTTGAGTGTGAATGGCTCAGCCCTTTGAGTAGTCGTACACGCCCTTGCCCGACTTGTTGCCCAGCTTTCCCGCCGCGACAAGTTGCCGTAAGAGCGGGCAGGGGAAGTACTTGTCCTGACCGAGTCCCTCGTACAGCACCATCATGATGTCGTGGCAGACATCCAGGCCGATCAGGTCGGCCAGGCGCAGCGGGCCCATGGGGTGGGCCATGCCCAGCGTCATGATCTCGTCGATATGGGCGGGCTCTGCAACGCCTTCCATCCACGCGTAAAACGCCTCGTTGATCATGGGCATGAGGATACGGTTGGAGACGAAACCGGGACGGTCGTTGGCGGGAACCGGTGTCTTGCCCATCGCCTGGACTAAGTGCAACGTCCGCTGGGTCGTCTCTTTGCTGGTGTCGAGACCCTTGATCACCTCCACCAGCTTCATCACGGGAACAGGATTGAAAAAGTGCATTCCGATGACCCGGTATGCGGCCTCGGCCACGCTCGCGGCGAGGGCGGTGATGGAAATCGATGACGTGTTGGTCGCCAGCACCACGTTCTCGCCAAACGTTGAAAGCATCTGTGCGAAGATCCTCTTCTTGAGGTCCATGTTCTCCGTCGCCGCCTCGATCGCCCAGTCGGCGTCTTTGGCTTCGGCCATGTCGGAGTGGTAGCTGATACGCCCGGCGGCCTCATCAGCCTCAGCCTGCGTCATACGTTGTTTCTCGACATTGCGGGCCAGGGTCTTCGCGTGATAGGTTTTCGCTCGTTCAAGCTGGTCGGGGCTGACATCGATCAGGGAGGCTTTGATACTGCTCATCGCGGTCGTCAGGGCAATGCCGCCCCCCATGGTGCCGGCGCCGATCACCGCGATACTGTTCACGTCAGTCATGTTTTATCTCACTCCTCATGATGGGCGAACTCTGTAGGCATCGAAGCAAAAGGGGGAAGGCAAGGACGTAGGGCAACGTGTCCCCTTGGGCATCACTCCGAGATGGGAAAATCCACAGGTCCGGGATCGGTGAAGACCGATTCTGGCAGGGTCTTGAACACTCCGACATCGGTATGTCTGGAGGGCCGCCCCTGCCGCATCCCCCGATCGGCGGAGAGGAGGATGTTCCCATGCCGTTCCCAATTCTGCCAGGGCGTGGTCATCCCGGCCTCTTCGTCCGCAGCGGTTCTGAAATACGCCCACTGCTCCACCAACCCTGAGTCCTTGGCTACGAAGACCTCGTACTTGTTTTCGGGGGTGTTGCCCACCGAGTCGAAGGTCAGCACCAGCACGTCCGCAGCCCGCCCGTTTTCCATGTCCTTCTCCCCGGCATACTTCAGCGTCACCCCCGAGTCCTTGAGCTTGTAAGGCATGACCAGCCAGTAGGCGTCGTTGATCCACCATGATTTCGCACGATCCATCATGCCGGACAATTCTTCCTTATCCGTGATTTCCTTTCCATCGATCCACGCGGTTCCGTTTTTCGTATTAAGATTTGCAAGGACAACGGTTCGGACACCTTCGCGCTCGAACTCCACACGAATGTCGCCGGTGTGTTTATCCCAGTAGTGCATTCGAAAACCGAAAAACTTCCACGCGATGTAGCGGGTGTCATCCCACGCCTTGCGCCCCCCCATTTTCTCCATGACTGCATCGGCAATGGCGATGGCTCTGGCATCGGAGCCTTCGAGATCGAAGCCCTCAGCAGGGGGATTGTCATCCGCTGCCGGCCTCGAGGTGGGCTGAGTTGTCTGAGCGCTCGCGCCCGCATGCAAAATCAGGGTGCAGACAATTGCGACACCCATCCCGTTTCGATTCTTCAAATGCATCTTCATTTTCTCCCATGTGAATAATGGCATGTCAGATCATTTGCCATTGTACCGGGGAAGGCCACGGAAAGTTCCCTACAGCTTCACCCTCTCGCCTTCGGAGGCAATATGCATCCCAGCAGCTTCAATCGCCTTCCGGGCATCGCTGCCCGGCTGGAGGGCGGGATTGGTGTGATTCAGGTGAATGAAGCGGATCTTCGCCCGCTGCTCATCCGGCAGGCGTCGAAAACGCTCCATGCTCTCCTCGATGAACGGATGCGGAATCTGTGACATGTCGCGGTTCGGAATCTCACCATTGGCATAGAACGTGCCGTCGATGAAGGCATAATCAACGGTGAGGATCACGTTCTCGATCCGTTGATTCCATTTCTCCCACTTGTCGATGTCGGGGATAAAGAGCACCGCCGCGTTCGGACCGTCGATGCGATAACCCACCACCTCACTGAACTCCTCACGGTGCGGCACACGAATAGGCGTCACAAACAATTGATCGGTCAGACGCACGGGCATCCCGTCCTGAAGGGGGCGCAGCTTGATGTTCTTGTAGCTCACCAGTTGCTCCCACGGCCCGTTTGTGGACAAAAAACCCCTCATGCGAGGCATCGTGTACACCTCGACCTTATCCGCCCCGATCGACTCGTGCCCGAGGAACATGAGTCCCGTGTAATGCCCGATATGAGCGTGAGTGAGAAAAATCCCGTCCAGGGCCGGAGCCTTGGCACCCAGGGGCGGGGGGGCGATTTCATCGAGCATGCGGAGCTGCTCACGGAAATCAGGGGTGGCATCGAACAGCCAGCGTTTGTTCGTCCGGGGATCGACCAGGGCGAGACATGAGACATGCTTCGGCTCGACATCACCATTCCAGACCGCCTCGCAACATGCCTTGTGACAGCCTGCCTGCGGATAGCCCGCATCCTGGGCAATGCCCAGCACGACCACGTAGGGAGAAGAATCATCCTGAGCGGGGGCCGGCTGGGTCGAGTCCTGCATGCCTCCGAGTATGGACAGTATGAGCAAGCCGCTCAGACCCGGGAGGGCGGGAAAAAAGCTTTGTTTCATCGTTTCTCCGGCGGTGGGCATCGAAGAAGCGTATCACGAAAGAATGAGAAAAAACACATATCATCAATCATGTCTTCATTTCATTGGCCTGTACATATCACGTTGAAAACCAGTCCCGCAATCCTCATGACATCACCCCGGCCTCTCACGCTGGTAAGTGCGAAAGCTGAACGGGTGTTCATGGTTCTCATCAGCTTCATGGCGATCATCAGCAACCAGTGTCCATTCGCTCTCGTCATAGTCAGGAAAATACGTGTCGCCCGGAATCGTCGCGTGGATGACCGTGAGTTCCAGACGACCAGCGAGCGGAAGAGCCAGGGCGTAAATCTCCCCGCCCCCCAGCACGAACGGCTCGACATCTGACTCGGCCAACCCCAGAGCCTCTTCGAGGGAGTGGGCGATGCGGATATCACCCGGGGCGGGAAAGTCCTGACGGCGGGTGATGACGATGTTGGTCCGGTTCGGAAGGGGCCTGCCGAGCGTCTCGAAGGTCTTTCGCCCCATGATGACATGGTGCCCGGTGGTGAGTCGCTTGAAGCGTTTGAGGTCTTCGGGCAGACGCCATGGCAGATCGCCATCGCGACCGATAACCCGGTTCTCAGACATGGCGACGATGATGGTCAGGGGCACGTGTGTTTCTCGTGGAATTTCCGGGGGATATCCGGGACTCAGCCGCGGGAATGATGGTACCAACGGCAGGACAATCAACTATAATCGACGGCCCTTCAACCAACCATCCATTTACGATAGCCGGAGTATAGTTTCATGAAGAATCGTATGATCCAGACCTTTGCCGCATCAGCGCTGCTCGCGAGTGTGTGCGGTTCCGTCGTGGCACAGGACCGGGACTTTTCAGACGTCGAGATCAAGCCCGTCAAGGTCACCGAAAGTATCTACATGCTGATGGGATCGGGCGGCAACATCGGCCTCTGCGTGGGCAATGACGGCACGTTCATGATCGACGATCAGTTCGCCCCGCTCACGGAGAAGATCCTCGCCGCGATCAAGGAAATCACCGACAAGCCGGTGAAGTTCCTCATCAACACCCATTGGCACGGAGATCATGTGGGGGGCAATGAGAACATCAATGGCGAAGGCGCCCTCCTCGTGGCTCATGAGAATGTGCGGGTTCGGATGAGCACGGAGCAGTTCATGAAGGCGTTCGATAGAACGGTGCCGCCTTCACCGGAAGCCGCCCTGCCCGAGATCACGTTTACCAATTCAATGACGTTTCACTTCAATGGTGACGACATCCACGTTTTCCATGTGCCGAACGCTCATACGGACGGCGATGCGATCATCCATTTCCGCAACGACAACGTCATCCACACGGGCGACACGTTTTTCAACGGCATGTACCCATTCATCGACGTATCAACCGGGGGAAGAATTCGAGGCATGATCAATGCCGTCGAGCAGGTGCTGAAAATCGCCGATGACGAGACGAAGATCATTCCCGGGCACGGGCCGCTGTCGAATGTCGCCGAACTGCGCGAATATCGCGACATGCTCACGACGGTGTATCAGACAATTCTGCCGATGGTCCGGCAAGGCAAGAACAGAGGTGAAATTATCATTGCCAAGCCGACGGCGGCCCTCGATGAGAAGTGGGGTAACGGATTCATGCAGCCCGACGTCTTCGTCGGCATCGTGTATGACTCAATTACCACCGCCGTCATGGAATAACCACATCGAGCGTACGGTCTTCATCGTGAATGAAATTGAACTTTGGCCGCATGAGTCGAATCATGCGGCTTTTTTCATGAAAAGAATGACGGCTCACACCGCCACTTGGGCCTTGATGTGCGGATGCGGATGGTAGTTACGCAGCTCAAAATCCTCGTACTTGAAATCGAAGATTGACTTCACCTCGGGGTTGATCCGCATCTCCGGCAGCGGGCGAGGATCACGCGCAAGCTGCTCGTCGGCCTGCTCGAAGTGGTTGGCGTACAGGTGCACATCCCCGAAGGTATGAATGAACTCGCCCGGTTCATATCCCGTCACCTGGGCGACCATCATGGTGAGCAGGGCGTAGGAGGCGATATTGAAGGGCACGCCGAGAAAGACATCCGCCGAACGCTGGTATAGCTGGCAGGAAAGCCGGCCCTCAGCCACATAAAACTGAAACATCGTGTGACAGGGGGGCAGGGCCATATGCCGGACGTCGGCGACATTCCAGGCGCAGACGATATGGCGGCGCGAGTCGGGGTCGGTTGCGATGTTCTCGATGAGGGCGCTGATCTGATCGATCGAGCGGTCTTCACTTCCGGGGGCGGGGGCGGGCCAGGATCGCCATTGATGGCCGTACACGGGTCCAAGATCGCCGTGTTCGTCTGCCCATTCATCCCAGATTTTCACGCCGTGCTGGTTGAGGTAGGCGATGTTGGTGTCCCCGGCGAGAAACCACAGCAGCTCGTGAATGATCGACTTGAGGTGGAGCTTCTTCGTAGTGAGCAGGGGAAAGCCCCGTTCGAGATCGCAACGCATCTGATAGCCGAATACGCTCCGGGTGCCCGTACCCGTGCGGTCGGACTTTTCCACGCCGTGGTCGAGGATGTGTCTGAGAAGATCGAGGTATTGTCGCATGGGGGATTGTCGGTTTGGGTTATCAGGATAGTCAGGGTGGCACGGGCATCTTGCCCCTTCGTGGGGATTATCGCACGGGCAAGATGCCCGTGCCACTTTCCAGAATTAAACCCCGTCAGTTGCTCAGCAAGGCGATTTCAGCGCGGATATCACGGAGGGCGGTCAGGTGCTCGGGCGTCCATCTGGCTCTCCCGATCGACTGGCCCCCTTCTGCCTCGTCCCCCAGCCCCGCGGAGACCGACTGCCTCATGCGGCTGAGGATGCGGTCGCGGATCTCATCGGCGTTTGCGATGCCCTCGATGATCCCCTGGTTGGAAACCTGCAGCCCCTTCTGTTTGGAATCGCCGCCCCCGCCCGCCGTCTCCACCACCACATCGGAGATGCCGAAATATCGCTGCAACGGCCCCTGGCTGACGCTGACGTTCTGGATGTTTTCGAAGGTGATCGTGGTCTCGTGAATCACCCAGATTCCCCGCCGTATCCGAAGGCTCCGGTCGGTCATCACGTACCAGGTCGTGTCATACCGGAGATGAATGGCGAGATAGGCGACAGAAGCTGGCAGCAAGATGACGACGAGAAACACCAGCAGCAAGATTACGCCGAGCGAGAACTCCGTGATCATAATGGTGATCGACAGGATAATCAGCCCAACGAGGATGAGCACGCAGATCAACCAGAAAAAGAACTTCAGGTAGCCGAGGAATCCCGCCGCAGGACGGAACGACTCATGGGTCTCCCCCCCGCCTGCCCGCCTTGCCGGAATCGAGGGCGCTTTTCTGGGCACCCGGAAATACTCCGTCAGGCCCGACCATATCCCTTCGTACATCCACGATGCGACATTGATCACCGGTTCGCTCATAATTTCGCCCCCGCTTTCTCGCGCATACCCTTCAGCTCATCGCGAATCTCCCGTAGCAGCGCAAGCGCTTCGTCATCGGCGGAATCATCTTGGGCGACAGCCTCTGTTTCTGATTCCCCGGTTTCGCCCCGAGCCCCGCGCATCTGCGAATACAGGAAGTCGCGCATCTTCTCCGGCTCGTCGATGCCTTCGATGGTCATCTCCGCCCCGGACGAACCCGAGGCGGTCTGGATTGATACTGCCGCAAGTCCCAGCCAGCGGTGAAAGAGGTTGCGGGTCACATGGATGTCCTGGATTCTCCGGTATGTGAGGTAGATCTCCTTGCGGAAGAGAATGCCCCAGGACATGGAGATGCCCTTGTCGTCGAAGGTGTATTTCAATGTGTGATACTTGAAGTACAGCGGCAGGAAGACAAAAGGGAAACCAACCAGCGTGAGGACGGACACGAGGATGTAGTAGGTCAACAACACACTCCCGGGACGGGTGATGGAGGTGGGGTCAAAAGTTTCGGTCGCAGGTTCAGGGTCCATGGTCCGTCCATTCACCGGAAGGTGCCTGGCACTATTTTATTCGGTTTTTGCCGCGAATGCTCTTCTTTATTGCCCCATGAGAAACAGGAAGCCTGATTAGAAAGATTCGAGGTAGAGATATACATAATACGCTGCGACCGGAAGCAGAAGGCTCAGCACAATCGCGACGAGGGCATGCAGTCCGCCTCTGGCCTTCGGATTCCGAATGCTTCGGACCAGTCCGATGACACCAAGCGCCAACGCCACGGGCATCAGCGGCCACATGATGTAGGAGAAAACGGCAAGGTAATAGCCCCACAATGCGGGTTGATTGCCGGTGGGCAAAAAAAACGTGCGCTTGGCCGGCTCCAAAGGCTTGCCGGTCATTGCCATAGTGGGCAAGGTGGGTGGGGCGGAGAGGATCGAGGCGAGACGCGGTTCGGCGAACACCGATTTGGGATCACCACCCCTTTCCGGGTAGAGCAGAGCTTCGCGGGGAATACGTCCCTCCCGCGCCCAGTGCACGATCTGATCGAGCGTGATGGGACCGTACAATTGCCCGTCGCTCATCTTTACCCGGTAGGTTTCTTCTTCCGGCTGCGGGGGAGCCGGGACCGGATTCGGGGCGGGCTCAAGCGGAATGTCCAAGGGTGGATCTTCATTCATAATCAGATTCTCGTTATTAGCCCAAGAACAGGGCCGCCACCGTTACCAGGCTGATGACGGTGCCGATGACGCCAAACGAAATCGCGATCCAAGCGTGGACGAGCCCTCTGCGCTTTGGGTCTGCCTTGCGGCGACGGATTCCGATGATCCCCAGCACTATCGCGGCCGGACCGAGGAGGAGTCCCAGTATTGGAAAGCATGAGAAGATGCTGACGTAGTAGCCGATCAGCGCCGGCGGATTCTTGTAGGGAATAAGTCCTGAAAGCGGCGCTTCGTCAGTCTTTGGCAGGGGGACGGGGATCGACGGTGGTGCGTTCAGAACCGCCGCCACCCTCGGTTCGGCATAGACCGACTTCACCTCGCTCCCGTCGGCGGGAACCAACAGCGCATCCTTATCAAGACGTCCCTCCCGAGCCCACTGGACGATCTGATCGAGATCGGCCGGGCCATATTCATCACCGTTGCTTGTTCTTACTTTATACATAAAGCCTCCGGCTTCACGCCAAGTGTCTCAGGAGAACTTCCCGACGTCAATATCACAACCCGGGTCAATCCGGATGAGGAGTATGCTGTTCAACATGTCGGTGAGCACACCAGCCCGTCAATCATGCTTCCGTCGGGCTTGCCATCGGCAATTCCAAGGGAATCGTTGTCGTTCCAACCGCCGGATCGGGGGCGGGATTGGGAATCGCAGCGAGAAGACGTTTCGTATAGTTGTGCTGCGGGCGGGTAATGATTTGATTCCGATCACCGATCTCGACGATACGGCCCTCCTTCATCACCGCGATACGATCACAGAAATGATCGACGACGGCCAGGTCGTGGCTGATGAACAGATACGCCACGCCATATTCGTCCTGAAGATCCTTCAAGAGATTGAGGATCTGCGCTTGAACGGAAACATCCAGGGCGGAGGTCGGCTCGTCGCAGATGATGAGTTTCGGCTTGAGGGCCAGAGCGCGAGCGATGGCAATACGTTGCCGCTGGCCTCCGGAAAACTCATGGGGATACCGATCGACGGCGCTGCGTTTCATGCCGCAGCGAGCAAGAAGACGTTCGACCTTGACCCGCTGATCGCGTTTTGAACTCAGGCTATGAACGAGCAGGGGCTCTGCGATGATGTCTCCAATCCGCATACGGGGATTGAGCGAACCGGCGGGATCCTGAAAGATGATCTGCATATTGCGCCGGATCAGTTGCATCTGGCGGGGAGGAAGGTCAAAGACAGATTGTCCGTCGAAAGTAATGCAACCGGTGGCGTGAGGAATCAGTCGAAGTATCGTCCTGGCGACGGTGGACTTGCCGCATCCGGATTCGCCGACCAGACCGAGCGATTCGCCGCGATCGACATGGAAAGAGACCCGGTTGACGGCATTCAACCGTTCCGCCGGTCGCCCGAAAACTCCTACGTGCATGGTAAAAGTGACAGAGACCTGCTCCACATTCAAAAGCGGCGCCGCCGTCCGGGCATCAGAACCGAAATTGACATCATTTTCCGTCTGCCTCATGCCACGGACCATAGTAACGCAAAGCGCGTGCGACGCATCCGGAATGGGGATGCGAATGGGCGGCGTTTGTGATCAGGGCCTTACCGAACCCACGGTCGCCTGTTGGTAATTGCCTTCAGTATCGATGAGATCGAGTTTGATGCCCGACAGGAGATTGAAATTTCCCAAGGCTTCAAAGAAATCATCGATATCGCGCACTGGAATGTCATTGACGCTGACGATGGTCCAGCCAGCTTCCGCCTGTCGGCTGAGCATCGAGTCGGGATCGATCTCCTTGATCATAACTCCCGCTCGGTACTCCGCATTGAATTGACTTGCCAGTTTTCGAGAGCTTGTCTCCATGGCGTTGATACCGAGCTGCCTCAGCTCATGGCGAGGCTGATCAGGAGGTATCGAGCCATCCGTGAGTATGGTATCGAGCCGATCGAGCTTCACGGTGGTGGACATACTTTCACCGAGGTCTCGCTTCGGGTCGAATCTCCAATAATCGATGGTGACGATCTGGCCGGGAAGGATCGAAGAGATGAAAGACCGGAGTTGGGGAATGGTAGCCATCACTCGACCGTTGACGTGGGTGATGACATCCCCCATCTTGAGTCCGGCCCGATCTGCCGGATCACCTTTGATGACTCTTTCCAGCACGACGCCCTGGCCGTTGAAGCCTTTTCGACGATAGTTGTCGGCCAGGGACCCTTCGAGCGGAAGGAGATTCACTCCGAGAAAGCCCTTGATGACAAATCCATTTTCGATGAGTTGCTCGACGACGGGGAGAATCATCTCCAGCGGGATAGCCAGACCGATACCCGCGAACTGCCCTTCCTCGAACTGCCTTTCTCCCCTGCGAGGTTTTTGCCGTCCGGTGGCAATAGCAGTGTTCATCCCGATAACCTGGCCTCTAAAGTTGGTCAGCGGGCCACCGGAATTGCCGGGATTGATGGCGGCATCAACCTGAATGAAGTTTTCGTACCCGGCATTGCCACCGGCCTGGTTACGAATGACACCCACGGAGCGCCCCTTGCCCGATATGACACCCGACGACATGGAAAAACGAAAATCGAAGGGTGACCCGAAGGCGAACACCAAGTCGCCCTGTTGCACGGCTTCCTGGGGATCGGCAAGTTGAGCGGGATGCAGGCGGCCTTCGGCAATCTTCAGGACCGCGATATCAGTCGTGTCGTCATAGCCGATGACATCCGCTACGCGCAGTTCGCCCGCGTCGAGCTGAACATCAATACGCTCGGCGTCTCTTATCACATGGTAATTGGTGACGACATGCCCTTTCTCGTCAAAAATCCATCCTGAACCGGAAGAGATGGCCACGGTCCTTCCCCGAATCCGATGCTGCACGCTGATATGCACTACCGATGGTTCCACCATCATGGCGATATCACGATAAGCCTGATTAATCTGCTCCAGGACGTTATTGCCTTCGAGCCGATTGCTGGCCTGAATGATCTGAGTGCGAGTGCTTTCATAGGTGAGCTTGCGTACGGCGCTGGGCCCGACAAACAGCACAAGCATGGCAGTCGCGAGAACGATCAGGCTTGGACCGTAGCCGCTCAACTTCTGTGGCATGTTCTGCATGTCTTCATCCTCTCACTGAAACGCCTGATCTCGAAACTCATGGTCCTGGATCAGGCAGGCGGAAATTCACCATCCGGGCGGATTGTCTTTCGAGGAATGATCAATCCTCCTCTTAAACAACCATCGGAAACAACTCAGAACTTGTCCAACTCAATATCCTTCATGGTATATGGATGAGGGCCGAGATTGGATGCACGGACAAGCTCAATCCATTGACTCGCCGCATCCATGAGTTGCTCTCCCAGATGGGCAACGGGATGGGCAAAAGATGGCTGCCAGGACGAAAGGCCCAAAAGATCCTGGAGCACCACAATCTGGCCGTGACAGGCCGGGCCTCCTCCACATCCGATAAGTGGGATGCTCGTTTTCTCCACGATCCGCTGGGAGACTTCGTTGGGCACCGCCTCGATGAGCAGCATGTTCGCACCGGCTTCCTCCATCGCGATGGCATCGTCAACGAGTCGCTGGGCGTCGACAGCCTTGCGTCCCGAAGAGCGATACCCCCCGTGCATTTTGACGGTTTGCGGCCGGGTACCGATGTGTGCCACCACGGGGATGCCGGCCCGGGCAATCTTCTCAATCAACGTGGCATACGTGTGATCGACTTCGAGCTTGACGATGTCCGCTCGGCCTTCGGTGATAAAACGACCGGCGTTGCGAATGCCTTCTGCCTCGTCCACTTGATAGCTCATGAAAGGCATGTCGCCCATGACCAGAGTGTGGGGAGCGCCTCGTTTGACGGCGGCGGTAATGGTGATGAGAAAGTCGAGAGGAGCGTAGATGGTTCCGGGCAGGCCCAGGATCATCTCCGCCGCCGTGTCACCAACCAGCAGCAAGGGCACCCCGGCCTTTTCGAGCCATTGAGCGGTGGTGTAGTCATAGCACGTCAGGCAGGCAAATCGCTCTCCTTGCTCCTTGTACTTACTGATGGTTCGCAGGGTGACCGGCTTGCGCTCGACTGGTTTTTCAGGCTGAGCTTTCTGAGTTGTTAACGCTTCTGGGCTCAGCGGGGGCTCATGAATGCTGCTGGTCATGCGGGTAGTGTATCGGGGTCAATCCGGGCAAGCCAAAAACGGTCCTCAAGACCTTGCCCGGAGTGGATTACCGGTTCAAAAACGTGGATTACCGCGAACGAAGCGTATCCTCCCTCCATGGCTCACCTGACTCAGCGGAAATTGATCCCCAAGTTGATGGAGGATCCCACCGCGGATCGAAGCGAACTGGCCCGTGCGATGGCGTATCTTCGAGGGATGAATCTCAGGTCGGGCAGGACTCGGGCACTGGTCTCGTATCTTCAGCGTCAGGCTCCCGGCTGGCCGAAGGACCAACCGATACGGCTGATCGATGTGGGGACAGGATCAGCGGACATTCCGCTCGCGGCAGTCAACTGGGCGAAACAAACCGGGCACGAGCTTCATGTCACCGGCATCGATGTTCATGCCACCATCCTGGATATCGCCCGGGAATTTATCGGCGATCAAATAAAGATTAAGCTTGTGATTGCGAACGCATTACGACTCATGGATCACTTCGAGCCGGGTTCCTTTGACTACGCCCACGCCGGCATGTTTCTCCATCATCTCTGCGATATAGAAGTCATGACCGTATTGCGGATCATGGACCGACTATCGACGCGAGCCGTGATCTGGAATGATCAGTTGCGGGGGGTCGCGGGACAAATCGGAGTGCGTCTGCTCACGCTCGGCGCGCCGAAAATGGTCAAGCATGACGAAGTGGTGAGCGTGGCGATGGGATTTACCCGGCGGGAAGCCATCGCACTGGCCCGCCGGGCCGACCTGAAAAAACCGACCTGCCGGAGCCACCTCTTGCAGCATTTCACGTTAATCAGCGAAAAGACATGACGCCCGCCCTTCGCGGCGCATGAGTCGATGACGGATCAGTGCGATGTTTTCTCAGCCGCCGATGTGGAAGGCTCCGGACTCCGGCTCTTTCTGCTCGAAGAGTTCCCGGAGTCTTTCGCGAATTTCCTCACCCAAAGCATTACGAATCTGGTTCCTGGTCTTGTCACTCAGATCATTGCGATCAAAGCGAATCTTCTCCATGCCGCGTTGCTGCTGCTGCATGGCCTGGAAGTTTATCCGGCCGAAATTGTCATCGTTGCCGGGAACGGGCTGGCTGATCTTCAGATCCACCATCTGGTTGCTCAGCTCCTGATAGCGGCTGCGATAATCCATGGCGATCTCCTGAACGGCCATTCGCTGGGCGGGAGTCAGATCCTCCTGGGCCAGCACGGCATCAATGATGTGTCGCGCCGACTTCGGGTCATTGAAGATGTCCGGGAACGATCGACGGTTGTAAACATCCCGCAAACGATCCATTGATTCACTGGGCAGAACCTGAGCCAGCTTCTGGAGGGTAATGCGATTGAGTTCCACGATTGCTTTCCTGGCTTCCCGGCTGGTCCGACCATCGGTTTGCATCGCATTTCGCATCCCGCCCGCACTAATGTTGACTTGTCGGCGCCTGCCATTTCCGCTGACGGTCATGGATTCCGCACGAATACCATCCATGGCTTCATCCATCCGCATGGAACTCTCAAAGGCTTTCTGAAACTGGGAGGTAATGGTCTGCTCATAATCATTGAGGATCGGATCGGTCTTTGCGAGTTCGGCGTCGCCGAGTGCAAGCTCATCCACGAGACCAGAAAGGTCCACGACGGATTCGCCGGACGAGTCCCCACCCAAGCCGATGAAACTCATCACGCGTCTGCCTCCGCCGCCTCCGAACATTCGAAATCCGCCGGTATCCCTTACCCGCATGTAAATCGATCGTTTCCGGGCCAGCTTCACTCGCTGCATAGCTGTAGTTCCGGTTTCATTGAGTACGACCGTCTCCAGATCATTGAGAAACGACTCATCGAGGGCTTCTATTGACCTCAGGGCGCTGCGCCGGAGTCGGTACAAATTCTCAATGTCGCTCTTGGAGGGAATGCTGATGTCACCGTCTTCGGAATCGAGCGACCAGAGATTGCGCTCCCGATCGCGTATGGCCTTGATTTGCGTGTCTTGCAGAAGTCGAAAACTCTCCATGTAGTCGTCATGCAGGCTGTCAATGATGGATGCCTGATCCTCACCCACTTTGAGATAACGGGCATATTTCTTCAGATCGCGTCGGCTGATTGGTCCGGGGATGTATTGATCCGACGACTCCTCCTCATCATTCTCTTCCAAGGTTGCGAGATTTCCGATACTGCGGAAGTTCAGCATCTGAAAATCCCCGCCCCCACCGCCGGCAACAGAGATGGCGAAAATCTCAACCGCACCTTCTTGGACTTCCACAGCATCCGGTTCTGTCGCAGCAATACGCCGATCAAGATGTTGCGTCATTTCCTCGCCGAGAATGGTGCTGAGCCTGACCACGGTCTGATCGATCAGTCTGGTACGTCGTTCCCTCATTTCATCAAGCTTCGATTCGTACTTTTCCCGTTCTTTCTCCACTTCCTCATCTTCCCCGGAGGATGTGAAGCGAACCATCATGCCCCCTCTCTGAGGTCGGTTGTTATCGACATGCTCGACCATGCGTTTGGTCAACCGCCCGAGTTCATCGAGAAACAGGGTTTCGGCTTCATCAATTTCTTGACGCTGCGCAACCGTGATATCCTTCATTTTCTCAATGATGTCGAAACGTCGTCCCGCGGCCCCCCGGCCCGAGGGAAGGTTCGGATAGGCACGATCGTAGTATTCGTTCCTGAATTGCCACGCCGCATCTCTGGGAAGCATCTGGGTAATCACATTGAGATTCCGGTTGTTCAGTTCACTGATCTTGGCTGACAGCTCACTCAGTCGAGCGTTAAGGGTGCTGAAGGCCGTCATGATCGCCCCGACATAGCTTTCCCGGTCATCGCGGCTGGATGGAGGGGAATTGCCATCGAATCCCTCGGCCTCCATATTCTTTTGAATGTCGATTTGAAGTCTTGATGATTTTTCAAACAATTCGCGCACGGCAACTGTCAGGTTGCGTTCATATTGCCAGAGGATGGGATCAGTGGTTGTAACATCCTTCAGAAGCAGGTTCAAATCGTCGTACAGTTCGCTGAGATCCACGGACGCTCCAGGATTCATAGCCCCCGCCATGCGGGTCAGGCCCGAGCGATGACGTACTCGTTGCCGGGCCTGCTTGACCCGCGACATGTGAGCTAACTGGTCATCAGTCAACACCGTCTGAATCTGGTCGAAGAAACGATTGTCCAGTGACCGGATGCGATTAAACAGATCTTCGCGCTTCCGCGCGGTCTTTTCGAGATCCTTGCGATCGGCCCTGAAATTGAGGCTGAACCCTGCTCCTGCCCCGTTTTCATCGAGGAATTCCTCAATTAAACCGTCACGCAGGACTCGAAAGGCCTCCAGGTATTGATCGTGAGCCAGCCCGATTCCCTGTCGCTGCTGATCGCTCATGTTCAGCCGATTACAATATCGTTCGAGCTCACGGGTGGAAATCGGATCGGGAAACGCCCCTGATGTACCCTGAGCCAACGCCGGAGCAGATATCACCAGCAGGAAGGCCAACCAGCAGCAGGACATCAATACCTTCCGAAGTCGGCTCCCGGCGGGGAAATCAAAATGAGAAAACATTGGCTGGAATCTGGACATGGCAGGCCCTTTTCAAGATTTCAATCAACCGAATCCCATCCCGACCGGAATGGGCTGAGAATCTTTAAGGATCGGATGATCCCCTCGATAGGATGCGCTGGTCTGATACCTCTGACGAGGGAGACCGAAAAAATGGCTTCATGATCCCACGTATTTCGCGTAAATTATCCGTGCGGCATCAGGCTCATTCGTGCCCTTGATGATCGCCCTACCGTTTACAAACAAGGTCAACTCCATCGGGTTCCCATCATTGCCGATTTCCGCCCGAAGAATCCCCCGCAACAGGTGGGGATTGCTGGTGAACGTGCCATGGGGGGCCAGACGATCGGCCAAGGCAGCAAGATCGATCAAGCCGTCAGAAGCCTCATCCGGGGTGATCTGAACAGCGTTTCGACCACACAGAGACGTGGTGATACTACCCGAAGTCCCTTCCAGATAATCAAATTCCCCTCTGCCGCAACAGGGGCATTGCCCGCTTTTGAAGGCTCCGGCGAGATTGAGTCGCTTCGTCTCGTTCTCCCAGATGTCGATGGTCAGCATGGAACGGTCGATGGCGTCAAGATTGCCGCTCATCAACTTGATCGCCTCGGCGGCCTGGTGGGATGCGATCTGGTTCACGAGGGGACCGAGTACTCCGGCAGTGTCGCAGGTCTGGCTGGAGCCGGGGGGAGGTGGTTCGGGAAAAACACACCGCAAACAGGGCGTGGCCTGATCTTCGGACCATCGGATACCGCCGCGCACACCTTCACGGCGATGCCGCGGATAGGGCAGGATGGGAAAGCTCATACCCTGAGACCCCACCGCTCCCCCGTAGAGATAAGGCAGCCCCTGGGCCACCGCCAGATCATTGAGCAGATAACGGGTCTCGAAGTTGTCAAGACCATCGAGAATGATATCTGCGCCCTCGGCATACCGCTCGGCATTGCGCTGATTGAAGTCATCCACATGGGCATGAACGACCACCGTACTGTTGATTTTGCCTATTTTCGTCTTCGCGGCCAATGCCTTGGGCGTGCCTTCACGGGCATCATCCTCATCGAACAGGATTTGTCGTTGAAGATTGGTCAATTCCACGATATCCCGATCGACGATGCTGATGGTACCCACCCCCGCCCGGGCCAGGATGTCGGCGCAGCAGCACCCCAACGCCCCGCAACCGACGATAAGGGCGTGAGAGGCGAGGAGTTTTCGCTGGCCGGCCTCACCAATCGCCGGCAGGAGCATCTGTCGGTGATACCGTTCGAGATGTTCGGGAAGATCATTCACGACCAAGACTCAAAGGATTCATTTTAGATAGTTTGCCAAGAAAAACCGACTGTTTGTTGAACAAACAGTCGGCTGAATTTTCCTGATTTCAAGCCGAGGCTTCTTCCTACCACGCGAAGTGGGCAAAGGCTCGGTTGGCTTCAGCCATGCGGTGGGTTTGATCGCGGATATTCATGGCCTTGCCATCACCGCGGGCGGCGTCGTAAAGCTCTCGGGCCAGACGCTGGGCCATGGGCTTGCCGGACTCGGCGCGGGCGGCGGTGATGATCCATCTGAAACAAAGGCTCATACGACGTTTTGAACTGACCTGCATGGGCACCTGGTAGTTGGCACCCCCGACTCGTTTGGAGCGAACTTCAACTTCAGGCCTGACATTGTTAATCGCCTTCTGAAACAATTCGATCGAGGTTTTGGGGAGATTTTCCGGCTTCTCCTTGTCGAGTCTTTTCTGCATCAGATCAAGCGCGTCATAAACGACCCGCTGGGCGACTGATTTCTTGCCGCCATGCATGATGCAGTTGATAAACTTCGCAAGGGTCTTGTCTCCGAAGCGGGGATCGGGGCGAAGCTGCTGTTCAGATTTTGTAATGCGACCGGCCATGTGTATCTCCTGTGGCTCATCTGCCCCGATGATGTCGGGGCTTCCTGTTCACCGCAGTCTGCCTGGAAAAGGCTGGGGATCGGACTGCGATTACTTGCCGAGGGGAGCATTCAGCTCCCAATCAATTTTCAAGACCTTCAGGGGCCGCCGCAAGGCTGACCGCTGAACTTTTTTACTTGCCTCGCTTGGTGCCGTACTTGGAGCGGCCCTGCTTGCGTCCTTCGACCCCGAGGGTGTCGTGGGAACCTCGAACGACGTGGTATCGAACGCCGGGCAAGTCGCGGACCCTGCCACCGCGAACGAGCACGATGGAGTGTTCCTGCAGGTTGTGTCCTTCCCCGCCAATGTAGGCGGTGACTTCCTTGCCATTGGAAAGGCGAACGCGGGTGACCTTTCTCAGGGCCGAGTTCGGCTTTTTAGGAGTTACCGTCTTCACCTGGAGACACACACCACGTTTCTGCGGGCATTTTTCCAGATCGCGCACCTTGGACTTGGCCTTGGGGGTGCGTCGGGGTTTTCGAATAAGCTGATTGATCGTAGGCATACTGACAGTTACTCCAGGCTGAAACGAGTCGAAGACTGTAGCATCATCGGGAAGGCCGTTCAACCACCTCTGAGGCCATAATCACGGCATCAACTACCACAATCTCCAAATAAGGCACTTTCCCGACTATCGTAGTCATTGAGAAGCCTTGACTCGCTCACAGGCCTCCACCGCAAGCTGGTCACAGCGTTCATTTTCAGGATGATTATCGTGGCCCCGAACCCAATGGCAGGTAAGCTCGTGGTAGTCACGCAGTGTTTCGAGCTTCTGCCACAATTCGAGATTCTTGACGACTTTCCGGTTTGAACCTCGCCATCCCCGCGCTATCCAGTCGTCCATCCATATCGTCAGGCCATTCACCACGTACTGGCTGTCGGAGTAAAGATCCACGCGACAGGGCTGATCCAGTGAGCTAAGGCCATAGATTACCGAGAGGAGTTCCATGCGATTATTGGTACTGGAAACTTCGCCCCCCGTGCTCTCCTGCTCCCCGCCACTGGTGACATTCCGGAGAATGTACGCCCAACCGCCGGGACCGGGATTGCCCGAACACGCTCCATCCGTGAAAAGTTCGATGTGTGGTATGGGTAAGTTTGAGTCTGGTGACATAGCGGTGGGCAAATGCAGTGATGGTGAGCAAATGATAAAACAAAAAACGACCGTCGGAATGGTCCATTGCAATAAGAATAACTAGGATCGAGAGATTCATCAGGTAATTTAGGGATTCCTATACTTAAAATGCCCTCCCCCGCAGTTCACCGCGTCGAAGTACGATCCCGAGAAGGCATGCCCGATCCAAAAGGGCAAGCGGTGAGACGTGAGGTGGAGTCGCTGGGGCTTGATGATCCCCCAAGCCGGGTCGATACGACCAGTGTGTATCTCATCCAGGGCAATCTCGACGAGTCCCAGATCAAACGCCTCGCGGAGGAATTTCTCGCCGATCCGGTCACGGAAGAATCGGTGATCGGCACCACACCGGTCCGAGGCGAGGCTCTCATCGAGATCCACCCCTTACCCGGGGTGATGGACCCCGATGCCGAAGCCGTCAGGTACGCCATCAAGGTCATCCTGGGGCGGGATGTCGAGGTCCGGACGGGGCTGCGCTACGACATGTACGCCACGAGTCGTGAGTCCGCACGCCAGATCGCGCAACGCCGACTGGCCAATACCGTCATTCACGCCATTCACGAAACACCCTATCACCCCGACTCATTCGTCATCGGCACGCCGCAGGAACACCGAATCATCACCATTCCTATTCGCGACATGGACGATGAAACCCTGGCGACGCTTTCCCGACAGGGTCACATGTTTCTGAGCCTCGATGAAATGCGAGCCATCCAATCGGAGTATCGACGTCTGGAGCGAGACCCGAAGGAGATTGAACTGGAAACCCTCGCCCAGACCTGGTCGGAACATTGCATCCATAAGACCCTCAAGGCGACGATCAGGTATGAGGAATGCCTCGGGGGGGGAGAAGAGGGGAGCTGGAAGATTGACTTTCGGGGGCGTCCGGGACATGAGGTCAACGATGACGGCTCAGTCATCATCCATAATCTCTTGAAATCCACCATCATCGCGGCCACGGATGCCTTGATCGCCGACGGCATCGACTGGTGCCTGTCCGTGTTCGTCGATAACGCCGGCGTGATTGCCTTCGACGATAACCATGCGGTCTGCTTCAAGGTCGAGACCCACAATCATCCCTCAGCCATCGAGCCCTACGGGGGAGCCGCGACCGGCATCGGCGGCTGCATCCGCGATGTAATTGGAACCGGACTTGCCGCCCGCCCCATCGCGGCGACGGATGTGTTCTGTGTCGCCCATCCCGACCATTGGACTCAGACCGGCGAGCCGAATCGACGCAAGATTCCCACCGGAATCCTGCATCCCAGACGCATCCTGACCCAGATCGTAGAGGGCGTGCGTGATTACGGCAATCGCATGGGGATTCCCACCCTCAACGGGGCGGTGTGGTTTGATAATGACTATGTGGGCAATCCCCTGGTCTATTGCGGCTGCATCGGGGTCATGCCCCGCGACAAGGTAACTGGTGAGCCTCGTGCGGGCGATCACATCATCGCTCTCGGCGGGCGCACGGGACGTGATGGCATCCACGGGGCGACATTCAGTTCCGCGGAACTCACCGACACCCATGCCCTTGAGTTCAGCCATGCCGTGCAGATCGGCAATGCGGTGACGGAAAAGAAGATGCTCGATGCAATCATCGAGGCCCGAGATTACGGGGATGGATGCTTGTTCAGCGCCATCACCGATTGCGGAGCGGGCGGCTTCTCCAGCGCCGTCGGCGAAATGGGCGAGAAGCTCGGAGCCCAAGTGCATCTGGAACGTGCCCCACTCAAATACGAAGGCCTCAGTCCATCGGAAATCTGGATCTCAGAAGCCCAGGAGCGCATGGTGCTCGCCGTCCCTTCTGAAAACATCAAACCCCTACGAGAAATCTGTGACGGGCATGATGTGGAGATGTGCGATCTCGGCACATTCGGCACCGAGAATCGCCAACTCATCCTGAATTACGAAGGGCAGGAGGTTGGTCGCCTGGATATGGCTTTTCTGCATGATGGACTGCCGGAGACGATCCGTGAAGCGAAATGGTCCTCCGAAGCCAAGGACATTCTGAGTCAGAAAGACATTGAGAACGCAGATGCCGAATCTGGTGGAGCATCAGCCGCGCCGGAATCAGTATCTGACGCGCTACTGGCACTGCTCGCCCATCCCAATATCGCTTCCAAGCACTGGATCATCCGGCAGTACGATCATGAAGTGCAGGGGCGGTCGGTCGTCACCCCCTTTGCCGGCAGTGAGGGTCACGGGCCATCCGACGCCGCGGTCATCACCCCGGTCTATGGCTCGACCCGGGGGCTGGGGATCGCCAACGGCCTCGCTACGGGCATGAGAGATGACCCCTATGTCATGACCCTCGCCGCGATCGATGAGTGTGTGCGAAACCTTGTCTGTGTGGGCGTCGATCCGAAACGCATCGCCATCCTCGATAATTTCTGCTGGCCTTCATGTGATGATCCCCGGTATCTGGGAGCCCTGGTCCGGGCGGCGGAGGCGTGCTACGACGGAGCGATGGCCTATCGTACCCCCTTCATTTCCGGCAAGGACTCATTGAACAACCAGTTCACTACGAAAGATGGCCGGATAATCAAAATCCCCCCCACCCTGCTCATATCCGGATTCGGCATCGTCCCGGATATCAGGAAGTGCGTGACCATGGATGCCAAGGAATCAGGGAACCTGCTCATTATCGCGGGTATGACTGATGCCGGTATGGGTGGCTCGCATTACAACATGCTCTTTGCATCCGCCGCAGAGTCAGGTCGCTTGCCGGGGGTCGATCTGACGAGATGGTCACAAACCGCTCATGTCGTGCATCAGCTCATCGAGGAAGGACTCGTTCGATCCGCTCACGATTGCAGCGACGGCGGCATGCTTTGCGCCGCGTCGGAAATGGCCTTCGCCGGTGGGCTCGGGCTCCGACTCGATCTCCTGCAGATACCCACCACGGGCGAGCCCGCGGATTTCGCGGCCCACTTCGCCGAAACCCCTGGACGATATCTGCTGGAGGTCTCGCGGAAAAATCTTGACCGGATCGACGCGATTCTGGGCGATGTGCCTTATGCCATCATCGGCGAGTTTAATGATTCCGATCGCCTGACGCTGGAGTCGGCGGAAGTGGACCTTGAACTCGATACCCTGAAACAAGCTTGGCGCAGAACGCTGGACTGGTGAGACGAAAAAGTAGATAGAAAGTTGAAAATAGAAAGTAGAAAGCGGATTGCCTGATTCTCATATCATCTTTCCCTGACTCCTAACTCCTTACTCCCCCATGCCAACTGCACTCATCATCACCACTGCCGGAATCAACTGCGACCAGGAGCTTGGCTTCGCCTTTGAGTTGGCCGGGGCAACGCCATGTCCGATGCATTTGAACCGGTTGATCAAGAACCCTGAACTGATCGATGAGTTTGATCTCATCGGCCTCCCCGGCGGCTTCAGCTATGGCGATGCGGTCGCGGCGGGACGTATCGCCTCCCATCTTATGAAGCAAACGCTTTATCCCGCGTTCATCCGAGCCCTCAATCGGGGAGTGCCCATATTCGCCCCTTGTAACGGTTTTCAGATGTTAGCTCAGATGGGACTTCTACCAGGTCCGGAAGTTGTGGGGCAGTCCTGGCCCGATGTGGCTCCCGCCCCGCGTGTGACCCTGGCCCGTAATGATTCGGCACGATTTGTCGATCGCTGGGTCAAGGTGGAGATTCCGCCCGACACCCGCTGCATCTGGACGCAAGGGCTCAAGTCAACGGAACAGACGGGTATGCTTCCCATCGCCCACGGCGAAGGACGCTTCATCCCCGCGTCCGATGACGTCCTGCAGCGGCTCAAGGACAACGGGCAGATCGCGGTGCGCTACGCTGGCGATGACAATCCCAACGGATCGGTCGGCAATGTAGCGGGAATCTGCGATTCCACGGGCCTGATCTTCGGGCTCATGCCCCATCCCGAACGCTACACCCGCTGGACCAGCCACCCCTTCTGGACACGACTTGATGAGTCGGAGATGAGCGATGAACCGCTGGGGTTGCAAATGTTCCGCAACGCGGTGGCCTACACGGAAAACCATACAACCATAAATGCGATTGTATAGACTCGGATTCCCCAGATAGATCTTATATGGCGGTATACTGACCACTCGTTTGGGCCTGCGATAACACTACTCGTACTCTGAAAGCTCGATGGTGAAGCCGGACAAAAATCAAATGGAAAATGTCGTATAATAAATAACTGAGCCAATAGCAGAGACCAGGGATGAATTCAGATGACCTGATGCGTGAGATCCAGCGGCTGACCGAGCGGATCGAGCGTCTGGAGGAGCATCTGAAAATCGAGCATGAAACCTCGACAGAGCCTGAGGAGCCGCCGCATCCCCCTCTTGCAAGCAGCGAAACGGACAAGCCGCCGATTCAAGAGAGCCTTACCGGGCGGCTGACGGATTTGAAGCGTGACCGCAAGCAACGGTCCACGGCACCCGAGCACGCAAGATCGCAAGAAGTTGAACCTCCACCGGTGGTTATGGAGATTGGGGGAGTACCGGTCACGCCGGATGTCGGGGCTGAATCCTCGGTAATGTCTGAACTGTCCGAAGAGTTGCCGTCCCCGACAGACACCCCCCCCATCTCGCCCCCCGTGAGTACTTCTCCCGGACCACAAGCTCCGCCTACAACGTTTCATGCACCGGCCAAACCCAAACGCACCACACCCCTGGAAATGGTCATCGGGGGCAAGTGGATGGCGTGGGTCGGGGCGGCGGGGATCTTTCTTGCCGCGCTGTTTGCGATCAAGATTGCCATCGATCAGGGGCTGTGGGGTCGGTTGCAGCCGCTGACGAAGTGCTTCATCATCGGTGGATTCGGCCTACTGCTCATAGGCGCAGGGGAACTGGCCCTGCGCAAGGTGGGGCGGGCCGCATCAGTGGGCCTGTTCGGGGCGGGAATCAGCGTGCTGTATCTCGATTCATTCGCCAGCTATCGCTATTTCGACCTCTTGACGCAGGATGTCGCGTTCATCCTGATGGGGATAGTCGCAGTGGCGGGATTCGCGATTACCCTGCGCACACGTTTCCTGACCATCGGCATCCTGGCCATCGTCGGCGGATACCTCACGCCATTCCTTCTCCGCGGGCAATTTCAGCATGACCTCGAACTGCTCACGTATCTCACGCTGATGCTGGGTATTTCATTGGGGCTCAGTTCCGTGTCGCCCCGGCCGTTCGCACCGCTTCGGTTTCTCGCACTTGCCGCCCAGTGCATTACGGGCCTCGGCTGGCTTATCGCCAACAGCGCCACCCTCTGGATCATGGGCATCATCTTCATGAGCATCTGGTGGACGATGATCCTGGGGGAGTCGATCCTCGCGGCGATGAAACGTCACTCATCATTCGGCAACGTGGTGATGACCCTCCTCGCGACCTTCGCCTACATCTCCGCCGGATGCTGGGTACTTTATTCCGGGCCGAATACCGGTCCAGACTGGCTGGGGATATTCACCGTCATGATCGCGGTGTTGGGGGTTGCGGTCGCGGTGATGTTCGGCCCCGGGCTGGACGGCCTCCGCACCCGTCCGAGAAACGCCCTGGACAAGCTTGCCGTGGCGCTGTGGGTGCAATCCGGCGTGCTGCTCGCCACCGCCATCGCTTTGCACTTTGATGATTACGGACGAGCCGCAGGATGGTTGATCATTGCATTGGGCGCGATCGAAACCGGCCGGCGCATGCCCTCGCGCGGTCTGGATATCTTCGGCATCGTGGTGCTCTTCCTGGCGCTGTTTGACGTGGTGTTTATTTCCTGGTGGATGACGCCGGTGCTGACCAACTCCATCCGCCAGTGGGGGGAACTTGAAGTCACCGGATGGTCGATCCTGGCGCTGGCGGCGATCGTGGCGACCCATCTGTGCGCGCATCGGCTCAGTGACCGAGAGCCGAATCGCTGGATGACAACTCCGGCGGTGCTGTGCCTGATCGCCATGTTGGGGTGGGTGGGATTATGGCATGTGCAGGCCGATGGATCTCTGGTCGCGATGGGCTGGCTGCTCGGGGTGGTGGCGCTGCTGGCCTTGCAGGGTATCGGGAGGAGGCAGCGCTACTTTGAGATCGCACAGCTCGTCCTGTTCGCATCAACCGCACGATGGCTGGTGATCGATGTCATGCTGAATCGGTCGCGGCGGGGATGGGATGCGCTGGATGAAACGCCCCTTCTCAATGAGCAGATGGGCATGGCGGTCGCCCTGGCTGCGGCGGGGTGGTGGGTGTATCGGATCATGCGTCAGCGACAGCGTGAGCCTCGCAGCGAAACGTCCGCCGTGCCCCTGGGTTTTTTCGCGTTGGCTCGACAGATGGCAATCCTGTTCGTGGTGGGCATTGCGCTGCTGGCGTTGAGTTTCGAGATCGATCGCATCGTCGTGCAGTCTTCCATTCTTGGTGATGACGTGCGATGGGTGACGGGACACGTCCGCCAGATCATGCTCACGATGCTCTGGAGTCTGGGCGCGGTCGTGCTGAGCTTTTTCACATGGATCGAGCGGCGAGAGAGCGGGGAGCGGGAAGCCTCGCCAAAACCCTTGCTGCTTCCGGTGGTCGCATGCGTGCTGCTGGTGGTGTGCGCCGTCAAGTGGATACTGTTGGATACGCTGTACTGGGCGTTCTATCACGGGCGGGGGATGTTCAGCGATTTTCTGCCGGTGGCGAACATCCAACTGCTCACGGGACTTGTGATCGCGGCGTCCGCACTGCTGCTGAGTAGAACGCTCTTTCCCCGGACTGATGAGGGTGAGGGATCAAAAAGTCCCTGGAGGGATTTCGCGGCATGGATCCCGGTGGGAGCGGCGGTGGTGATTCTGTGGGGTCTGACGTTCGAGATTGATCGTGCGCTCTTTCGGCTTGAGCGGGTCGAAGGCTACGAGTCACTCTGGGCGAGCGAGATTCACCGCATGTTGTGGTGGACGGGGCTGTGGGGGCTCGGCGGGCTGGGGATGATGTTCATCGGGCATTGGCGCAGACTAAGCCTGCTCATCGTCGCGGGTCTGGTCCTGATCTCCATGTCCACCGTTGCTTGGCTCACTTACGACACGCTGGTGTGGCGGATCCTGCACGGCACGGTCGAGGCGACGGTGGTTCTCAATCTCCAGTTCGCAATCGGGGCGACCCTGGTGGTGATGCTCGCAATCTCCCCCCTACTGCTGGGACGGGTGGAGAAGGAACTTCGCGGGCAATTCTTCGGCGCGCATGATCCGCAACTACTCGCCTACTCCATGATCGCGCTGCTGGGGCTCTGGCTGGGAAGCCTGGAACTCGATCGCCTGTTCGCCGACGACATTACCGTCCGACTCGCATCGTTCAGCGTCTATTGGGGGATCTACGGCATGATCCTGGTGGGACTGGGTTTTCTCCGCACCCTGCCGCTCGTGCGCTACGCGGGACTGGGTCTGCTGGCAATCACGGTGGTGAAGGTGCTCATTGTTGACATGGCCGAGGCGAAGAACATCTGGCGGGTGGTGTCGTTCGCAGTATCGGGGCTGTTCCTGATCGTCACCTCCATCGCCTACGCCAAGCTGGGGCGGATGCTCGAAGGTGAAGATGATGAGCCGGAGGCCGGGTGATCCGGGGTAAACTTAGATGTGTTCTTGTTTCATCCATACGAATGAGATGGCTTTCCCAGAGGCGTTTGCTCTGATCAACGCAGTGGCATAGCCAGAGCAGCGATCGGAAAACGGCGCATCGGTGACGTGACCTGAATTGACTCAATCGGGACTCTCTGGGTATTGCCAGAGAAGGTAGAATGATGCTACCGGGCCATTATCGCCCGCCACTCCGGAGTGTGCGTGTGTCACAGTTCATGTCCAACAAGTACCGGAAGTACTCCGCCGCGCTCAGGGGGGAGCAGATCGAGGCTGATCGCCCCTGCAAGCAGTGTGAATACAACTTGCGCGGACTGAAGATCGGGGGCGTGTGTCCGGAATGCGGCACGACTATCATCCTCGACAATCCATTTCGGGATTCCCTGTGTGATGCCCCACGCGGGGTCATCCTCCGTCTCAGCGCTGGATTCTGGATGACCCTCGGCGCACTCGCCATATTGATTGCAATGCCATTCATGATCGTCTCCCTGCGATCCAGTATGAATATGACGATTTACGCAGTGGAAACTATCGCGGCGGGCCTCTGGTTGCTCGGCATCTGGTTCATCACCACGCCCATCAACACGCCTAACGGCGTGAAGTTCAATTTCGCCCGAGGCTCAATGATGCGGATCGCCGCCCGATGGATGCAGCTTCCCTGGCTGCTGCTGATCCTGCTGGAAATCGGGGTGGCGTTGACGACACCTCGATTCGGGGCGGGGCCATTGACTCAGATTGAGAGCATGCTTTTCCTACCTCTATTCGTTCTTGGTCTGACCGGATTCGTGGTGCTGGGATTACTGCTTATGAATCTGGCCCACTGGAGCAACGACATGAGCGCCCATCGCATGCTCAACTGGGCGGTCTGGGGGCTGCCTATCTCGACCCTGGCTTTGATGCTTTCAGGAGTAAATGTGGTATTTGGCTTACTAACCTGCACCATGACCTTGCTCTGGCTCTTTTCCATCTTCTGCTTCGGTCGGGCCATGCTCTCTCTCGGATCATCCGTCACCTGGGCGGTGCATCATTCACGCCAGATCGCCGATCGCGACATGCGGCTGCGCAGAAGAAGTGTCGGCGAGCCGGAGGAGGATGAGCCGTAAGTTAACTCAATCCTGATTCCGGCTGAAGACGCCAGCGGGCCGGGGCGGATACCATCATTCCATGTGTCCGGCACCTTCTCATCTCGATACTCAACCGGCTGAAGATGCTCCGCCGCCGGCTGTCTATATCGAGTCTGACAAGAAGTGCCTCACCTGCGGCTATGAACTTCGTGGCCTGCCCTTGGGCGGGAATTGCCCTGAATGCGGTCAGCCGACATTCATCCCCCCCACTATCGACGAGCCGTTGTCCCTCATGCCCCGGGCCGTGATATGCAGATTGAAATGGGGCTGCTGGGCGGCGTTCTGGTACATGACGTTGACCATTGTTCTTATGCTACTGCTCTGGGTGAGCACGATTCCGAAAATGGTCATCCTCTTAGCAATGTTTGCGCTGACGATTTCCTGGCAGGCTGGCGTGCGGCTGGCTATTCCGGCTCTGGAACTGCCGCAGGCGACGATCCGGGGCTTCACTTCGCGGAGCAGGATGCGTTTCGCTACGCACTGGTTGCAAATCGGCTGGCCCGTTGCGAGCATAGGAGCAGTGTTGAATATGGCCTTGCCTAGTCCCTCACCCCTTGCTGATGTCTTCGTGTTCATGATCCAGTACGGGCTCATGGCCGGCATCCTCGGGTTGGTGTTGCTGTCGATCATGCAAGGGCGTCTCGCAGAGTGGAGCCGCGATGACGAAGCCCAAAAGCTGCTCTTGTGGGTAATGTGGTTTCTTATCCCCGCGGTATGGTTCCTTTCGATCCAGTCCCCGCTGACGCTATGGACGGGGCTGTGTTACTCTGCGTCGGCTCTGGTAGTCGTGCTGTACCCCATAAGCCTCCTGAAGCTGGCCCGATCCGTAGGCTACTGCGTTCATCACGCGCTGGAACATGAAGGGCAGATGGAGCGACAGCAGGAAAAACGAGAACGGTTTTTCTCTGGCGTCATTGACCCCTATATTGATGCTACCAGCGACAATGAACCCGGAGAGTGACGGCCAGGAAGAGGTAGCACTACGATGAAGGACTCGAAGATCCGATGCGCCGTGATTGGTGCCGGACGCATGGGACGACACCACGTCCGCGTCTATGCCCAGAATCAAAATGCCGATCTGGTCGGCGTGGTTGATGTGGATCCCGAGGTGTGCAACAGCATTGTGGAGGAGTGGGGAGGCAAGGCGTATGGCACGGTTGAGGAACTTCTGGCCGCGGGAGTCGATGCCGTCACCATCGCCACCCCCACGATCCATCACCGTTCCGCGGCGGAAACGCTCCTGGCTTCGAAGGTCGCATGTCTGATTGAAAAGCCGCTGGCTCCGAATGTCGAGGAGGCGCGGTCTATTGCTGACGCCGCCGATGCCAGCGACGCCGTGCTTCAAGTCGGCCACATCGTGCGTTATGACCCGGTGATGAGGGCCATCAGCGACATCTCTGGAATCACCCCCCGCTTCATCGAAATGGACCGGGTCAGCCCCATGACGTTTCGCAGCGTCGATGTGGGAGTGGTGCTGGACATGATGATTCATGATCTGGACCTGCTCCTGATGCTCACAGGCAACGAACCGGAGGAGATTCATGCCAATGCCGTGTGCGTGCTGGGGGAGGCCGAGGATGTATGCAATGCGCGGCTGACCTTCCCCGCGGGCGATGATGACATCCGCTGTGTGGCGAACATCACCGCCAGTCGTCTCGCCCTCAAGACCGAGCGCAAGCTGCGGATTATCAGCGAGGACGCGTATGTCTCGGCGGATTTCGTGGCCCGCAAGGGCACGGTCGTACGCAAGATCGCCAATGAGCAGCAACTTGCCGAACTGCGCGAGCGACTGAAAGCGGGCGAGGACTTATCTGACCTCAATTATCTCGAGCTGATCGAAATCGATGAACTGAAGATCGAGGACGGCGATGCTCTGGAGTTGCAAATCGATGACTTCCTCTCTGCTGTGCGCGAGGGAAGACGACCGACGATCGACGCCCACGCGGGTTTCGCGGCAGTGCGCACCGCCGAACGAATCGTCGAATCCGCACGCCTGGCTGGAGCGCGGATGGTGTAAGTAGCCATATAGGCTCGCTAGCTTATGCTCAGGGCTCATCGGGTTCACAGAATATAGCCTGCATACAGGTATGATCCCGTCGTGGATACCGTCTCGACCATCCTGGCTGTTGCCTCGCCCCCCGGAAGGGCCTTGCGGGGTGTTATCCGGGTCAGCGGAAGCGATGCTCTGACTCTGTTTGAGCCTCACCTCGCGATGGATCAACCTCTCTCAATGCTGCGAGGCCTCCACCCTTCCCGGCTGCATCTTGAGAGGGTGGAACTCCCCGCTTTCATCCTCATCGCCCCCGCTCCCCGCTCCTACACCGGGGAAAACTGCCTTGAATTGCAGGCAACGGGTAATCCCGTCCTGCTCGAGCGGATCATCGACGGGCTGCTCGACTCGGCCAGATTACGAAACCTCGAAGCCCGCCGCGCCGAACCGGGTGAGTTCACGGCCCGGGCGTATCTCAATGGAAAAATGGACCTTGTCCAGGCCGAGGGGGTTGAGGCGACTATTGCCGCCTGCTCCGATGCCCAGTTGCGGGCGGCGGGGCTTCTTCGCGATGGCTCGCTGGGCAAGTTTGCCCGGCAACTCGCTGAGAATCTTGCCTCTGCACTGGCCCTGGTCGAGGCAGGAATCGACTTCACCGACCAGGAGGATGTCGTTGCCATCACCCCGGGCGACCTGCAGAAGCGTCTTTCCCCCCTCCATGACCAAATAGACGCCCAGCTCAAGCGATCGGTGGGTATGGAGCATCTGGAGGAAATTCCCTGGGTGGTACTTCAAGGCCGCCCCAATGCGGGAAAGTCCACGCTGTTTAATGCCCTGCTCGGTCATGAACGGGCCGTGGTCTCCAAGATCGCCGGCACCACGCGCGATGTCCTCGCCGAGCCTCTCACCATTGACACGGCTCACGGCAAGGCGGAGGTCATGCTGGTTGATCTCGCCGGGGCTGCGGAGGAGGAATCAGAGATCAACCGGAAAATGCAGACCGCCGCGGGTGAAGCCCTGCGTCGGGCGGAGTTGATTCTGTATTGTGTGCCATGTGGTGAAAATATCCCCAATATTCAAGGCAAAGAGATCGTGGTGCAAACCAAAGGAGATCTCCAAAAGAGGATAAAGTCATACAATCTGGTCGTGAGCGCAAAGAGCGGCGCGGGTCTGGACGAATTGCGAACGCTCATTACTCGGCGCATGGCCGATCGTGCGGTGAGCCTGGAAGCTGATCTCATGGCCCTGCGCCCCCGCCACGATGCGGCCTTACGCTCAGCCCGTAATAATCTACGCGAAGCTCTTGAGCTTGTCTCTCCGGAGCATAATGAGTATCAACTAACTTCTCCGGAACTGGTCGCGTCGTCGATGCGGGTGGCATTGGATGATCTTGCCGCCCTTGCCGGCGATATCACGCCGGATGAGGTGCTGGGTCTTGTATTTGCTTCATTTTGTGTAGGAAAATGAAACGAAGGTCCACCGGGAAAAAGGATGCCCACTTCGATGAAGGATGAGAAAGCCCGCGAAAAGAGGACCGGTCAGATGCGTATTCGCGTCCGCTACAGCGAATGCGACCCGATGGGAGTGGCGCACCACACAACGTATCCCGTGTGGTTTGAAATGGGCCGGACGGAACTCTTGCGGGCGAGTGACCGGTCATATCGGGAGTACGAAGCCGCGGGAGTCTTTCTGGCGGTGGTCGCTCTGGAAGTCAGCTATAAAAAACCTGCGCTTTACGATGATCTACTCGAATTGGAAAGTGTGGTGAGCAAGATTGGTCACGTGAAAATCACTCACGAATACGCATTGCGGCGTAATGGCGAACTGCTTGCCACCGGGAAAACAACCCTGGCGTGTCTTGATCGCGATGGGAAATTATGCCCGGTTCCTGACTCGTTGAGAGTGTGAAAAAGCGGCTCATGCAAATCGGACGGTCTTATTCATTTTCCGCCAGAGATCCATCGCTCGGAGCCAGCACACCCCGCCGGGGGCGAGAAGAATCAGCAGTGTCCCTTTGAAGACCAGGGCGATGATGATCGACTCGATGGAAACGAGGAGAAAAGCCAGCAGGAGAATCCACGCCGGCCACCTGCGTTTGGGTTTGCCATTGCCATTCGTCCGGATTGCATCGGAGTGAGCCATACTTTGGCCTATCTGGACAGGGTTTCTTCCCAACTGGATGCGATCAGGCATCCTCCCCCACTTCCAATCGTAATTTTACCCGTACCAATGTTCCATGATAACGGCTTCGCAGCTCCTGGAGGAGCCCTTCTCGCAATCGCCGATCAATTTCGTACAACTTGGCAGATGATTCGACTTCGACCTGTAACAGACCGCCGCGAATGCCTCGTAGTCTGGATGCCCGGGCAAGGTCATCAGGAAGCAGTTCATTCCAGAGGTCAATCAACTCCCCGAGCTTACGATGCGACTGGCGGGCACTCGTCTGGATACCTTCGACCGCCCCAATGATGGAGAGATCGCGTCCCTTGCGGCTTCTCCATTCTCGAAGATTTTCGATCTCATTGATAGGATCGAGCATGAGCGCATGGTAGCACGCATGCGATGTAGCTACCGAATATCCTGCCTTGTCGAAGACTGATCGATCTGCTCCACTTTCCGGATAACCGGGGTAGCCAAGAACACGATCACTAAATATTAGTGCAAACTAGCATTGTCTGCGGCGAGTATCAATTCGACAATCTCTTGGATCTGCCCTGCCAGCGTATCCAAGCGGATGAACTCCTGTCATTCTGTTATGCCAAGGACTAGAAGCTGCCGGACTTTTGCGATGCGTGAACAAGACGGCGTTGGTGGTGCCTGCCAATTGACTCAATATCAGGTATATTTCCAGTAAATTACTTGAATTAGATATAAATTTGCGTATCTTGCTTCCTTTATACGTCAAAATACGCGTTCATCCAGCTTTGGCTTGTGCTTCGAGATGCACAGGTAGTGTGATTGTGAAGGTGGTGCCTGATCCCGGAGCTGAGTGGACGGCGATGCTGCCATTGGCGCTTTCAATCAAGTGTTTACAGATGGCCAACCCCAAGCCAAAGCCCCCCTGCTTTTCTTGTGGTTTGAGCGACAATACTGCCTCTTTCTTTGAACTGACGAATGGCTCAAACAGGCGATCTGCAATCTCCTTCGAAATACCTGGCCCTGTATCCTGAACGCGAATCAGGATCATGCCCTTCGAGCCGGATGTGGCAGAAATCGTTACCGTTCCCCCGGCATTCGCATCGAGTGCATGACAGGCATTGATGATAAGGTTGATCAGGACATTCTGGAGCGAGAGCGGCGGGATCTTAGCCATTAATCCGGGAGGAACTTGGATAATAATCTGGATGCCGCTCTTATCCGGCTTTCGAGCCAGACATTCGAGGGAGGCCTGTACGACTCGCCCGATATCAGCGTATTCTTGTGTGATGTCATTGTCTGACGTGAAACCGAGTATAATTTCAGCGATCCGAGTTGCGGCTTTTACGCCGGCGACTGCTTTGGTAAGTGCTTTCTCGACAAGTTGAGCATCGTCGGGATGCGCCATGGCCAACTGGGCGTAGCCCAGGACAGGTGTGAGGAGATTGTTGATCTCGTGGGCAACCCCAGCCGTCAAAGTGCCCATCGTGGCTAATCGGTGGAGGTGTTCCAGGTCATCTGTAAGTGGTGCAAGAGAAGCCTTGGCTTCATTGATTCGCTCCAGAGGAGCAGTGTCTTGATTTGCCAGAGATTGCTCAGTCATAACTATTCCCTCGTGAGGGAAGACGGCATTCGACTGAACTATCGGCTGGAAAGCGAGAGTACTCAAGAGAGCATCCCCTCGTAATAGAACTGGGCTCTCGTGTGGATAAGTCGCTAGTAGAGCAAATTATGACATGGTAACTTCCTCATGTATTTGACGTTCCACGTGGAACATGCCATAACAGGTTGCCATCCATGTCTACAAATGAGGGTTTTCTAACGATTCAACGCTCGCCTCCAATTATCGTACTCAGTTAAAATAGACAAGGCAGCATCTCAAGCCCTGTGGACGGCATGTGAATAGACGACGAAAGTCAGCGGCAAGGAGTCAATCGGATGGTTACAAAAAAGAAAACAGGAAAAACGAAACAGCGAAGACTCGGCAGGGGTCTAACCAGTTTGATTTCGACACCGGTTGAAGTGGAGACGACCTCCGAGGAAATACCCGGCATCAAGCAGAATACCCCTGCTCTAGCAACTTCTCATGACGTGAATACTCCACTTGAAAGTCATACCCGTCCAGACGACTCGCACAAAATCGTTATGTTACGGGTTGGGGATATTCTCCCACGGCCTGGACAACCTCGACAACACTTTGATGAAGAGTCTCTTCGGCAATTAGCGGAATCCATTCGTTCCGCGGGGCTCATGCAGCCCATCCTCGTTCGGCGAGGAAAAGGGGATCAGAAATATGAGATCATTGCGGGTGAGCGTCGTTGGAGGGCCGCGGAGATGATCAATCTCGAGACAATTCCCGCCATCCTACGGGAAGTCGATGACGAGAGAACTGCGGAATGGTCACTTATTGAGAATATTCAGCGGGAAGATCTCAACCCCATCGAGCGGGCTGAAGCTTTTATGCGACTGATCAATGAATACGGCATGACCCATCAGGAACTTGCCGCTCGTCTCGGTCTGGATCGCACGAATATCACAAACCACCTTCGTCTCAATGAGCTGGATTCCTTTTGTAAGGGCGCTATTCGAGATGGCAGATTGACGATGGGGCATGGGAAAGTGTTATTAGGAATTACTAATAATGAAATGCGGCGTTCTCTTGCCGAAAATTCGGTGCGTTCAGGCTGGTCGGTCAGGGAAACCGAGCGCCGGGCAAGAAATATCAAGTCCAGCCCGGAGAAACTAGCTTCTACGACCAGGAACATGCCGTTAAGCCCCCAACTCGAAAATCTTCAGCGTCGCCTGGGCGAGCATCTGGGAACCAAAGTCAAAATCATTCCCGGCAGAAAAAGCGGATCGGGAAAGCTGGTGATTGATT
The DNA here is from genome assembly GCA_022560875.1 of Planctomycetota bacterium. Classification (GTDB taxonomy): domain Bacteria; phylum Planctomycetota; class Phycisphaerae; order Phycisphaerales; family SM1A02; genus JADFSH01. Next base: position 20,625 of record JADFSH010000001.1, on the reverse strand, counting down.
TTTTTGATATTGACCATTTTGAAGGAATTATGCGGCTTCTTCAATTTGAAAGTGAATGACGCATTGAAAACGGAACGCAAACTGTGTCGCAACGCACCCACTTTCGTTAATACAAACTAGAGTTGGCTAACTTTTATGACGTTGTTGATGCCGGATAATGGAAAACCATATCAGGCAAAGGGATGAATCGCGGCATAAAATTCTCCCCCGGTCATCAATTGAAATCGGCGGTTGTGTCGGGGGAGCGGAGCATATAAGATTTCAGATTCACCCTTGTGTGAGGGTGAGATTCTTTCTTACTTTTCTCACTTACGAAGGATTTTTGAATCATGGCCAAGAAGAAGAAGACGCGAAAGCGAGCTCCTTCCAGAAAAAAAGGTGCCGGACGCCCCCGAGGCCGGACATCCCATCTGGCGAAGACATCCACCGCCGCTCTGGAAAAGGAACTTGCACGTCGCGAGCGTCTTCTGGGGGAGTTGCTGGTCAAACGTGATCGACTTTTAGAGCAACTCAATGCCCTCGATGTTGAGATTGCCAATTATGAATCCCCTGGAAGTTCAAGGGCAAAGCGGGGACGTCCCCGTAAGGCAATGAGAGCCCGGTCAAGCCGCGCGTATGCCGGTGGACGTGCCACAAGAGTTCGAAAGCGACCCCGCAATACCTCCAACCTTGTGGAAGCCCTGGCGAAGACCTTGAAGTCTAGAACCTTGTCCGTGACTGATGTCGCTATCGCCGTGCAGAAAAACGGTTACAAGACGACAAGCCCCAATTTCCGAACCATCGTCAACCAGACGCTACTCGGTAAGAAGAAGGTCTTCAAGAAGGTTTCCAGGGGTATGTACACGGCTGCCTGAATCGTATTTCGAGACCAGATCAACCTCCCGTGTGCATTCCACGGGAGGTTTTTTGTGCGCCTCTCGCATCGTGTCATCGCGCAGGAAATGCGCGTAGTTATCAGACGATCGCGCAAAGCATGATCGAGAAATCGCCGATGGGTTGGATACTTCATAAAGAGAGCATGTTTTGTCGCCCGTGCCCGAGTCCGGGCCGGGAAACGACAAAGGCGCGCAGTTTGCATCGAATATAGGGTTGAGTCTCGCCATGGACGACGAGGTTTTGAAGAAAGACGCTTTGGCGGCTCCGTCAGCAACGGATGCCGACCGTGCTCTGAGGGTGTCGCACCGCGCCTTTCGGCGTGTGCTAGTGTCATGGGCATCTGACATTCTTGTGCTGAGGAAGTCGGGACATTTAAGCATGGCATACCAAGATCGCCGCAACAACAACAACGGGTGGAGCAAAGCCGCCTGACGGCCGCAAGGAAGCCCGCATGGGAACCATCACGACCGGCATCGGACTTATCAGCGGCATTGACACGGCATCCCTCATCGATAGCCTGATCAATCTCGAATCACAGGGAAAATTCAGGATCCAGGATCGCATCGCGTCCCTCCGCGCCCAGCAGACGGCCCTGTTGGATATCAATGCGCGACTGCTTAATTTTGGCAATGCCATCACGACGATGCGAAATGATTCAATCTTCCGTTCAACTCTGGCCACCAGCAGTGATGAGCTCATCCTCGCTGCCACCGCCGGGACGGGAACCCTTCCCGGGATCTACAAGTTCATCATCAACAGCCTGGTGACCAACAGTCAGAAACTCTCCCAGGGCTTTGCCTCAACCGACTCGACCCCTCTTGGCTTGACGTCAATTAATTTTGAGTTCGGCAGAGGTTCGTTGGCTCCTACCCGCCAGCTTGAGACCCTGAATGGTGGCAATGGCATCAATCGGGGTAAAATCATCATCACCGATGGGGACGGAAACAAAGCCACAATCGATCTCACGGACGTCATCACTCTGGATGAAGTCTTTGATCGCATCAACAACGCCGACGGCATCAATGTTACCGCCAGCGCCAAGGGCGACGGACTTATCATCACCGACAACACCACCAGCGGAACTGCGACGCTCAAGGTGGAAAACGCGGGAAGCGACACCACCGCCACCGACCTGGGGATTGCCGCCACCGATGGCGGAGCAGGCGATATTGACGTGACCGTAAACGGCGTGATTCAGGGCTCAAACATCAACACCATCGGTCTCAACACGCCCCTCTCGTCGCTGAATGACGGCAATGGGGTGCTCATTCTCGACAATGTGGCTGACTTCAAGATCAACCCGAAGGATGGCTCCCCGGCAATCAATGTCGATCTCGGGCGAGTCAACGCACCTATTACTGACAGCACGCTGCTGGCCGATCTCAACGACGGCAAGGGTATCTTCATTAACGACAAGGATACTGATCCGGACATACGTTTCATCGCCAAAAGTCCAGCCCTTGATTTCAGCGTGGATCTGACCGGGGCGATAACCGTTGGTGATATGCGAGGGAGGATTGCTACCCAGACCGGCGGCAACATCACCATCAATATCATCAACGGCGATCATTTCCAGGTGGAGAATCACAACGCCGGCGGAGCGGCACTGGAGATTCTCGGGGCCGGTCCCGATGGCACGAAAACCGCGGTGGATCTGGGCATACTTGATGAGTCGCAGGGCAACACGTCCCAAACCTTTGAAGGAAACATGATCGTCAATCTCGCCAAGGAACCGCGGGCCCATACAATTCAGGATGTCATTGACCGAATCAATGACGATGATGAGAATCTGGGAAAGGTCACGGCAAGTCTCAGCTCCGACGGCGTGAGCCTTCTCATTACCGATAACACGGGAGGCGGGGGTACCTTTCAGATTCTGGAATCAACTTTAAATACTTTCGCTGTTCACGAGCTGGGCATCAGCACCCCGGGTACTGGCGGAACGACCCGGGACGGTGACCGGCTTATTGCCGCACTCGACTCCGTGTTTGTGGCAAATATCAACGGCGGCAATGGCCTGACCGTGACCGGAACTGTCACCCTCGCCGGGACAACCGCCCTGAGCGATCTGCTCCAAGGCGCGGGCATAACCACCAACGGCAACGCTTCGTCACCCGACATCTTCATTCAGGATCGCGACGGCCTGACTTACAGCGTCGAAGTCGATGGCTTGACCACGGTGCAGGATCTCATCGACGCCTTCAACACCGCGACCGGGGGCGTCGTCACCCTGTCCATCAACGGCCAGTCCCTCCGGGCGGAGAATTTCTCCGTCGGCGCGAGCAACTTCCAGATTACCGATCTCAACGGTGCAAGCGTGGCCACGGAACTGGGCATCGTCGGTGATTTGGATAATCTGAGCGGCGAAATAATCGATGGCGTCGATACGCAACCCCAAGGTCCAGTTCTGGGCGACAGCATCACGCTGACGGATCGTAATGGCAACAGCGTCACGGTCGGCTCACTCGACACCTTTGACTCCATGAGCCAGATCATTGACGCGATCAACACTCAGGCGGCGGCGGCCGGACCTGCCGTTCTTATCACTGCCAGCCTCAATTCCACCGGGAATGGGCTGAAGATCACAGATACATCAGGTGGCACCAGCAATTTAATCGTGACAGGAAATGCCGCCAACTCCCTCGGCATCGACACCGTGGCGGGGGGGGTGGCGAAGAACGAAGTCATCGGCACCAACCTGCAACTGCAATACGTATCTGAGGGTACGGCACTGAGTGAATTGAATTACGGTCGCGGGGTGGGAACAGGTAGCATCAAGATCACGGACGGTCTCGGCGCATCCGCCACCATCAATATCGGCAGCGATGCGGTGACCCTCTACGATGTCATCACGGAAATCAACGCCCTCACATCCGCCCAAGGTCTCAAGGTGAACACACGCATCAACGACAATGGCGACGGTATAATCATCGAATCGACCTATCTCCCCGCCGATTCACCTTTCATCCCCATCAAGGTTGAAGCGGCAGGGGGCACGACCGCCGCTGACCTGAACATTCTTGGCGAATCGGCCACCATTGACAATGCCAAGATCGACGGTTCCTACGAGCGATCCGTCACCCTCGACATCACCGACACCCTGGACGACGTGGTACAGAAAATCACCGATGCCAAAATCCCGGTGAATGCGACAGTCCTGAATACCGGATCACTTGCGGCCCCGTTTCGCTTGAGCCTGTCATCTGATATTGCCGGACAGCGAGGTGAACTGCTGGTTGACACAGTGGGGGCGGATTTGGGATTTACCACGCTGGTCAAAGGGGCTGACGCAAAAATCTTTTTCGGAGCTGACAAGCCCGAAGATGGCTTCCTCATCACAAGCTCCAGCAACACCGTCAAGGACATCGTTCCCGGCCTGACGCTTGACCTGCTCAAAACGTCAAGCGCCCCCGTCACAGTGAATGTGACCCGCGATATCGACGCGGTGGTGGATGCCGTATCCAATTTTGTTTCTACTTTTAACGATGTGATCGGTCGCATCGATCAATTCGACTTCTTCAATGTCGATTCGGAAGAGCGGGGTATCCTACTCGGTAATTCCACCACGTCGCAAGTGCGGAACCTGATGTTCAGTACCTTGGGCAGGCGAGTTGAATCAGTATCGACGCAATTCCAGTTTGCCAGCCAAGTAGGCATCACGGTCGGATCAGGCGGACAACTTACATTCGACCAGCAGAAATTCAAGGATGCGTATGACAACGACCGGGTCGCCGTCGAAAACTTGTTCCTGGCTCTCAAGAGTACGACAGAGACTGAACGGGAAGTTGCTCCGGGCGTCACCGTCCCGGAAACCTCGACCACGACAACCTCCCGAGGTCTGGCGGCGATCTTCAGCGACCTGCTCGATCTGTTTATAGATCCCATCACCGGTATCGTGACCCGAGCTGACAAGGGATTCTCCGCTCGGATTGACAATTTTACAGCGCGAGTGGAAGAACTCGATGAGCGGCTGCTGGTCCGTCGTGCGAGGCTTCAAGCGCAATTTTTGGCCATGGAATTAGCCTTGGCGAGGCTACAGGGTCAGAACAACGCACTCTTTTCGCTGACAAGTAATGTCGCCCTCGCTCTGTGACCCCTTCAAAAAACCTGGTGGAAATCGGGGGTAGAACCGATGCCGATACCATTCTCAGCCGATAAAGCTTCGGCATGACTACTCCACCCTCCAACGCGTATCAGAAAACCATGGTTATGACCGCCGATCCCGCGGAACTGCGTATGCTGCTCATTGAGGGGGCGATCAAGTTCGCAGAGCAGGGAAAAGCCGGGTTGGTATCCGGTAACTACGAGCAGGCTTACAACGGCATCAGCCAATGCCAGAGCATCATCATGGAGCTTATCAACAGCCTGGTTCCGGAGCAGAATCCTGAACTGTGCCAGCGACTCTCCGGACTCTACACCTTCCTCTATACCAGACTCATGCTCGCTAATAGCGAAAGGAATGCCGCGAAAATCGATGAGGTGCTCGAACTGCTACAGTTCGAGCGCGAAACCTGGCAGATGCTGATCGACAAGCTTGCCAAGGAAAATATCGCCGCGACCGGTCTCACCGACACCCCGGACGCCGTGCCGCCCACCACCAATGGCGAAGCGACATTAACCGGCAATCTTGTCGGCGGTAAGATCAGCGTCGAAGGGTAACACTTCTAATATCGGGATCGGGCTTGCCGGCCAAAGTGTAAGTCTACTGCGCGACTACTATTGATCGTGGCCGATGTTCGCCGGCAGATCGTGTCCCGCATCGCGCAGGGTTTTCTCACGGGCGGCAAGTTCAAGATCGTGTTCAACCATCATCCGTGCGAGTTCCTCAACGGAGGTTTTCGGCTCCCATCCCAGCTTTTCCTTCGCCTTGGAGGCATCACCGAGCAATTGCTCCACTTCCGTCGGGCGGTAATACTTGGAATCGATTTCAACAAAATCCTTACTGTCAAGATCGAGCGACGCGAAGGCAAGGTCGCAAAATTCACGAACGGATAGCATTTTCCCGGTGGCGATGACATATTCCTCCGGCACATCCTGCTGGAGCATGAGCCACATCGCCTCGACGTAATCGCCTGCGAAACCCCAGTCGCGCTGGGCATCGAGGTTGCCAAGGAAGAGCTTTTTTTGTAGTCCGAGCTTGATACGACCGGCAGCGCGGGTGATCTTACGGGTGACAAAAGTCTCGCCGCGCCGGGGCGATTCGTGGTTGAACAGAATCCCGCTGCTGGCGTGCATGTCATACGCCTCGCGATAGTTGATCGTCGCCCAGTGTGCGAAGACCTTGCCGCAGCCATACGGCGACCGGGGATAGAACGGAGTGCTTTCTGTCTGCGGCACTTCCTGCACTTTGCCGAACATCTCCGAACTGCTCGCCTGATAAAAGCGAACCTGTTTACCGGACTGCTGCTGGTAGTCTCGAATCGCCTCCAGGAGTTTGATCGTGCCCATGGCGATGGTGTCAACGGTATAGATTGGATTATCGAAACTCACCCGGACATGACTCTGGGCACCGAGGTTGTAGATTTCGTCGGGGTGAACCTTGTTGAGAATTGCTGAAAGCGTCAATGCATCCGTGAGATCACCGTAATGGAGAAACAGTCGTGCTCCGGCATCGTGGGGATCCTGGTAGATGTGGTCGATTCGCTGGGTATTGAAGCTGGCCGAACGTCGAATAATGCCGTGAACCTGATAGCCTTTTCCCAGCAGAAGTTCGGCGAGATAACTGCCATCCTGGCCCGTGATACCGGTGATGAGTGCTTTCCGACCATTGGCGATCATGATTTCCTCCAATCACGCAAGGTAGCAACGATCACCTGAAAGTGCGATTCGCCGCTGATCCTTACTGAGCCATCATCCGGTGCGGGATCGAGCGTGATTCGGAATGTCGAATCAACCGCTTTGCGATATGGTTACCGACGGAGAGAATACCTCATCATGGATTTGTGCAAAAAAAGAATTCTTGTGACCGGAGGAGCGGGTTTCGTCGGACGCGTGGTCTGTGACAAGCTGCGGCAACGTGGCTGCCGGGAGATCCTCGTGCCGCGCCGGGCTGACTATGACCTCACCACCGAGGCCGCCGTCAGTCGGTTGTACGCCGACATGAAGCCGGAGGTGGTGATCCATCTCGCCGCAGAAGTGGGGGGGATCGGGGCGAACATGGACAATGCCGGACGCTTTTTTTATGCCAATATGGCCATGTCTCTACACCTCATCGAGCATGCCCGGCGAGTAGGACTCGAACAATTCGTCCAGGTCGGGACCATCTGTGCCTATCCGAAGTTCTGCCCGGTCCCCTTCGAGGAGCAGAACCTTTGGAATGGGTATCCCGAGGAAACCAATGCCCCGTACGGCGTGGCTAAAAAAGCCGCTCTCGTCATGCTCGAAGCCTATCACCGTCAATACGGGCTCAAGGGCACCTATGTCCTCCCCGTCAATCTCTACGGCCCCGGCGACAACTTTGACCTCCATACCTCACACGTCATCCCCGCCCTCATACGAAAATGCGAGGCGGCGATCGACCGAGGAGACGATCACATCACCTGCTGGGGGACGGGAATGGTCAGCCGCGAGTTTCTCTACGTGGATGACGCGGCGGAGGGCATTCTGCGGGCCACAGAGTCAATGTCTGAGCCCATCCCCGTCAATCTTGGCACCGGTATGGAGATCACGATCAAGGAGCTGGTGGAACTGATTGCCTTGAAGACTGGATTTGAGGGTGAAATCAGGTGGGATGCGACCAAACCCGACGGCCAGCCTCGCCGATGTCTTGATACCGCCCGCGCCAAGGAACTATTCGGCTGGGAGGCTCAGATGGGCTTCGAGGAAGGCCTCACCCGCACGATCGAGTGGTGGCGGGAGGAAGGAAAGCATCAATCGGTATGAACATTCGTTTGGAGATAGGCTGAGGTGAAGATCTGCATGCCCCAACTTGGGACGCCTCCGGCGTACGATAGGGGCGATGGCGGTCTGGGATATGATCGCCACCACGTCCTGATGGGCGCTACGATCTAACCGCTGGACGCCGCTGAAGGCGGACGTTCTCGGACCATCCGATCTTGCCGTCCAAGGGTTGTGCATAATCAATGTTGTGATCGCCATTCTTATGGACGAGGATGAGTAGGGCGTGGCCATCGCACGCAACAACATCCTCATTCGCCGCTACCCCTGAGGGGAGCAAACGATCCATCGCCGCAAGCGTGGAAGAGATCTACACGTGAATCTACGACGAGTTTATAAAGCAGCACCGAATCCCACGATCTCTCGTCGCGGCGACGTCCCGCCTCGCCCGCGAGGTTCGATGCGAAGCCACCCTTCATGCCGGCCAATCATTCTTGAGCCACGTGAGACGATCCGTCAGGCGATAGACTCCCCCCGCCCGTCCGTTCAACTTTAACCATGACTGGCACCGACAACACATCACGCCTCCCTCTCGATACCGAGGCCTCCCGCACTGCGAAGCCGCTTATGGCCTTCATGTTCGCTTGCCGGCCTCGACAGTGGGCGAAGAACCTGCTGATCGCCGTACCGGTGCTGGTGAGCCAGCAGTGGATCGAGCCGACGCACTGGATCACCCTCGCGCTAGCGTTCGCATGCTTCAGCGTGACCGCCTCGGGCACCTACCTTGTCAACGACGTGCTCGATCTCCGCGCCGATCGCGCTCACCCGACCAAGAAACACCGCCCGTTCGCCAGCGGCGTCCTGCACCCGGGAGTGGGCGTCGTGGCGGCGATCGTCATGGTCGTCGGGGCACTTGTTGCGTCGTGGGTACTCCTACCGCCGCTGTTCGTGTGGTCCCTCGGTGTATATGTCATTCTCACGCTGGTCTACTCGCTTTGGGTGAAGCGCAAGGCGATGCTCGACGTCATCTGGCTGGCGTGCCTGTATTGCTTGCGCATCATCGCCGGCGGCATGGCCGTGAACATCATTCCTTCGGCTTGGCTGCTTGCGTTCGCGCTGTTCATTTTTCTCAGCCTCGCGTTCGCCAAGCGGTACTGCGAACTCGTGATTATGGAGGAGATAGAGGTGGCGCGGCCGTCCGGGCGGGCGTACCTAGTGGAGGATCTTACACTGCTGAGCACAATGGGAGTGGCCAGCGGTTACCTGGCGGTCCTGGTGCTGGCCCTGTACATCAACTCGGAAGCGGTGACCGAACTCTACGCCCAGCCGCAGGTGTTATGGCTGATCTGCCCGGCCATGTTGTACTGGATCTCCCGATTCTGGCTGCTGGTGCACCGCCGGCTGGTGCGGGAGGATCCGCTGCTGTACGTGCTCTCGGACCGGCTGTCCTACATCATCGGCGCGGTGGTGGTGGCGGTGGCGCTGGTGGCGGACCGCGTGGTTCAATGGTTCCCAGGAGGGTGAACGGCCCGCCCGGGACGCGCCAAGAATCCACCATGCCGCCCGCACCGCTCAACCGCCTGATGCAACGCCTGCATGCGCCGGTGCATGCGCACCGCGTCGGGTCACTGGCATCGCTGATCGTCCCGCACCTTCGGCCTGGCGACCGGATGCTGGATGTCGGGTGCGGGGCGGGGTCGCTCGCGCAGGCGGTTCTGTCCGATTCGAGCTGTCCTGAGGGCGTGGAGATCCGTGGGCTGGAGGTTCAATCGCGCCCCGGCGCGCCGATCGAGGTCGAAACATACGACGGGCGGACGATCCCCCTGCCGGATCGTGCCGTGGACGTCGTCCTGCTGGCCGACGTTCTGCACCATGCGGACCAACCGGCGCGCCTGCTGCGCGATGCGGGGCGGGTGGCCCGGCGCCTGGTGATCGTGAAGGATCATCACCTGCGCGGGCCGTTCGCTCACGGTCTCATCGCCCTCATGGACTGGGCCGGAAACAGCATCTTCGGCGTGCCGTGTCGTTACGAGTACCTCACTCCCGGGCAATGGCGAGATCTCTTCACCGAGTGCGGGCTCAAAGTGGCTGAGCAGCACGATGCGGTACGTCTGTTTCCCCCGCTGTACCGCCTTGTTTTTCCCGACCGGCTGCATCTGCTGGCGTACCTGCGCCCGTCGGAGGCGTTTGCTGCGCCGCCGCCGCGCGGGGCTGCTCCCACAACGCAGCCAGCAGACCGAACAGCACCGCCACCACCGCCCAGACCTGATGCGACATGACGACGAATTCCCACGTGCGATGATCCGTCAGCCATTGCGGCAGGCGCGGATTCACGGCAACACCGATCATCGCGACGGAGTTCGGCAGCAGAAACACCAGCAGCCCCAGCCCGACCACGATCTCCTTCCATGAACGCAGACCTGCGCTCAGCCGCGCCAGCAGCCACAGCAGCGGGATGATCAGCACGATCGCGTCGTAGAACCGGTGATACATGGGAAGGAGGGTCAGGGCTGCGATTGCCGCCGGCACCACCAGCGCCGCCGCGGGATCGAGCGCTGCGATCGGTCGGATTCGAGCCCGGGCGGCGATCGCCACCAGCGCCGATGCACACACGACATACACCAGGCAGGACACGACGGCCGGGTTCGAAATGAAACTGTAGAACGGCGTGTGCAGAGCTAGCACCAGGTACCACCCGTCGTTGGTGCGCATCGCGCCGCGCTCTCCCCACGGCTGGTACAGCGTGACGTTCTCCAGCAGTTGCGCCAGCCAGTGGCTGTGGCCCAGCGCCTCTAGACGCGCCACGCCGATGCCCAGCGCGAACAGGCCGGCGGCGGTGGCCACCGTAAACGCCCGCCAGCGACCGAGCAATGGAAGCATCAGCACGAACAGCCCCGCCGTCTGCGGCTTGAGCGCCGCCGCCAGCCCCAGCGCCAGGCCCGGCAGCACCATTTGTCCCTCCCGCAACCACAACAACGACCACATCACCGCCGCGAGGCACAGCACCGTCAACTGGCCCTGCGAAATCGAAGTCTGAAGCGGGCCGAACAGCAGCACCAGCCCGATCAGCAGCGCGAGGCGTTGTGGTCGCCTCCATCCCAGGAATCGCGCTGCGGCCACCAGCGTCGCGCCCACCAGTGCGAGATTCAGAAACAACCAGAGCGGCCGCGCAACCGACCACGAAACATACGCAAGTGGTGACATCAGGGCGTATGTGGCCGGGGGATAGAGCGAGACGAACCGATCGGGATCGAATTCCCGATCCGGATCTCCGCCGCGCCGGTGGAACGCATCGAGGATCACGCGCGAGTCGTATGGATCGCCGCCTTCCAGCCACGTCGAGGCGCATGCGTAGATCATCTTGAGATCGACGCTGTTCGTGTACGCCCGCCACATCCCGCGGCCGGCAAGCAGGCACAGCACCACGACAAGCAACAACGTCAGCGCCCACCACGGAAGCAGCAGACGATTCCAGTCAAGCGTTGGTCCCTGGTTGGTGCTGTCGGTACGCGCGATGATCGGTTGCTCCGGATTACTGACGATTATCGGTCTTGACTCCTCGGGCCGTCTCAGAGGCGGACTTTATCGTAGGCCGCCACAAGCCGACGACTATCATGCCCGTCACGCGCCGCGAGCCCGAGCCCCCGCCTGAACCCCGCCGATGGCGTTTATGTCGACCGAATATGCAGGCTATATGATAAGCTACGCTGCCGCAAACAACCGATGCAAGAGGTGAATAGATCGGGTCGATGCACTCGGTCGAATCTGGTTGCCGATCAGCCAGCTGAAGCGGTGTGTTATCGGAGATATAAGCGTGAGCGAGTCGTGCAACATCCTGATCTCCTCGGCCGGCCGGCGCGTCGCGTTGATGCGCCTGTTCCGCGCGTCGCTGGCCGAACTCGGCGTCGAGGGGCAGATTCTCGCCGCCGATCTCCGGGCTTCATCCTCGGCCTTCCAGGAGGCGGACCGCGCCGTTTATGCCCCGAGGTTCGGCGAGCCGTCGTTCATCCCGGACATGCTCGAGATATGCCACACGCACCACGTCCGCCTGCTCGTGCCCACGGTTGACACGGAGTTGGAACTCTACGCTGCGGCTCGAGAACAGTTCGCCGAGATCGGCACGCTTGTCACCGTTTCCGATCCAGAGACGGTCGTCATCAGTTGCGACAAGGAGCGGACGCACAAGTGGCTCGTTGAGGAGGGCATCCCGACGCCACGACAGACGACGCCGCAAGGTGTCCTGGATCATCCCGATGACTGGTCGCTGCCGCTGCTGGCGAAACCAAGATGGGGCAGTTCGTCGATCGGTGTGATGCGGCTGGAGACGGCTGAGGACGTCCGGATGGCGGAGCGCCGTGACGACATGATCGTACAGACGATTGCGCCGGGTCGTGAGTACACGGTGGACGTGTTCGTGAATCGTGACGGTCGGGTGTGCTGCACCGTACCGCGACTCCGCATCGAGACGCGAGGCGGGGAGATCACCAAGGGCGTGACGGTGCGTTCGAAACCGATCCAGAAACTCGCGCGATGGGTCTGCGCATCGCTGCCCGGGGCACAAGGAGTCTTCAATGTTCAGATCTTCTCCGACGATACGACCGGGGCGTTGAACGTGATCGAGTTCAATCCACGTTTCGGCGGCGGCTATCCGCTCGCGCACCAGGCGGGCGGCGTATTTACACTGTGGTTGATCGAGGAAACACTGGGGCGGCCGTGCGGTGCGACCGACGAGACGTGGAGCGACGGCGTGGTCATGTTGCGCTACGACAATGCGATCTTCTGCACCCGGGCGCAGGCCGGTCTCGACGAGCCGCCGCCGCGGGGAATTCCGACGTGACGGCCCGCATCGACCACCGATCGCTCGTGCTCTTCGACATTGACGGTACGTTGATGATCACCGGTGGGGCGACAAGCCGCGCGATCCTCCGTGCGTTTCAGGCGATTCACGGCGACACGGTCGAGTGGGGAGGCGTCACCGTAGGCACGCTCGACCCGCAGATCTACGAGCAACTGGCGAAGTACAATGGCATCGAGTCCCCGGGTGACGCGTACGAGGCGTATCGCGAGCGATACCTGAAAGAGTTGGCTGCGGAATTGGAACGAGCGGCCTCGGACATCACGATCCTTCCAGGGATCGCCAGTTTGCTCAAGTTGTTGCACGAACGTGAACATGTGACGTTGGGTTTGCTCTCGGGCAACCTTCGCAAGGCGGCGATGCTGAAGATCACCGCGGCCGGATTCGATCCCACGTGGTTCGATGTGAAGGTGTTCGCCGAGGACGGGGTGACGCGCGATGATCTGCCACACGCGGCACTCAAGCAATGGAGGAACTTGGTGGGTCCAACAGTTGATCCGTGTCACGCGCTGATCGTCGGCGACACGCCGCGCGACATTCAATGCGCCCGGGCTGCCGGAATCCAAGTCTTCTCGGTGGCGACCGGTCATTACACTCTCGACCAACTGCGCGAACATGAGCCGGATATGTTGCTTGCCGATCTCAGCGATTCATCCTCGCTGCTGTCGCTTCTCGATCACTTCGAAGACTCTGGTCTCAGATAAGTCGGCGACTCTTCTGAAATTCGCGAACAGCTTCCCGGGTCGGCCAGGTGAAATAGCTGCCCGCATCGATATCTATCGGGCTCGTGTCGACATCACCGCATCGGATTTTTTCAATTCCCTCAACGATGAGTTCTGTTCCTATACGCTTGCTTCGCTTCACAAATTGGTCAAGTGTCTCGTCCGCCTCAATGGGAAAGCGGCGTTGGATGAGGATGTCTCCGCCGTCAATCTGCTTATTAACGAAAAATATTGTCGCGCCAGCCTCGTTCTCGCCATTCTTCAATTGCCAGAATGCCGGGTAGAGCCCTCGATACCTGGGTAGGGGCGAGCAATGTAGATTCAACACGCCATGTGGAGACAATTCAATAATACCCTGCCGAAACACCTGTGGACATGACAGCGACAATATCAGATCGACACCCCATTCTGACAACATCTGAATTGTTCTGTCGCTATTAACATTTGCAATGTGTTGCACGGGAACACCGAATGCGGAACCGACGCTATCTATCGAATAAAACCGATCGCTTCGCTCGTCTCGTGGTAGATACTGCAATACCTTGAAGGCGAGTCCGCGAATGGCCAGGTGCAAGAAATATCTAAGCCCGAATGATCGCAAGACGCGCAATGCGACCTTTTCCCGCTTTTTCTTAACCTTATCGTAATGCTCCGGCGGAACGATGAAGACACGGTATTCATCTTCTTCGTGCCGATGGCGCATCAGATATGCGACTTCTGTTGGCAGGTAAAAGACCTCATCGACAGTCAGGATTGCTATTCTCATAGTGTTTCCTTTCGCTGTCGTCCACGTTCAAATTCCAGCACATTTTCCAGCGTTGTGAACGGCGCCGATTGAAAAAGAGCGACCAGCTTTCGCGGAACAGATGCGCGAAATGTCTGCTGGTGCCAACGCCGCGCCAAAGGCACGGCGGCGCTCATTTTTTTGAATTCGTCCGGATCAAACTCGTATGGATGGCAATACAGAACAAAAGGTCGGCCAGCCTTGTTGATTCGTCGCAGCGCTGCGGACAGAAATGACACCGGCAGCAACCGAAGATACCCCCCGCCACCAACTGGGAGCCGGAATCGTCCGTCGCCAAGCACACTGACGGGAAGTTCCTCAATTACCGCACTATCCGGTGAACGTAGATTGATGATCGAGTACCCGGGATCGTAGTGAAATCCGTATCTAAGCGTGCGCATCGGGAATATACTTGAATCGTAGGACAGGCCGAGTTCACCCATGATATCGAAGGCCCACCATTCATTCCGGGTGATCGAGAAACAAGGTGCTCTAAAACCCGTGATCTGTTTCCCAATAATATCCTCGAGGATCTTGATCGATCGTTCCAGGTCTTCGCGGAATCCTTTGGGGCCGAGATCCCAGGTCAGGCGGTGCGAGTAACCATGGGTCTGGATCTCGTGCCCTCCTTGCTGTATGGCTCGTACGACCTCCGGACGTTGATCGGCGACGAGTCCCTGGATAAAAAAGGTGCCACGAACATCGTTCTCATCGAGTATCTCAAGACAACTCATCGTGTTGACATAGCAACGATCGGAGACTTCCTCGGTCTTGAAATAGGCTTGATGCCAGTCCTCGACATCACAGGAAAAGACGTTGGGAATTAAAGACTCAGTCAACGGCAGATTCCGTATAGGCACTATGCGTCGATCGCCTCCAAAAGACGCTCGACAAGTATTTCACGGTCAAAGTTCTCTCGGATGAACTGCTTTCCACTACTGGCCCATTGTGCCGCCAGTTCCGGTTGTGAGCGAATTCTGGCAATCGCATCGACAAGTTCCTGTGGATTCTGCGGCGGTACGGCAATCCCCGCGCCGGCAGTCTCCACAAGCTCGGCCATGTCGCCGGCGACGGCGCAGAGGACCGGTCGACCTGCGGCCATGTAGTCAAAAAGCTTGTTCGGGCTCACACCATATTGAAAAAGAGGGACGTCGAGCAAGGTGATGACCAGCGCATCGGCGGCATGCAAGAGATCTGGGATCTCCTGTTTTGGTACCGGATCGAGAAACCGTATGTTGGTAAGTCGCCTCTCCGATGCCGAGGTCATGAGCCGCCTCTTCTCCACACCGTCGCCGACGAGCACATACAAAAGTCCGCCGTCTTCCCTGGTCAACTCCGCCGCGTCGATAATTGTATCCAGGGCGTTGAGTTTTCCATGAGCGCCACAGTACATGACCACGAATCGACTCTCCGCATGGAGTTCCCGTCGCATCTCTTCACGTGTCCTTGAGGTGAGAAAGTACTTCATATGCACGCCATTCGGGATAAAGATCACGCGATCTCGATCGAAGCCCATTTGCACAATGTAGTCAACCGAGCCCTTGGCCAGAACGATGATCCTGATCGCATGGCGATACAACAACCGTTCCAGGCGACGCAGCAGTCGTGCATTGACGCTGTCGGCGCGCATTGATCCGCCTTCGATTAGCGTTTCCGGCCAGAGATCACGAACCTCGAGTATAAACCGGGCTCTCCGTAACTTTGCCAGGATCAGTCCGGCCAAGGCCGAGAACGGGTGGGGGGATGACCCAATGATGATCGACGGGCGGCGCAATACGAGCCCAACCAGAATCGCTGAAACCATGAAACTCAGGATTAGGATGTGAAACGCGAATACTATCACCGGTGCGGCTGATGATATTTGGAGTATCGGACTCGTCGCAACGCAATGCAGGATCAGGCATTTGCATGTCTTCCAATAGCATGCCGATTTCCTGGAAAATCATGCGGCAATTCTCAAGCGAATCTATCGCGAGCTGTCTGGCACGCGCTTCTGAATTCATCGTAAACAAACCTGGATTCGAATAAACCAACAATCCCACATATGAAGTAACGAAACACACAGCGATGATAAGCCACTGCGCCCATTTTATAACGGACTTCTTTGGTGGCCTCGACTCTGAATTCTCAATCTCCGTTTGCATTACCACAGGCTGACTAGTCTGTTGTTCAAATTGCTGGGTTTGATTGGCAACAAATCGCTCCGCTTCCCGAATTTCAACACAGCGTTCGCAAAAAACTCCCGCCTTGATGAATTGGGCACACAAACCACACATCGGTATCTCGCAAAGCTCGCAGTTGGCAATCGCTTTTACGTTTGGGTGGTTTTTACATGACACTGGTGCAGCTCCCGGACAGTTGATTTATGATTTTCCGATTCTCGTCGAACCAAAGAACCGAGATGGCCATCGTTGATCTTGTCAATTGAACCCGATTCCTGGTGACTCCTTCACCTAAGGCAACAGGGCGAAATGGCCTGAAAAGAGACGGATTTAGCTTACATCCCGGCTAATGGACGATAGTAAATAGCGTCTGATGCAGTGGGAACTAGGTCTCAGAAATCAAATTCTCAGCCTTTTCTTATGGATATCATGCCAACATTGACCCTATTTAACCCCCTACTAAATTCGTGGTCCCGGTCATAAACGGCTGCAATTAATAGATTGGACACCCACAAAATTTAGCCATTAACACTTTTATTTTGTGTAAAGATTCATATGGTTGTTCCATTTGTATCCCCCAAAATTTGGCCGCTGACCCTTTTATTTTGTTTCAATATTCATGTGGGTGTCCAATTTATATCCCTTCCATTTATATCCCGGGGCGTTAGAGGTCGGTGGCGCTGCACCACATTGCGGGCCTCGCGGTTAGCGGTCATTGGCCAAGCATGACGGCGAAGGCGCCCGGAGCTGCAGCCGGTTGTCCCCGCTCGGGAAACGGTCAAGCGGTAATGATTTATGCGAATTGTAACATCTCGGAATGGGCTCGACAGACCCTCGGCTCGCTGCTACGATCAATTCTCGCCAAATATTACAATGACTGTGGGTGTCCGAGTGACCGAGGGGAAAATATGCGACATGTGATGGTAAGTGTAACGGTGGTGGCTCTAATCGCGACCGCCTACTCGATGACCAATTTAGCTCAAGAAGTCGTCGTCCTGCCTGACTACGCGGCACAGGTCGCCGACCTGCCGCCTCCGCCCAACGACCGATCGCTGCCCGACGTCTCGCCCGACGGTCCAGTGGGCGCCTACGGGTTCAGCCGCTACGTGTACCAGCGCCAGGGCGACGAGATCGTGGCGACCCTCATCGAGGGGCCTATGGGCCACCAGGTCCGCTGCCAGCAGCTCGCCCAGGAGTGCTCGTACGTCGAGCTCCGGGCGATCTACGACGCGGGCGGAGAGATCCCCGACTACCTCGAGATGGACCGCAACACATTAGGTGAGTTACTCGGCCAGCTCGCTCGGGTCGAAGCCGCCGTCTTGCAGTACGAGACACTCGACGACGCCTGCGCGGCGGGCCTGTCGATCTCCTCCGCCCAGACTTCCAATATGGGCATCCATGTGACCGACCCCGGGGCCGGCTTCGCGTTCAACCCCGATCGCCCCCAGATGATTCTGTTCGCCAAAGAGGGTGGTGAACGGATCCCGAGGCTCGACATCGGCCACTGCGACGGCGACACGTTCGTGGGCGAAGAAGGCTTCCAGCCCGTCGGCGCGGTGTTCAACATTGCGCTCAGCGAGGACCATCCCGACGCCTTCGCGGGCGAGCTCGACAACTGGCACGTGCACCACAACACCTGCGCCGGCGGCACCATAGAGAACGCGAACGCTGTCAATCGTGAGGCCGAAGTGACCGCCGTGAGCGCGTCGGCGGAGGAGTGCCGGGCGGGCGGCGGTCAATTCATACCGGTGATCCCGAGCTGGATGATGCACGCCTACGTCGTGCCCGAATTCGATCCGCAGGGTGGGGTGTTCTCGATGTTCAACGCCAGCATCTGGCCCCTCGTCTCCTCGCCGGAACGGCTGCTCGAGATCCGCACCGTCGGCGACGACGATGCGGTGGCTGCACCGATCATCAACTTCAGCTTCGGCGACATCGAGGCCAAGGTGGGCGAGACCATCCGCTTCGGCAACGCCGACGGAGTGCCACACACCGTCACAGCCGGATCGCCGATCGATCCCCGCCCCGACCAGTTCGACAGCGGTGTGCTGGGCACTGGCGGCACTTTCGACGTCTCGTTCGACCAGCCGGGCAGATACCAGATCTTCTGCGCCCTGCACCCCGAGATGCAAGCGACGGTGGTGATCAACTAGCGACCCTTCATCACCTTCGAGGACCCCTCATCACCTTCGATGTTACCCGGGTTACGGGGCCCCGTAGACCGGGAGGAGCCGAGTGGCCGTAACACGGCGTGAGTTCATTGCCGGCGCGGGCGCGGCACTTGCGGCGGCCGGCCCGTTGACTGGGTTCCCCGCGATTGTCCAAGCCAGACCGCTCAAGGTCGGAGTCTTCGTCAGCGAGGTGGATGCACAGGGGGTGGATGAGCTGGCCGAGCCGTACGTCTCACAGATGCGGCTCGGTCTCGAGCTTGCGGCCTCCGAGATCAACGGGATGGGCGGCCTACTCGGGAGGCCCGTGGAGCTCATCTACCGCGATGACGGGGGGAGCCCGCCGTCCCAGTCCGCTGTGACGGCACTCGTCACCGAAGAGGGCTGCGAGGCCATCGTCAGCGGCTTCCTCATGGCCTCCCCGCGGGTGATCACCCTCCGCATCAACGCGTTGGACGCGCCGGTCCCGGTGCTCCATGGCCTGTGGACCGACGGCTCCTATTGTGGCCCGATCACAAAACACTTTGGCCCGACGGCGAGGCAGATCGTCCCGTCGATCCGCGCCTATCTGGGCGATCTGGACGATGGGTTTCGAGCTCGGCCGTTCTCGATTTCCAACTGGACCCCGTCGGGCCGCAGGGTCTCGGAGTATCTGTACGGTGCGCTGGGTGGCGCCCACACTGGCGATGCGTTGGTCACGACTCCGGTGTTGGGAAACCATCCCGGCGAATACCGCGCGGTGATGCGGTGGGCTCATGAGGTGGAGTCCAACATCATCTGGAACGCGGATCCACGACCCTACGCGGTCAACGCGGTCAATCAGGCCGTCGAGCTCGGGATCGCGGAGGGCAAGATCTTCGCGCATCTCGACTTCAGCGAATGGCAGGCGTCACAGCTCGTGCCTGGCGCCTCGATCATCACATGTGTCCCGTTCGTCGCCAGCGATCCCAGCCCGGCTGTCCAGGACTTCGTCGCACGCGCCAATGTGATGCCCGGCGGCGAGCTCGTCACACACGTCGCCTTTACCCACTACAACTCGTTGATGGCGTTGAAGGCGGCCATGGAGCGGTCCGGAGACGCTGATGCGGCCGGGGGACTTGCCGGCCTCGTCGATTTGACCATCGAGACCGCGACAGGTCCGCTCACCTTGGATGGTGCCGGCTATGCGACAATGCCACTCTTCGTGGCCACCGCGGAGGGCGGCGGACCGCTGCGGGTGGTCCAAAAGATCGATCAGATCGAGTCCGGGGCGACCTGTTAGTCTGCGCCTTCTCGTCCCAACGTCGGCGCTCACGCCTCTCGTGGCGTAAAGAACGTCAGCGCGTCCTTGGGATTCTCCACGAGAATGTCGTTCACGGCCGCCTCGGTGAACCCTCGCGTCCGCATGCGCGGCACAATCTGCGAAAGAATGTAGGAGTAGCCCGGACCACCAAACTTGACGAGCAGATGCTTGAAGCAGATGTCCTGAGCGATCACGACCTTCCGGCCATAGCCCTCGGCGCTGATCCAGGCGATGTCGTCCATTCGCTTGGCGTCGCTGGGCATCTCGACATCCGGGTTGAACCGGTAGCGTGACTGCTCCTGCCCAAAGAGGTCCCACTCGAGGAAGCAGCCCGTCTCGGCGATCTCTTTGAGGATGCTGCGGGTAAAGACGGTCCGGTCCAGGTGCCCCATGATGAGGTGGTCGAAGTTTGCGCCAGCATCGCGAAGGATCCCGAGGATTTCCATGGGTGCCGCTTCATCGCGGCCGGGGTGAACGAGCATGGGTGCGCCGGTCCGCTGCTGAGCCCGCGCCGCGGCCCGCAGCACCTTGCGCTCGTTGGGTCTCAGCGGCCACGAGCACCCGACCTCCCCCAGCACGCCCGGCTTGATGCCGGTGCCGTTGGCGCCTTCGGTCATCTCGCGGACGCTTTCTTCGACGATCTCGTCTTCGGATTTCGTCGAGCCACCGGTGTAATACAGGCTACCCATGATGATATTCAGCCCCGTGCCGCGAGCGATGCGGACAAGGCCCTCGGGGTCGCGCTGAAGAGTTCTGTTGGTGGCGTCGACCATCGATTGCCCGCCCAGGTTCCGGTACAGCATGGCCTCATCGATGGCCGTGTCGACGTCGAGCAACTGGAAGTTGTCCGTGTTACTCCGATAGTGATAGCGGATGAAGGCCACGTTCTCGGCGGTGACGGGCCGGCGACTGAATTCCTCGGCGTCGGGATCGGGTGGC
>JADFSH010000117.1 GCA_022560875.1 Planctomycetota bacterium | reverse complement strand
CAACTGGGGCATGGAAGCCGTACCCGGCGAGAACCCCGATCGCCCCTTCGAGGCGCACCAATGGCTCATGCAGAAAAACGGCATCTACAACCTCGAAAATCTCAACCTCGATGAACTGGCGAAAGATCTGGCCTATGAATTCGCATTCATTTTCGCACCGGTGCCTTTCAAGGGGGCGACGGGATCGCCCGGAAATCCCATTGCCGTGAGATGACTCGCATCAAGTGGTGCAGATGTTGCGCCGCGCGATGATTTCCCCACCGATGATCCAGGAAACAGTACCCATAACCAAAAGCGCCGCGACATCTCCCATTGGTATCGCACCTGCCTTCAGCACCTGGGCCGGCTGGTAGTAATCAAGAACGCTGAGAAAGGCGAATGGTTCCGCCGGCGGCCAGAACCGGGCGAGAAAATTGATCAGAAATGACCCTAACACCAGGCTGAAGACGATCGAGACCGCGCGGCTGCGTCGATCACACAATGATGAGACCAGGTACGCAAGCCCGCCGACGGCAATATAGACACAAAACAGATTCAGCAGGACCAACAGTATGAACCCAAACTCGGGTCGGGCTTCCACATCCATGCCGCGCGAGCCGATGAGATACCCGACGGCGCCGAAACTCAGAATGATCAAGCCGCTGGTCAGCCAGCCAATCGTTTCGCAGACATAAACCTTGCGCCGCGAAACGGGCAGACCCAGCAGCACATCGATCGTGCCCCGATCGATCTCCCCGACGGGGAACCGCGTACAGAAGAATATTTCCTGCGCCCAAAGCAGAGTCAGCACGACGGGATGGACCCACACGAACGCCTGCATGATCTGGGCTGATATTTCGCCTTCCACATCCACCCCCAGCAATGCCCCGAGAAAATCCCTGATGAAGGGCAGGCGATCCAGCATGTCACCCATCTGCTCCAACAATAGCGGCAAAATCAGATTCAGCAGGATCTCGACGAGCAGGAAGGCGATGCCGAACAGCAGCGTGCCGACCCACACTTCGCGGATGATTTTTCTGAAAATACCCCGCATTAATCAGCCCCTCCATCATGCTCTTGATAATGCGCGCGGAAAATCGTATTCAGATCGGGAAGGCCGATTGTGAAATCTCGAATCGGCAGTCCGCTCATCCATTGGCACAGCCGGCCCGCTTCGCCGTCAAGTTCGCCGGTCCATCGATCGCCCTCACGACTGATCAGACGGAAGAATGCCGGGGGTTCGATGCGTTGTGCGTCACCGGCGGTGGCGAAACGGATGACAAGCTCGCGCCGGGCGCGCTGGCGGAGATCATCAAGTGCTTCATCCGAAACGATGCGGCCGGCGCGAACGATGGCCACGCGATCGCAAAGCTGCTCGACTTCGCTGAGCGTATGGCTGGAGAAGAAGACCGTGCATCCCTGGCCCGCACGCTCGCGCAGCAATGTACTGAGACTCTCCTGCATGAGCGGATCGAGACCGCTGGACGGTTCATCGAGCACCAGCAGTTTCGGTTCGTGGGCCAAAGCCAGGATCAGGCCCAGTTTCTGGCGCATGCCGCGCGACATTTTTCTCACGACAAGATCCGGATCAATGTGGAATCGATCAGCCAGGGTGAGCCCGCGACGGGTCATGTCCTCACGCCTCACTCCTCGGGCGATGCGCAGCGCTCGACGGACGGTCAGCCACGGATACAACCGCATATCACCCGGCACGTAGCCAACCTCGCGCTTGATGAGATGACTCTGCTTCCAGCAGTCAAGCCCGAAGATGCTTGCCTTGCCTTCCGTGGGACGCAGAAAACCAAGCATGAGACGGATCGCCGTGGTCTTCCCCGCACCGTTGGGGCCGAGGAAACCAAAAATCGAACCCTCCGGCACATCAAGACTGATGCGATCGACCCCGATCCGACTCCCATAGCGTTTCGTGATTTCGCGGGTGGTAATAACTGACATGGTGTTCCTACTCACCTGCTACCTGCCACCATCCCTCACGCCGCCCCCACCCCAACCCCCACATCCACGGGCAGGGTGTCCACGATATTCTGCAGGATGGTGTCGGTGGACATGCCTTCGGCCTCGCCTTCGAAGTTCAGCAGGAGGCGATGCCGCATCGCGGGCAGGACCATAGTGCGAACGTCCTCGGCGGAAACATTGGCCCGGCCTTCAAGCATGGCCCGGACCTTGCCCGCCAAAATCAACGCCTGGGCGGCCCGCGGCGAGGCCCCGAACCTCAGGAACTGGTTGACCACCGGCGGGGCAAGGTCGCCCCCCGGATGGGTCGCGAGAACCAAGCGCACCGCGTAGTCCTGGATGTGCGGGGCGACGATGACGCGGCGGATGAGTTTCTGGTGGGCGAGAATGGTGGGACCATCGAGTACCTGCTGGATTTCCGGCTGGTCTCCCGCGGTGGTGCGATTGACGATTTCCGAAAGCTCCTCCCGATTGGAATATCCCACCTCGAGCTTGAAGAAAAAACGATCGAGCTGGGCTTCGGGCAGGGGGTAGGTGCCTTCCTGCTCGATGGGGTTCTGGGTGGCCATCACGAAAAATGGCTCGTCGAGCTTGTGGGTCGTGCCGCCCACCGTCACGGATTTCTCCTGCATCGCCTCCAGGAGGGCAGACTGGGTCTTGGGGGTGGCCCGGTTGATCTCGTCGGCAAGGACGATCTGGGCGAAGATCGGCCCCTTGCGGAACTGAAACTCGCGGCCGTGCTCGCCCTCGACGACTATGGTCGTGCCGGTCACATCCGCGGGCATGAGGTCGGGGGTGAACTGGATTCGCTTGAAATCCAGGTGCAGGGCTTCGGAAAGGCTCTTGATGAGCAGGGTCTTGCCCAGGCCGGGGACGCCCTCCAGCAGGGCGTGACCGCCTGCGAAAAGGCAGGTCAGGATGCCATTCACGACTTCCTCGTGGCCGACAATCGCCTTGCCGATCTCGGTCTTGGTGGCGTTATAGTCCTCGCGAAATTTCGCCGCGGCGGCTTCAATCTGTCCGATGTCACTAGCAGCCATGTGGGTCTCCTGGTCTGGTGCCTGTCATCTATCCCGCCCCACCCTTTGGGAACAAGCCCTCCGGGGACGGAGCTACAGGATAGTACGATTTTGATGAGGGTGGGGGCCAGAGGAAAATGCTTCTCTTGGTGCAGAAATCCAGATCATCCCCGCAGGGTTGAGCAGTATCTCATTTACCCGGATTTTCCGCCTCATCTGAGGCGGATAGGTAAATGATTTGCCATGCCGGTCGAGCCTGTTGAAGCTTTTCGACACCAGCAGGTGTGATCTTTCCGAGCCCACTAATAATTAAACTCTGCAATTGGGGAATATCCGCGAGATGATCAAGTCCGGCATCCGTAATCTTGTCATTCTCCCATATGAAAAGATCGCTCAGCTTGGTCATGTTCACCAAATGCTCTAATCCTCTATCTGTGATTTGCGTTTCGTCCAGAAAGAGATCCTCAAGACCAACCAGTTGACTGGCTAGCAATAGACAATCATCAGTTACAGACTCGCCCCAGAGTAATAATCGGCTGAGTGAAGGAAGCGAATTGATGTGATCGATTGCCTCCCTGGTTATCTGCTCGCCGTCAATTTGAAGGAAAGACAGTTCTGGAAGATTCTTGAGTTGAGCAAGTCCGACATGAGTGACCCCGGTATTTTCAATCGACAAGTACCATAAGTTGTTCAAACCTGACAACTTTTCCATTCCGGCATCACCAACATTCGTCCCGGTGAGAATCAGCATTTCAAGAGATTCCAGATCCGTAATTTGAATCAATCCGGCATCAGTAATCGATGTCTCTGAAATCTGAAGTGTCTTTAGCATTTTCAAATTCCCGATATAACGCATGCCTTCATCAGTCATGTTCGTCCCCCCAAGAAAGAGCTGTACCACTTCAGGCATCTCACGACACACAATTTTTACCCCCGCATCCGTAATGGAAGTATCGCTCAGGTTGAGGCTTTTCAGATGAATTAATCCCGTAAGTTGCCTCAGGCCATCATCGGTGACAAGGGTGTTGTCAAGTCCGAGCGATTGAAGCGATGAATTCCCGGCCAGTGACGCAAGACCCGCATCTGTGATATTTCGATTGCCACTCAGGGCCAGCGCCTGCAAGGCTGGAATATGGAGAAGTCTTTCCAAGCCAACATCGGTTATTTTGGATGAGCTAAAGTGCAGTTCGGACAGGGCAGGAAATCGAAAGAACAGGTCGATCCCTTCATCAGTAATGCTTGAATTGTTCATACGAAGACGAGTAAGATATTTCATCTTCATCACTTGCCGGAGACTCGTGTCGTCAACGATGTTGGTATTTAGTGACGTTCGACGAACGAAGTATTTTCCAAATGACCCCGGCAGCCGCAGTTGTAGCCATGGAGGCGCTATGGATACCCCATAAGGATACGGCTCCTCCGACTTGGTCGATGCGATCACAGCCTGCTCGCGGCTCCAGCCCCACATCACATTGAGCGCAAACGCCGTCGGAGCGATCAACACCGCTCCGATCACCACCGCCCACCATCTCCGCCGGTTCTTGAACAGTCGCTTTCGATCCCCCGCATCCTTACCACACTCCGGACAGACTGTTGATCCCGCCCCTTCCAGGGGCGCCCCCTGCATGTCATACCAGCACTTCGGGCATCTAGGCCTCCCCTTGCTGCGGCTGCCCCACAACCCGAACCACAACAGCCACGCTCCGAAAAGGAACGTCAGGGCCAATCCAATAAGCCAGAAACCCACATCCAGCAGCCACGCCATGCCCGGTCCTCGAAGAAGTGTTGAGCAAAGTCATTCCATCACGCGGACATTCATAGTATCACATTGAGCTGAGGGATGATGAGCATAAATTAGTTGCGATCGCCTAATGGACCGGGCGCTTGCGCTTCCGGCTCGTAACATTCATCCGCACGGGCAAGATGCCCGTGCCACCTCCCCCCCCAAATGCCTAATGCCAATCGAAGATCCGCCGGGGCGGAGTCCCTAGTCCCTTTTCTTATCAACTTCTCGCCGCGAGGAACTCGACCACGTCGATCTTGGTGATGATGCCGACGATCTTATCCTCCTCGATCACCACCGCGATGTTGTTGGCGTCGAAGATCTTCTGGACCTTGCCCAGCGAGTCGTCCATCGTCACTTCACCCTGCATCGGGCGGGCGGCACGCTCGACGGTATCCGTCGGGCGGCACCGGCCGTTGACGAGGTTCTGAAGCAGATCCAGTTCGTGGATCATCAGCATCGGCCCGCCGTTGGTCTGGGCGATGGGCATCTGGGAGATGCCCTTTTCGTTCATGCGATGGGCGACGTCGGCGAGCGTCTCATCGAGAGAGGCGAACACGACCGTGCCCTTCCTGAACTGCATGACCTCGCGGACCGTACCCAGTCGCTGCTCATCATCGAGATACCCCATGTCCTTCATCCACTCGTCGTTGAAGCACTTGCTGAGGTAGCGATCGCCGGAGTCGGCGAGAATGCACACCACGAGCTTGCCGGGGCCGAGCTTTTTCGCCACCTGCAAGGCCCCGAAGACCGCGGTCCCGGTGGAGCCGCCGCAGAAAATGCCTTCCTCGCGGGCGAGGCGACGGGCGGTGAGGAACGAATCCTTGTCAGAGACATTAAAGACGTCGTCGATCACAGAAAAGTCGAGCGTGCCGACAAGGAAGTCGTGGCCGATGCCCTCCACGCGATAGATGCCGGGGGGGGAGTGCTTGCCCGTCTCGAACTCTTCCTTGTAGATGCTTCCCTCGGGATCGGGGCAGGCGACGAACACCTCGCGCCCGACCTCCTTGGCCTTTTCCTTGATGTACTTGGCCGCCCCGGAGATGGTCCCTCCCGTACCGATGCCGGCGACCAGGGCATCGAGCTTGCCGTCGGTCGCTTCCCAGATTTCCGGCCCCGTCGTCAGGTAATGCGCCTCGGGGTTGTGCATGTTGTAGTACTGATCGGTATAGAACCCGCCCGGCGTCTCTTTGGCAATGCGTTTGGCGACCATCACGTAACTGTCTGGATGGTCGTGATCCAGATCAGTACGGGTGACGATGACCTCCGCCCCGTAGGCCTTGAGCATGTCGATCTTTTCCTTGCTCATCTTGTCGGGCATGGTGAAGATGCTGCGATAGCCCTTCACCGCCGCGGTCACCGCCAGGCCCAGGCCGGTATTGCCCGAGGTTGATTCCACCAGCGTGTCGCCGGGCTTGATCAGCCCCGCCTCTTCGGCGCGTCGGACCATATGCAAAGCCATGCGGTCCTTCACCGACCCGCCGGGATTAAGCTGCTCCATTTTCACCAGCACGCGGGCGGATTTGCTCTCATCCACCAGCCGGTTGAGTTTCACCAGGGGGGTGTTGCCGATCAGGTCCAGAACATTTTCGTAGTAGGTCATAAGCCGACTTCTCTCATGTCTATCGCCCCGTCAGGTCTGTTGATCCAATCACCGGTATCGTATCCGATAGACCGGGCCTCCGGCCACCGTCACTTTTTCGCCCTCATCCAGGAAAACACTTTCCCGACGGTAGTTCCATTTCGTTTCGTATTGCTTTACTTCCTTTCAGAGACAAAGGGACGACCTTCACGATACAGATGCAATCGCGTCCTGATGTCTTCGGCAAGTTCATTCTCCCCGGCGGTGATCGCGATATCGACCGCCTCCCCGGCAATCTCCATCGCCAGAGTAAAATCACCCGCTGAAGCATGCGCAGCCGCCAGCGTGTCGAGAAACATCGGAATCTGCCTGCCGGTCTCTTCCACCAGGTCTGCGGCCACTCGGATCGCCTGCTCGGGATTGCGGATCTCCGGATCGGGGTGCGTGGCGAGCATGCCCGCGAGGTAATTCCTGGCCGGAAGATGAGAGGGATTGAGCCGGGCCGCCTCCCGCACGTGCAACAGCGCATCCTGTTGTCGTGAGGAGTTGTTCAGGGCGATGGCATAGTTGAAGTGCGCTTCCGCGAAATCCGGCCGGAGTTGAAGCGATTTTTCCAGGTGACGACCTGCTTCCTCATGCCGGCCTTGCGCTCCGTAAATAACGCCCAGCGTATTGTGGGCCCTGAAGTTGTCGGGGCGCAACGCAACCGTGCGCAGAAGATGTATCTGCGCCTCATCCATCCGCCCGGTTGCGTGAAAGGCGAGGCCGAGATTGAGATGCGCCTCGGGATAATCGGGAAAATAATCCAACGCCTGTCTGAAGGCCTGCTCGGCCAGGCTCATCTCACCCCGCTTGCCCAGCGCGGAGCCGAGATTGTTATACGCTTCAGCGTAGTTTTCTCGAAGGCGAATCCCCTCACGATAATGATCGATCGCCTCGTCCAGTTCCCCCAGGCCGGCAAGCGTATTCGCCAGGTTCACATGTATCATCTCATGCGTGGGGTCGAGATCAACCGCCCGTCTCAACTCCGCGACCGCCTCATCCCGCCTGCCCTCACTGAAATGGAGGACTCCCAGCAGCGAGTGCGACATGGCTGAATCCGGATCAAGCCGCAGTGACTTCTCAAACTGCGTCTGCGCATCAGCGGCGTTGCCACGTAACTGCAATAGCTGCCCGAGTCTGTTGAGATACTCGATTGACTCCGGGACCGCTTGTACCGCAGTCTCAAGATGCGTTTTTGCCCCTTCAAGATCACCACGAAGAAGAAGCGTCTTGCCGAGATTCGACTCTTTCACTCCGAGAATGTGATGACTGACATTGGAGAAACCGGGCACAAGCCCCGGTTGATTGGAAATTGCCGCGACAAAAAGAGTCGCGGCGGCACCCCAAGCGATTCTCACCGCGGAAAGGCTCCCCCACCGACGGGGCAGCTCGATCACCCCCGCCGCGGCAAACAGAAACAGAAACGCCGCGAGCGGGTAGCGATCTTGCGCCGACACAAAGAACATCACCGTCCCCAAGGTATAAAGCGTGATCATCAGATACAGCAACCAGAGGGTGGCGCGCTTTTCAAACGTCAACATGATGCCAAGCAACGCCAGGGGCGCGAGTATGCCGAAGTGACACACGAACCCCGACAGCCACAACGGCCAGGAGTGTTGCTGATACGACTCCAGGCTTACCGCATCAACCATTTCCGAAGCATGCCAGAGCATTGCGAATTTCGAGGCCACCAATCCCATCCAGGCCCCGGAATTCGAGGCCGCATAACCCAGGCCCCGTTTCGTCCAGTACCGGGAAACTTCCGATCGCGACAGCTCCCGGCCAACTTCCTGCTCGGCAAGTATTTTCGCATCCGCCTGGATGTATTTCGATGTGCCGCGCCCCGGGCGTAGTGGCTGGTGCATGCCGTTGGCATTCTCGTTGTTGCTGATAAAAAAATTCGTACTCATCAGCGCGTTGGTGAGGTGAAACTCATCGCCCACGACCTGATTGCGCATCGCCACGGGGAACAGAACAACCACCAGCCCGATGATCAAGGCCACGGGCATGGCCAGTCTCTGTCGCCCGAGCGTTCGAAATTGCACGACCGGCCAGAGCAGCAGAGCGGGAATAAAGATGAGTGCGCTTTCATGGGTCAGGATAAGCGCCCCGAGGGTGACTCCCAGAACGATCCACGAAGCCTTTCCCGCAGGCTCGATCATGAGCCTCCCGATCAACCACAACATCAGGGAGAGAAAAAAAAGATCGAGCACTGATTTTTCGATGAGCCCATCGAAGAAAATTGACGGGGCGTAACACGCCAGCCCCAGCCCGGTCAGGATTCCCACGGATTTCGAGAAGAGCCGTCGTCCGGTGTCGGCAAGCAGGACACAAGACATGGCGCCGAGCAAAGACTGACAAACCCTCACCCCGATCAAGCTCTCGTCGAAAATCATGTAAATGATGCCCAGAAAGTAGGGATACAGCGGCGACTGGGAAAAGACCTCCTGTCCCCACCAGTTGCCGGAGGCAATCTCCACGGCCCACTGGTGGTAGAGA
The DNA here is from genome assembly GCA_022560875.1 of Planctomycetota bacterium. Lineage (GTDB taxonomy): Bacteria > Planctomycetota > Phycisphaerae > Phycisphaerales > SM1A02 > JADFSH01. Next base: position 2,603 of record JADFSH010000117.1, on the reverse strand, counting down.
AAACTCTCGTTGATCAGCACCCCCAATAGGGGCTCGGAGTTAATCTGAAACACGTGAATGAGCCGGATCAGCAGGGCGAGCACGAAGATCCCCGCCGCCCAGCGGACGAATCTCGGCTGAGAGGGTAACGGCTGCATGTTGGCAGTGGGATCGGACATAGGGAAATAGGACTCAAGATCATCCTAGCAGAGGCATCGTTAGAAGCCTCCGCAGGTGGGAAGGGGAGAGGGGTATCGGCGATACGATCCGCCTTCAGGTGATCAGGAGGGGCTTTTTTGCGATTTTAATAGCCTCAAGTTGACAGGATCGATATGTATGAGGTATTTTATTGATCGTTCAACTAAGTCCCAATGAGCCCCGAAACCGCAACAACCCGAGACCGCCTCATCGAGGTCGCCATGCGCTTGTTCCACGAACAGGGTTACGGGGCCACTGGCGTGGCCCAGATCCTCAAGGAGGCGGAGGCGAAGTCGGGTAGCCTCTATTACTACTTTCCCGCCAAGGAAGACCTGCTCCTGGCCGTGCTGGAGCAGTACAAGAAAATCATGAAGCCAGCGCTCATGGCCCCGGTCTTCGAGCGATACGAAGATCCGCTGGATCAGGTTTTCGGACTGCTGGAGAAGTATCGCGACATGCTCATCAAGACCAACTGCACCCTGGGCTGCCCGATCGGTAACATCGCCCTGGAGCTTGCCGACCGCCACGAGGAAGTCCGTCGCTTATGCGGCGAGAACTTCGACAACTGGAAGTCAGCGGTCGGCCAATGCCTCGAAGAGGCCGGAGATCACCTGCGTCCGGATGTCAAGGTTGGAGAGCTTGCTTCGTTCTTCCTGACCGTTATGGAAGGGGGCATCATGCAGGCCCGGGCCTATCGCTCGATCGAGCCCTTCGATGCCGCCATCGCCAGCCTGAAAGACTACGTCAATCATTTGCTCAAGAACAATGCCCGCCCCGTCCAGCAATCAAGCGCCCGTGACTGAATCAAACTACCATTATCAAACAGGAGATCCATCCATGACCACCACTTCGACGCTTTCCCCCATTGACCCCGGCCTCGCGGCGTTGGCGTTTTCCCACGGCGCGATCCTCAAATTAGCCGAAGGCATCTCCGACGAGCAGCTCACGACCCGCTCCGGACCAAAGGCCAATCACGCCGCGTGGATCCTGGGGCACCTCGCCTATGCCAACGACTCCTTTTGCATCAAACTCCACGGCCAGGAGAGTGTCCTTCCGGAGAACTACAAAACGCTATTCGGCATGGGCTCGACGCCGACTGATGATGCCGCTGACTATCCGAGCAAGGCGGAACTGCTGGAAGCTTTGAACAAGTCGCACGAATTCGTGGTCGGTTGGTTCAAGTCCCTCAGCGATGAACAACTCGCCTCGCCCCTGCCCGAGGAAATGGAGATGTTCGGCCCCAACCACGCCTCCCTGGCCTCGACGATGGTCTGGCATGAGGGCATCCATCAGGGACAATTGATCGAAGTTCGGCGCATCCTGGGATTGCCCCGCGCGTTCGGATAAGTCTTCGTAACCACGAAAAGATAGTCAAAGCCCAAGGATAGCCATCCCCGGGCTTTATTTTTGCAATGTCCACCGCTCCGCCCCGAGCTGCCGGGCAAACAGATCCACCGCACACTCCAGTAACTTGGCGCGTTTCCTGGTGACCTTGACCCCCGGTTCCCACCAGATCTTGCGGATGACCAGCGTCCCCAAATCGCGATGGAACTTCGGGTCAAGCCGACCGACAAGCCGATCGCCTTCCAGAATAGGCAACACGTAGTAGCCGAATTTCCGCTTCGCCTCCGGCACAAACGCCTCAAAACGATAGTCAAAGCCAAACAATCGCAACAGGCGATTGCGATCACGAATGACCGGATCAAATGGACTGAGCAGGCGCATGCGCTGAAGCGGGGGGGGAGCGGCTTTCACTTTCTTTTTCCAGTCCGGCAATGCGTAGGAGAGTTTGGGACTGGAGCCATCGGCCCCTTGCACCTGCACCTCCACGATCTCACCTTTCCTTGCCTGACCCTCACACCACGTTTTCGCCTCCTGGGGCTTGATCAAGTCCCAGAAGCCCTTTATCTCGGCGCTACCGGCCACGCCCAGCCGCTGTAGCGCGGAGGAGCAGGCCCATTCGATCATCTCCCCGCGGGCGAAGCGATGCCCATTGTCATGGTCGGGGAACATCCGCTCGGTCAGGTCATAGACCTTGTGAAAGTTCACCCGCCGCGTCACCCCAAGCTTGCCGGTGTGCCAGAGATATTCCAGCGCCGCCTTCTGGGGCTTCCATCCCCACCAGGGCTTGTTCCCCCCCTCGCGGTGCTCGAAGTCCTTCGACATGAGCGGACCCTCCTCGCGAATCCGCTTGAGTACGTGATTGCACAACTTCCGGGGGTTCTCCCCGAGTCTCGAGTACCACCAGCCGTTTTCCTTTATGCGTTTTTCAGATTTTTTGTAGCGGTGATGCCAGTACGGGCGGCAGCTCACCGGAATGATCGAGGCATCGTGCGTCCAGTGCTCATACAACTTGCGGTCGGTCTCCAGCAGCTTCGTCAGCATGCTTTTCTCGTAGCCATCAAAACGCGACATGAGGATATGGT
>JADFSH010000017.1 GCA_022560875.1 Planctomycetota bacterium | reverse complement strand
GGATCAGATCATGGCGTGACCTGATCTTACGGCCGCATTCGGGGCAGCAGGTATTCTCGGAGATGGCCTCATTAATTCCCCGAAGGTCGTACCAGCATTTCGGGCAGCGGTAGCGGGTCACGCCCCTGCGTCGGGCTCGATCCCAGAACAGAGCCCAGGCCAAGAGCATGCCGCTCAGGGAGTACAGCACCCACGCTGTCACGTACCATTGCCAGTAATCCTCGAAATTCGGGTGCATCCGGACACTCCCGGGGTCATTTGTGATCCAGCATAGTCGAAAGGTATTGAGTAAGACCAGTCAAAGCGTGAAAAGTTCGTATCTGTCGTCCGAATGGCGCGTGAAAACCCCGACTCGGGCGCGAGTCGGGGCGCAGTCGAGATTGAACCGACCAAGCGTGGTCAGGAGAACTTAATTTTCGGTGGACTGTCGCACGTAATAGCCTTCGAAGTACTTCGTCCAGGTCTCGCCGCCGTCGGTGGTGTGGCGGATGAAGTGGTGGATGCGGCCGTCTTCGAGAGGAGTGAGCGTGCATTCGGCATGGACTTTGGTGCCGTCGGGTTTGATGTTGTCGCCCGTGTAGTGCATGGCGCCATCCTTGAAGCTGCCGTGGTAGTACACGATGCCGCCGTTTTGGGAAACCCACACCTGCTTCCATTTCTTGTCGGCGGGATCGAAGTAGTTGATGGACTGGCCGGTGGAGCCGTCAGCACTGGTCCACGATTCGTGAATGATGTTGCCATTCTCACGGCGAGTGATGACGTTGGTTCCGAGTTTCTTGCCGACCGCGTTGATGGCATCCCACTTGCCGACCCAGAAATCAAACTGACGACGGGGAGGGAGACTCGTCCAATCGGTATCGGGCTTTCCTGAGGAATATGTCTCCGGCTGGGTTGCAGAAGTCTCGGTCTCTGAGGAATCATCATCGGGGACAAACACGACCTGTCCCGGCGTGTTGCCGGCGGGGGCCGTTTGGATCTTTGCTGCGTACTGCTCGAAACGGGCATCTTCTCGAATGTTATTGAGGTCGGGATCGGTCTTGAGGAGACTGGCATTGTTGAACCCCTTGGCAATCGCCTTCTGCAGCCAGACGAATGCCTTGTCCTTGTTGCCGAACAGTGAATAGACACACGCTGCGTTGTAAGCTCCAGTCGAGGCGGAGTTGGGAAACTCCGCCGCCATGATGTGGGCGGGCAGGGCCTGACCGAGATCGCCATTGGCATGACGGGCGTAGCCCAGACGCATCCACGCCAGGCCATTCTGGGGCTGGCTTTTGGTGAGGGACTCGAACAATTCAATCGCCTCCACCCATTTCTGCTGGTTGATGAGCTGAGCGCCCTTCTGCATGATGGTCAGTTCAGGGGCATCATCATCAGGTACGCTCTGGGCTCGGGCCGAAGAGGCGACCATTATCAGGACGCAGAAAGCGAACATTGCGATGCGAAGAAAGCCTCGACGCATATGTGGGGGTGAATGGGTGATGGCAAAATGTGACATGGCTGTATCCTTGAGCTTGACCTGGGGTGTAGGGAAAACACCCGCTCTCGCGGATGGGGCGTGAAGCGAGTCCGGAGACTCCGGCGAGGGAAGATTTCTCACCGTCTTTTAGACAAAATGACCACCCCCCGGGTTGCGGATATTTGCTGATAGGGCTCAAACCCCGTTTCTTTGCTATCGCGGCCTAATCGTCCAGCAGCCGATCGAACCACTCCAGGTTCCGTTTCATGGCGTCGAGCTGGAGCTTGGGCTCGCGAATGCCGTGGGGCTGGCGGGGATAGACGACCATCTTCACCTCCACGCCCTGACGCCTGAGGGCGTTATACAGCTCATAGCCCTGGCTGATGGGGACGCGGACGTCCTTCTCGCCGTGCTGGATGAGGGTGGGGGTGGTGACGCCTCCGACGTTGAACATGGCCGAGTGCTTGCGATAGGCATCGAGCTTTTCCCACGAGTCGCCGTGGAAATAATCAGGAATGAATCCGGGGATGTCCGACGTGCCGTTGAAGGACATGAGGTTGGTCACCCCCGCCCCCACGGATGCGACCTTGAAGCGATCGGTCTGGGTGATGACCCAGCTTGTCATGTAGCCGCCATAGCTCCAGCCCATGATGCCGAGCCTCTCGGCATCGGCGACGCCCATTTCAATCACATGATCGACGCCGCTCATGATGTCCTGGTAGTCGCCTCCGCCCCAGTCGTCGTAGTTGGCGTAGCGGAAGTCCTTGCCATATCCGCTTGAGCCGCGCGGATTGCATCGCAGTATTGCGAAGCCCCGCGAGGCGAACGCGGCGATGGGATACGCCCCGCGATTGGCGATAAAGCTCTGGGTAAAGACCCCGGTCGGGCCGCCATGCACGATCACCAGCAGGGGAACCGTAGTTCCGGGTCGATAGAGTGCGGGATAGGTCAGGAGTCCCTCAATCTCCATGCCGTCTTTGGAAGTCCAGTTGATGACCTCGGTTGCGCCGATGGGCAGGTCGGGCAGGTCCTGGACCTGACTGACCTGGGTGGGATTGCCATAGGAGGCAATGGGGCTGATGAAGGCTTCCGCCGGTCGGTTCGATGACTGAGCCGTGAAGCCGAGGTATTGACGTGAGCGATTGAGAATCGGGTTGTCGATCAGGGAACTGGGGGGTGTGAGATTACCGCTTTTGCTGCCATCCAGGGGAAGCAGATAAATCCTGTTCATCGTCCGGTGTGCTTCCGAAACGAGGACGGCATCGCCTTTTTCGTTCCAACCGAGAATGTTCGGCTGCCGATCGAATGTGCCGGCGAGCGATTTGAATTCACTTCCCCGGGGGGAAATCACATGCACGCGGGATGTGAAGGCCCAAGTGGGGGGATCATCGGAAACGGTAAAAGCGATGGAGCGACCATCCGGGGAATAGGTGGGTGAGGTCTCCGCCGCCCCGGTGGAAACCAAAGGCCGAACGCTGCCCGACGTGACCTCGACGATGGAGATGTCTGCGGTCGGCCAGTCATCGATCTTGGGGGTTTTCGTGTGGACAAAGGCGATGGCGTTGCCGTCCGGAGCCCAGTCAAAGGCCCCGCCGAAAAAACCGCCACTGACGTTGTAATTTTCTTCGGTCAATTTTCGAACTTGCCGAGCGCCGGACTCGTCGGCCTTGGTGGGCATGACATACAGGCGGGAGTACTTGAAGTTCTCATCCATGACCCGGGCGTCGCTCTTTTCCTTGGTGTTTTTCTCATCGTCTTCTGTGGGCGGGTCGGTCATGGTGAATGCGATCTGCGATCCATCGGGTGAGAACTTGAAGCCGCTGATGCCGCCTTTTTCCTCGGTGAGACGCTCGGCCTCGCCGCCATCGGTGCGGATCCGCCAGATGCTGGTTTTTTCACCGCCCCGCTCGGAGAGGAACGCGATCCATAGTCCATCCGGCGACCACTGCGCGGAAGTGCAGGATTTCTTGCCCTGGGTGAGCTGAAAAGTGTTGGAACCGTCGCGGTCAGACACATGGATGTGCGTCACCCACTGGCTGTCTTCGCCTTCACGCTTGGCGATTCCGACTTCATAGACGACCCGGGAGCCATCGGGCGAGACCCGGACGTTGCCGACCCGCTTGACCTTCAGGGCAAGCTCCGCCGACCAGCCTTCGGCCTCGTCACCGGCATAAGCTGGCACAATGATGACAGCCAGTATCGCAAGACCGGCCAGAAAACTCAGGGGATTCACATGACGCATGGATATTCTCCTAACCCGGTGCAGTGTAATTTGTTCAATCACCCGTATAAGTACGAGCACTCTTCGTGATGGGCTTCCCCGGTGCCGTTGTGGACGGCAAAGTTTCGAGCCCGCGAGCCACGTCTCATGCAGGCGCTGCCGTATGCGCCGTCCTTGCGGAGAGCGTACATCACCACGTTGAAGTTCGGTTGGCCCTTGCTGTTGAGCAGGTCATGGCGTCGGGTGTGGTCGGCGATCCACTTGAGCACCTTCAGGCAAGCCTCCGTGGGGTCGTCGCCGTTGGCCATGTGCTGCACGACCTGGAACCCGCCGCAGGACTGGATGACGGCTTCGCCCCGTCCCGTGGCCCCGCCCGCGCCCACGGCGTTGTCGCAGAAGTTTCCCGCCCCGATGAGGGGGGAGTCGCCCACGCGTCCCGGGATTTTGTAGCTCAGCCCGCTGGTGGTGGTGCAGGAACCGACATCGCCGTTCGCATCGATTGCCGAGCAGTGAATCGTGCCGTAATGGAACGGCAGACCGAGGGCTTCGGCGCGGGACTGCAAATCGCCGGCGTTTCCGGGTGCGTTTCCGGGGGCCCCGATATGCTGATCATCGTCGAGCCAGTCGTCATTGGGATTGAGGTTCTCTTTCCACTTGAGCCAGATCTTGCGGGTGCGCTCGGTGAGCAGATCTTCTTCCTTGAAGCCGTGCGCGAGGGCGAACTGCTTGGCACCTTCGCCGACGAGAAGCACATGATCGGTGCGCCGACAGACCTTGAGGGCGACCATCGCCGGGTTCTTGATGTTTTCGATAGCGGCAACGGCCCCGGCCTTATGCGTCGGGCCGTGCATGACGCAGGAGTCGAGTTGCACCACCCCGTTCTCGTTGGGAATGCCGCCATAACCGACGGACATGTCGTTGGGGTCGTCCTCGATCAGCTTCACGCCATGCACGACGGCGTCGAGCGGATCGCTGCCGCTGCGGAGCATCTCCATTGCTTTGGAGATAGCAGGAATGCCGTTGCCGGAACTGATGCAGACTGGGCCGCCCCTGCCCGGTTGGGCGGGACGGGCCTGAGTCCTGGGGAGATACGAGAGTGCGGGTGCTGCCGCCGCGACTGCCAGAAACGATCGTCGATTGATGGTATTCATGGTGGTAGCGTACAGGAGGATCACTGATCGTGGGTGAAGAAAAACCCCGCCGTTTCAGGGGATTTTCGCGATTCGGCTAAGGTATTGAGAGCAAGCAACTAAGCAGGTGATTGGCGCAAGGTCGATGGCATCAATCCCCGCCGGTGGGCTTGCTGCTCTCTCGCCAGCGTTTGCGATACCAGAGCAGGGCTATGGCCCCGCCGGGTATGAAAATGATCGCTTCCCCGGCGGACTCGATGAGAGCGAGTTGCTCCCAGGGGACATTGTCACCAATGCCTCCACTGCTTTCTCCAAGCCGTGCTGCGACCAACCACACGCAGGACTCCCGGAAGCCCACACGTGCGAACGGTGCCAACTGCGCAAGAAAAGCCACCAGGGCGAGGATGATGATATTGGAGTAGGGCAATGTGATATCGAGAATCATCAGGGCGACCGCCATCCGCCCGGTGAACGCCCCGATGTCGGCAAGACGCAATATCATCGCTCCCCAGAGCGGGCGGTGCTCACTGAGCATTCGATCGATGCCCCGTCCGTGCTTGACGATGAGCGGGTGTCCGACAAAGAAGCGGGTGAGGAAGCCCCCGAGAATCATCTGCCCCACCACCATGGCCGCCCAGATCCAGTCGATCGAGGGTCTGGCCAGCGTGGCCAGCACACAGGAGCCGACCCCGAGCATGAGGACATAAAAGATCATGCCGAACCAGGCCGTGATCTGTAGCAGGGTGAGTCCGTCCACCCGCAGGTGGTACATCACGCGGGAGATGGCCCCGAGACGAATGGGGGCGTAGTTGAGCATGTTTCCGGCAAGGTTCAGCCACTGCATATGCCAGAATTGCAGACGCTTGATCGGCTGGACGGTGATCCAGAATGTCGAGCCATTGAGAATTGAACTGAGCAGGGAAAATGAAATCAGGGCGATGACGAGTTTGGGATCGGCCTGGAAGACTTTTTGCCATTGCCCGTTGGCCGCCGCGCTTTTTATGACCCATATCAGCAGGGCGAGGCCTACGCTGAACCCGAGCAGTTGCAGCAGCACGCGCCGGGGAGTGAAGAATCGAGTTGTTTGACGGTCTCCCTCAGCCACGACCGGCGTCCGTCGGCGTGACCGGGTCGAGAGATGTCTGGTCAGTCTCAAACGGGGCAACGGTACGGGAGCGCAAACGCTCGCGGCTGATGACCCAGATCGCCCGCACCCCGTCCTTCCAGCCGATTTTCTTGCCCCCATCCAGACCCCGCGGATCGTAGCTGATGGGCACCTGAGTGACCCGAGCCTTCAGACGGGAGAGGGAAGCGACCATCTGCGGCTCAATGCCGAAACGCTGCTCGGTGAGCATGGGCCTGAGGCGGCGCAGCAGTGAGACGGAAAATATCTTGTAGCAGCACTCCATATCGCTGACACGATAACCGGTCATGACATTGCTCAGGAAGGTCAGGGTGCGGTTTCCCCAGGCGTGGATCTTCCGCTTGAGTCCGACGAGCTTCGTATGCGTTCCCCAGCGCGAGCCCAACACCGCATCGGCCTTGCCTTCGAGGAGCGGTTGCATGAGCGCGGGAAAATCGCCCGGGTCGTACTCAAGGTCCGCATCCTGAATCACGACCAGGTCATCATCAGCGGGCGAAGCGGCGAGGATTCGATCGAAGCCGGTCTGGAGAGCAGCGCCCTTGCCCTGGTTGACTTCGTGTCGATCAAGACTCACCGGGAGATTCTCTGCGGATAAGTCGTCAAAGACCTGCTGAACCAACGCAAAATGCTCATCGTCGGAATGATCATCCACCATCCAGATTCGAATTGACCACGATTCTGGAAGCGACACCTCCAGTACGCGCCGAGCGCACGGTTCCAGCGTGTTGCGCTCGTTATAGACCGGAATGACGACATGAAGGGTCGGCATGGTCAGAGGATCATACCGGAACGTCAAGTCATCGAAAATGGGATGGCGATGAAGAACCCCGAATCGAGCGGGGTTGAGAAAGGGTGAGATTGCGCTTGTCGTAATGGTGAGGAGGGATTACCGACTTTCGCTGTCACTGTCACCGGCGATGGAACGACGCATGGAGGTGTCGGCGACGACGTTCTTCATGCGGTAGTAGTCCATGATGCCCATGTGGCCGGCTCGGAAGGCCTCGGCCATGGCCTTGGGGACTTCCGCCTCGGCGAGAATCACCAACGCACGGTTCTTCTGGGCCTCCGCCTGGTATTCGGCTTCCTGGGCCACGGCCATCGCCCGGCGCTTCTCCGCCTCGGCCTGATATCGCTTGGTGTCGGCCCCGGCCTGATCGGCCTGGAGCTTGGCCCCGATGTTCTCGCCGACATCAATGTCGGCAATGTCGATGGAGAGGATTTCGTAAGCGGTCCCCGCGTCGAGCCCCTTGGCGAGCACCGCCTTGGAGATGGCGTCGGGGTTCTCGAGCACGGCCTTGTGCGAGGCCGCCGAGCCGATCGCGGAGACGATGCCCTCGCCCACGCGGGCGACGACGGTCTCCTCCGTCGCCCCGCCGACGAGCTGGGAGATGTTGGTCCGCACCGTCACCCGGGCCTTGGCCTTGAGCTGGATGCCGTCCTTCGCGACGGCATCGATGGTGTTCTTGGTGGAGGTGTGGTGGGGGCAGTCGATGACCTTGGGATCGACGGAGGTCTTCACCGCCTCGAGGATGTCACGCCCCGCCAGGTCGATTGCCGTCGCTCGCCCCCAAGGCAGGTCGATGTCCGCCTTGCCCGCGGCGATCATCGCCCGCACCACGTTTGTGACCTTGCCTCCCGCAAGGTAATGCGCTTCGAGTTGGTCCGTGGAGAGTTCCATGCCGGCCTTCTTGGCGCTGATGCGATTAAAAACGATGGTCTTGGGATCGACCTTGCGCAGACGCATCATGATCAGGCCCACAAAACTGACGCGGGCGCCCGAGAGCAGGGCCTGAACCCAGAGGCTGACGTACTGGCCGAACATGAACAAAACGACCACTACGATGATGCCGGCGACGATCAAAGCGGCGATGATCACTGGATTCATTGTCTTTCCTCACTCAATTCAAAGAATGTTCTCGTTTCGGAGATACGGATTTGGGGCACATTCATGCCTCTGGGGCGATAGGGTATCACATTCGCGAGACTGAGGCATCCGAGTCCTACTCTCATCAATACCGGGGACTGGTCCTGATCATTCGGGGCGGACTTTAATCTGATTGTCGTACACATCAACCACTACGATGGGGGTATCAGCCTCGATGATGCCGGTTTCGGCCATGGCGTCGATCCGCCTCCCTTCGATGCGGACCTTGCCCACGGGACGAAGGGAAGTGATAGTGACGCCGTGCAGGCCGATGAGTTCTCGAAATTCCTCCATTCGCTCGCGTCGTGCTTGATCCGGCGACATTGCCTCGCCACCGGATTCGTTCTCATTCTGCTCGTTTCCCCCGAGGATCATCCATTTCGCCATGGGCGAATGAAGCCAGAACTTGAACATGAAAAAGATCAGGATAGGGCCGAAAAGGGCGTATAGGGCAATGGCGACAACCCCCCACATCGTGTCGTACATGAAGAAAGAGACCACCGAGCCGACGATGGCGATCGCGCACATTGCACCAATCAGGCCACCCGAGGGGATAAAAAACTCAAGTAGCAAGAGCAACAGCGCGACACCGAACAGCACTATTCCCCAGAAAATGTAGGAATCATCGCCGGGACCGGTGGCGGCGATCTGTCCAGCCTGGGCGAGCAGGGCCATCATCATGCTTTTGTTTCCTCGACCTCAATGACGAATCGACCGACGGAGACCACACAAATGGGTTTACCCCTCTCGATGAATTCTCCGATCGATTTTACATCAATTATCCGGTCGTGGAACTTCCCCTTGCCAGCCGGTCGTAAATCGGTTTCCGCCAAACCAAGATCCCCTGGTTCCAGAGCCCGCTGCGAGGCGGCCCCCATGGCTTCCAGCAGCCCGCCGCCGGGGGACATGGTCTGGTTCCGATCGGCGAGGTTCGCAGTGAGCACGACTTGATTGAGGATCGGGATGCTGTGGAATCGCTGGGAAACAAACCAGATGACGATACCGGCGGTAAACAGAGAAATGATGGTCGTGATCAATCCACTCCACATCTGGTCGGTTCCTTCCGTGGATTGGAGATCGCCGGACACAAAGGTGCCGACCATGCCGGCCAGCAAACAGACGACTCCCGCCACCCCGGCCAATCCGAAGCCGGGAATGAGAAAAAGCTCGACCATGACCAGCAGGATTCCCAGCAGGATCAGGAGGATATCCCACCACTGCGCCATACCCGCGAGATACGGCGCCCCGATCAGCAGGGACAGAGAGATAATGGCCGTCGTTCCGAAAACCCCCACCCCGGGAGCCGCCAACTCGATAAACAGGGCCACGATAAAGATGACAATCAGCACTGCCCGCACGGGCAAACTGATCAGAAATCGCACAAGGACTTCGGACCAGGAACGATCGTACCGGGTCAGGGTCAAGGCTCCGAAAAAAGCCAGTAACTCCTGGTCATTCGCGATAACCTTGGTGGCCAGGCCATAATGAATGGCTTCCGCGGGTTTGACCGTCAGAAGGCGATCACTGGTTATGACCTGGGTCACGAGTCGCCATTGTCCCCGATCAGCCTTACTCAATGGCTGACGGAGTGGGGGTAGCAATTGGTCGAACTCTATCTGTTGAGTGATCTCTTCTTCCGAGGGCGGTTTCTGCTCTGTTTCACCCGGCACCTGAAACAACTCACTGATCCAGGGGCGGACCGGAGGCGTGCTTTCGACAGGTTTGGGAGGTGCCACCGGAGTTATCTGGTCCGGCGGTTCTTCACCGAAGACCGTGCCGTATTCCGAACGGTTCACCACGATGCGCTCGCCGGACTGGGTGTGCTCGATGAGCCAAAGCTCAATTCCCACGCTGACAAAGGCCTGGACGAGCTTCTCGTCGTAGTGGTTTCGCCGCGCGGAATCAATCACTTCCGCCAGCAGCGGGGCCTCCGTCTTGGCTCGCTCGGCAGGCTGCAATTGCACCAGACCTACGCCCGGCATGACCTTGATGGGAGCGGCATCACCAAAGGTCGCATTGGGAGCGACGACGATCTCGCGACAGGCAAGGGAAATGATCGTTCCCGCCGAGTACGCCTGAGGGTGAACCCAGGCGACGGTGTTGGCGGGAGTGATAGTTTGATCCTTGAAAAGGTTGCAGATGTCGAGGGCGGCGGTGAGTTCGCCTCCCGGCGTATCGATATCAAAGACAATGGCGGTGGCTCCGTTGGTGGTCGCGGTACGGATGCGTCGCTCCAGCGACCGAAGGGTCACGCCATCGATAACCCCCTTGACGGTGAGAACGGCGATGTGCTCCGCCTGGCGGGAAGAGGGAACGGATCGGGGTGGGGGCGAACCCGGCGATGGCGAGGATGATTGACGGGTGGAACCCGCATTCTCCTGGTTCAGGCTCGGTTTCTCGCGGGCGGCGATGAGCGTACAGGTGATGAGAAAGAGTACGATCTGGATCGGACGCCACCGGATACTGTGAAGATGACAACGTTGACTAGCCATGCTTGTTCTAAGTATAGATTTCAAACGCTCCGAGGACTCGCAGGATACATATTTTTCGTTTCCGGGAAGAAATTACGCGTGGAGAGAGGACTTGTAAAAAACATGGCCGATCCGTGAGGATCGGCCATGTCATTGGTACTTTGTCATCAAATCCTCGCTTCATACCTGCGTCAGGCAGGATGAGGCGAGGGTTCGCCGATGAGGTCGCGAATCAATCCCATTGGGTGAAGACCAGAAGGTCTTCATCCTTACCGGATGCGGAGCCGATGATGCGACTGACGATTGCCAGCCAGCTGTCCTGTCCGCCGTAACTCGCTTGGCCGGTACCCATGTCGTTCTTGAACAGATTGTCAAACTGGGTGAGACCGCCTTGTCGGTAATTCAGGCCTTCGGGAGTGAAGGTGTTTGATACCTCGACATGGTTGTCATTATAGATGATATTGCCAAGCCACTGTTTTCTACCACCATGGGTTTCAATGGTGATGGAACCGAGGTATTCGGATTCCGTAAGACTTCCGTTCTTGACTCCACGATTGCCGACGATGGCGAACTTTTCATTCAGTGACTCTCGCCACTCGGTCCTACGTCGCTTGCCGCCAATGGGCATCTGGGCGTATGAGAAGTTGGCGCCGGTTCTCAGGTCGGCAGAAAAATCATCATCCCAGTAAAGATTGTCGATGGGATTATAAAGATCCCAGTTATAGGTATCCATGACGAAAACCATGCCGCTCGGTTCAGTCGGAGCTATGCAGAGTTCCGGCGTGAAGTAGTTCTGCATGATGCATGCGGAATACAGGTTGTCGTGCGTGTTCAAGGTCTTATTCTCGTCGCCTCGACCGGGCATGATTGCTGTTCCACCAGTGGGGAGGTTAACTGGCTGCCGCTGGATGACGCCCGGCACCGGGAATACGCCTTCAAACTCACGTGCGAAGATAAGCCATGACTGATGGACACCTCGGATCTGGCTACCATCCTTGATCAGTTTAGCCTGAGCCCGAGCCTTGGCGAGTGCCGGCAAGAGCAGGCCGATGAGCAGTGCGATGATCGCCATGACCACGAGCAATTCAATAAGTGTAAAACCACGCTTGCGGTTCATGGGTATGTTCTCCAATTCAGAAGTCATTTCTGACATTTCGTAATTCATTGTCACGGTGTGACGCTGACTTGGGCCACAAGCCCAAGCCGCATAATGCTCACACTCCTTAATCAGTGCACCAACGGATCGTAGAATGTTTCGGTAGCGGTGTATTGGTCCAGGCCGGCCGGGCCGGTAAGCGTCAGCCACGTGTCGCCGGAGGCCTGCTCGTCACCATTCAACGGGAAGTCATTGAATTCCGCATCGAAAATGTTGTCGGGTGTCGGCGTTCCGGAGTCCTGACGCTGGTAAATGACCTGGTTGGGGTAAAAGCTCACAACCGTCTCAGTGTGGTTGTCCTGGAAAACGAGGTTGCCGACCCACTGATTCTTGGCGCCGTGCAGTTCGAGCGTCTGAGATAACCTGTATTCGTCAGTTGTGATTTCGCCGTTCTTCGTGCCCCGTGATCCCATGATGACAGCCGCGGCGGAGTGGGTGGATTCGGTGCGCCACTTGGTTCGCCAACGCTCGCCGACGATGGTCAAGTGGAAGTATGAGACATGGACGCCGTCCGGATCATCCTCTGAAATATCGACGTTGAAAGCCGGATCCCAATACTGGTCGCTCGAGGGGTCATACGCATCGAAGTTGAAGTTGACGTATTCGGTGATAAACGGGTTCACCTCAGTGGGGCCGATGAGTAATTTGGTTCCGAAGAACTGGGTGGAAACCATGTACGAATACAGGTTTGCAGAGTGATTCTGTATGTAATCGTGCCCGCCCACGCCGGGAACATCTATGCCAAGTTGCATATCTGGGAGACGATCAATCAGGCCTGGGGTGGGCAGCCTTTCCTTCGTGTCATTGGCATAAACAAGCATCGCAGCATGAATCTGCTTGATCTGTGTCTTGTCCTTGAGGGAACGAGCATTTTGCTGGGCTTTGGCCAGTGCGGGCAGCAACAGGCCTACTAACAGCGCGATGATCGCAATCACCACAAGGAGCTCGATCAGGGTAAAGCCTTTTCTTTGCTTCATGGTTTCGATCTCCGAGTAAAAAGGAATGAATGTATGAATGAATAATTGCGGACGACAACAAACACAAACTGTGAAACTGTGCGGACACGTTAGCTAACGTTGCCCGCACAGGCTCAGAAACGTCAAACTCATTCGGTCTGCAATCAGTTGCTCCTGCCTCCTGATCCTTCGCAGACGCCTCCGTCTTCCTGTCCAGCAGCCTTTATGAAGCGAGAGAGAGCAGCGGCAAATGCCGTGAAAACAACTCTCACACCAGCTAAGAAGAATCCATCATTCCTACTGAACAGGCGCGCTACGAAAAACGGTGTGTTCAGGCTGGCCCGCCTCGATCAGAAATTCTCAATCGACGTCATTTGGTCGCATCGACCATTGCACAGGAAAATTCATCCCTGATGATGACGCAACTGCCTTACCATGACAGCGAATCCTGATTTGACTAAGGCTGGTTCAAATTGTCGACCCGTGCGGCGGGGACAATGTGCCGTAAAACGGCTGATGATGGCAGATTCAACAGATGAGAGTATGTAGGGTATACGTCCCATTATGCCGCGTACGAATCATGTTGGTCACTGACCAACACCTTCAACATACTGCGACTTCCCAGCCCGTCAAGCAAGAACATTCAGATAAGTAAAAGAAAATCGGACGTAAAGCATCTTTAACTTGGAGCATTTAACCATGCCAAGGATCCAAGATCGCCTTCAGGAACTCCAAATCACCCTTCCCGAGGCTCCAAAGCCGGTTGCGGCCTATGTCCCGGCAGTAAAAACCGGCAATCTGATCTATGTGAGCGGACAAATCCCTTTTCGGGATGGCAAGCTATTCGCAACCGGACCAGTACCCTCACAAACCAGCCTCCATGAGGCTCAGGAGGCGGCAAAACAGTGTGTCTTGAATGTCCTGGCGATCCTGGCCGACACTTTGAACGGGGATCTGGATCGAATCAGGAGGATTGTTAAACTGGGGGTTTTTGTCTTTTCCGATTCCGATTTCACTGACCAGCCGGAAGTCGCCAACGGAGCCAGTGAACTACTTCAGGATGTCTTTGGAGAGGCTGGCCGACACGCACGGGCGGCGGTGGGATCGGTGGCCTTGCCGCTGGGAGCTTCAGTAGAAGTGGAGATGATCGTGGAGGTGGAGGAAGGGTAATCTGAACTGAGAATCAGGCCAACGCCGGCTCGGTCTTCTTGAGCATCGCCATGCCCTTGTCCCAGTCGGCGAGGAAATTCTTCAGCCCTACATCCGTCAGCGGGTGCTTCATCATCTGCTGAATGATCTTGAAGGGGACCGTGGCCACATCCGCACCGATCATCGCCATCTGAACCAGGTGCATGGGATGGCGGATAGAGGCGGCAAGAATTTTGGTGGAGAAGCCATAGTTGTCGTATATCTGGCGTATCTGCTGGATCAACTCCACGCCATCGCCGGAGATGTCGTCGATCCGTCCGATGAAGGGGCTGACCAGATACGCTCCGGCTTTGGCCACAAGCAGAGCCTGCAGGGGCTGGAAGCAAAGGGTCATATTGATCTTGACGCCGCGATCAGAAAGGGTCTTGCAGGCCTTGAGTCCCTCCACGATACATGGCAGTTTGATCACGATATTGGGGGCGATTTTCAGGAGTTGCTCGGCTTCAGCCACCATGCCGTCATGGTCGGTCGCCACGACCTCGGCACTGACTGGTCCCTTGACCACATCACAGATCTCGGTGAGGCGATCATGAAAAGCAACCCCCTCCTTGGCCACGAGGCTGGGATTGGTGGTCACGCCGTCCAGTACGCCCAGACTGGCGGCTTCGCGGATCTCGTCGATATTCGCGGTGTCGATGTAAATTTCCATAAGGCTATGTTATGGCGCAAACCCCGATGAGGGTCGAATCAACCGTCTTCTTTGGGACAGGAAATCCCCGATCAGTTCGCAAGAAAAGCGATGAGGACAATGATAATGAGGAATTGAACGGCACTGACGATCATGAGAACGTTCGTGAGACGCTCTTTCCTGGCCTTTTCATAACCAGAATCTTTCTTGACAATCTCCGGTTTAATTTCGCCGGTGAGGCTTTCAACCTGCTTCAGATCGAGTTCCCGCTTGGCGAAATAGGGGGGGTCGCCACTCGCGATCAATTCCAGATCCTTGATAAGGTCCGTGGCGCTCTGATAGCGGTCCTTCGGATCTTTCGTCAATAGCATTTCGATGACCTGAGCGCAACCGGCTGACAATTCCGGATTTCGGTGATCGGGCGGGACCAGCTCACTCTTCAGATGTTTGTGCATGACATCTGAGGGGTTCTTGCCGGTGTAAGGCACCTTGCCCGTCACCATGTGATAGAAAGTAGCACCCAACCCATAGAGGTCAGCCCTTTGATCGATATTCTCGTCCCCACGAATCTGCTCCGGGCTGATGTAGTACGGTGTGCCGTAGGCCCGGCCCGCCTCGGCTTTGGCTGCTTCTTTATCAGAAAGAGCTCTGGCGAGGCCGAGATCCGCGAGTTTCACGACTTTGTCGGAGGAAACCATAATATTCTTGGGCTTGATATCGCGATGGATGAAGCCACGTTCATGCGCATGTTGTAGGGCCAAGGCGGTCTGACGGATGATCTCCACCGCCTCGGCTTCCGGAATCCGTTTTTTCTTGACTATCAAGTCATAAACGGTCGGGCCGTCCACATACTCCATGACAAAATAATGATGCTCCCCGGCTTTGCCAACGTCGAATGCACTGACGATATTGGGATGATTAAGCTTCGCCGCGGCTCGCCCCTCCTGATAGAAGCGATTGATGAAGTTGGTATTATCGGAGAATTTCTTGGGTAGCACCTTGATCGCCACACTTCGATCCAGACTGATCTGATGGGCGAGGAAGACCGTGGCCATCGCACCGGCACCCACTTTCCTTCGAATTTTGTAGCCGGGAATGCGTTGACTGGATTTCTGGGCTTCAAATTCCGATTGGAGCCGGTTGATCTGGTGTTCGGTGGCGTAATGGTTGTCTACGAGCAGATCCGCCAGAGTCTGGGGTAGGTCGGTGTTCATCGATTCACGGAGTTTGATGTTGCACAGTTCGAGTTCCTCGGTGGTAACGATGCCGCTCTCCACCATGATCTTGCCCAGCATGGTGTCGAAACCGCCGGTGGTGGTGCCTTCCGATTGAGTGTCCTTACGCTTCGATCCGGTCGGAGCGGTAAACGATGAGGAGGCAGCGGAAGCCTGCTGCGCGTCGGACACACTGGCGTCTGACGGGCCGGAACCGGATCCTTTCTTCTGGGAATGTTTATTCACAAGCGACTCATCGTCTTGAACATGAGATCGGGTCGAGGCAGGCTGGGGGTTTGGTTTCGTCACGATACGAAATGCTCTTTTTTAGCCAGTTGCCGGGGGAAAGGCGGTATAAGGCCTCATCCTTGAGTGGATGTCAACTCAGACGCTGGCTCACTCCCTGCGCGAATCAAAAATAGTGTATCTGTCTGGCGAGGAAACGACCATCGGCTCCCTGAGTGACAGCTATTCAGCCATACCCTTAATATATACTGCTACGACAAAAAGAGTCGAGTAGTTTCATCCAATCGGGAGGCACAATGGCCGTCTGAATCCTGATCGAGCAGTTTATGAGACCTAACTTGTATTATTCCGCCGGAATGACGTGTTAGTGAGAAGACCGAAACGACTGAAATATGAACCCCGACCCACCCCCATCGCGAATCCTGCTCATTCGTCCCAGTGCCTTGGGGGACGTCTGTCGGACGGTGCCGGTCCTGGTCAGTCTGCATCAGGCTTATCCAGAAGCGATGATTGACTGGGTGGTACAGGAAGATTTTCTGCCCGCAATTGAAGGTCATCCCGCGTTACATCAGGCCATTGTCTTTCCTCGAAAGACGTTCGGGCGTTGGTGGAGAAACCCCCGCATCGCCCGGGATCTTCTCCGCTGGTTCATCAGCGTTCGTCGTACCCGCTACGATCTTGTTCTGGACTGCCAGGGACTCGGTCGCAGCGGATTGATCAGCTTCATCACCGGTGCCAGACACCGGGTTTGTCTCCGCTCCGCCCGAGAATTTGCCTGGCTGGGATCGAACGACAGAGTACCCGCGCCAAACCTGCCCCACACTGTTGACCAGATGATGGCGTTGATCGTTCATCTTGGCCTTGAGCCGGTGTATGACCTGAAGCTGTTTGCCTTGCTCGAACATCAGACCTGGTGGTCAGAGTGCCGTAGGCAATCTGACTTTGGCGATCAGCCCTACGTCGTGGTCGCCCCCACCAGCCGGTGGCCCTCCAAACGCTGGCCGATCGAGCGATTCGAGATCATGATCAACCAACTTCCTTCGCGCGGCTACCGGCATATCGTGCTCATCGGTGCTCCGGGAGAGGAATCGCAAGCGACAACATTACATGCTGAATGTGATCATGCCCGCGGATACATCCACAATCTGATCGGCAAGACAAGCATTGGACAAACCATGGCGATTCTCGAACATGCTGATCTTGTTGTCGCCAACGATTCAGCCCCGCTTCACATGGCGGTGGGGTTTGATCGACCCTGCGTCGGACTGTTTGGCCCGACCGACCCGGCGCGCGTCGGACCTTACGGTCGCCCGGAAACCGTGGTCCGATCCGAACGACCCGAGCCGAACCTAGCCAATCATTACAAGGACTCCCGTCTCGGGGATTCGCTGATGCGATTGATCGAAGTTGACGATGTGCTGACGCAGATTGACAAGGAACTTTCGAATCACAAGCGCGCCACGGCCCGTCATGATCCCCTCGTGGAGGAATCATCGAGTTGAGTACCAGCGTTCCCATCTGGCTGGCCAGCGGATCTTCCCGAAGACGCCGCCTGTTGGAAGAGGCCGGCGTCGAGGTCATGGTCAAGCCGTCTGATCTTGACGATGCGGATCTGACGAAGGGAAGTGTTCAACCCGAACTCTGGGTGATGGCTCTGGCGTATTTCAAGGCCCGTCGGGTATCGGATCTCCTGAATTCCGATCCTGTCGCCCAGTCTGTCCGGATCCGGGTCATACTCGGCGCCGACACGCTTTGCGTGTGTGAAGATGAAGTTTTCGGCCAGCCGCAGGATACGAATGAGGCGACGCACATGATCCGGAGGATGTGCAATCGGGTTCACCGGACGATGACGGGAGTGTGTCTTCTCGCGTTCCCGACGGGCCGGAGGTTCCTGACCGTGGATCAGGCCCGGATAACTGTGGGGGACGTATCAGAACGCCGGATCGAGGAGTACATCGCCTCCGGTCAATGGCGCGGGAAGGCGGGCGGCTACAATCTTTCCGAGCGGATCGAGGCCGGTTGGCCGATTTCCTGCGAAGGCGATCCGGCCACGGTGATGGGCCTGCCCATGCGGAAACTGCCTGATTGGATAAAGCGGTTCAGGATCAGTCTGTGATGCTTGCTCTTGTTCACGTCAGCCCGGCGGTCACGATTCCATTCGCGCTTGTAATCATGGTGATTCTGGCGTGGTACTGGCGAAGACTGGGGGGCGAAGCCACTTCGCCCCGTCGTCGAAACATCCGACGTTTCGCGACGGTGCTCATGCTCATCACCGTCCCGGTCCTGGTGCTTGGATTGTCAATCTATGATCCGGCCGTGAATCGATCCGGTTACATCATGTCCTGGTCCGCGGCGACGGGACTGATATTGTTGCTCATTCTGTGCGCAGGCATCGATGTGATAAACAACATGCGGCAGTATGACCGACACCTTCGTGGCGAAATCGTCAACTCTCTCCATCAACTTCCCCATGAGCCTGATGACGCGGCGAATCCGGTTGACGAGTCCGTCGTGAAGGGAAAAAATTCGTGAACCAGGCTCTGGCGGAGATCCTCATGCCGATCACCGTGCCGGCCTCGTGGATATACGCCGCCGCCGTTGGCATCCGCAATCGAGGATTCGATCGAGGGCGAAACGTCTGGAAAGCCGATCTCCCCGTGATCTCCGTCGGCAATCTGACATTGGGAGGGGTAGGCAAGTCTCCGATGGTGGCGTGGATTGCCGATCTGCTGATTCGCCAGGGACATGCTCCCGTCATCGCGATGCGCGGCTACATGGCCAGACCCGGCGAGATGGCCGATGAACATGCCGAATACCTTGATCGACTGGAGGGGATCAAGGTGGTGGCCAGTCCCGATCGAACTGGTGCGCTCAAGTCATTTCTGTCCGACAATACGCAGATCGATTGCATCTTGCTTGATGACGGGTTTCAGCACCGCTATATCCATCGCGATCTTGATTTGGTTTTGATTGACGCCACCCGGAACACGCTCCGCGATCGCCTTCTCCCTCAGGGGCGACTTCGGGAACCTTTGGTGAACCTCCAGCGCGCTGACGTGGTAATCATCACCCATGCCATCGCGACGGATGACCTGATTTCGGCCCATGTCGAACGCTATCACCACCGACCGCCCCTGGCCTGGGCGAATCATCTCTGGTCGCATCTGCGTGTGTTTGAGTCTTCCGTTGAGGAGAAACATTGTGAGGTGAACTGGATCAGGGGCAAGGGGGTTGTGACTCTGTTAGGGGTGGGTAATCCGGAAACAATCCACACCCAACTGCACGAGGCGGGAGCAAAAGTGCTGGCAAATATCCCCGCGGGAGACCACGAAAGATACGACAGGGCGAAAATCAACGTCGTAAAGGGGCTTTGTGGGGGAGCGGATATATTGTTCATGACCGCCAAGGATTGGGTGAAGGCTCGCGAGTTGATAGACTTGTCTTCGTGGCCGGTGCCCATTGTCGTGCCGCACCTGACGATGGATGTCTTTTCAGGTGCGATGGAATTGCAGGAGAAAATTCTCAGCACTGTCGAGTCTTTCGCCCCGCACCCGTCGGGCAAGCCCGATCGCTAAACAGTTTTTTCAACCCGCCTTTGGCGGATCTTCAATTGTCAACTTTATTACCATGTCCACCCTCCTGAATCGCCTCAACATGTACAAACCCTTCACGGCAATGGTCGTGGGCGATTTCATGCTTGATGAGCAGATTTACGGTGCCGCCGAGCGACTCAGTCCCGATGCTCCCGTGCCGATTCTCCTTGAGGAAAGAAAGGAAAGCACCCCGGGGGGGGCGGCGAATGTCGCCTTGTGTCTTTGGGCCTTGAAAGCCGAGGTTCTCTGCTTCGGCGTTATCGGTTCCGATCGCGAAGGGGAAACACTTCGTCGCTCGATTCGCGAGGCCGGGTGCGACGTCAGCGGCATCATTCAGGATGATGACAGGCCGACCACGATCAAACGCAGCATGATCGGCCTCGCCCAGCATCGCCACCCCCAGAAAATGTTCCGGGTTGATGTTGAATCGCGCGAGCCGGTTTCCGCCATGATTCGGGAAAAAATCCTGAGCATGATCGAATCGAAAATCAACACCGTGGATGTGGTGTGTCTGGAGGATTACGACAAGGGGGTCTGCAGCCCGGAATTCTGCACCAAGCTCGTGGAGATCTGCAAGGCCCGCAACAAGCCACTCCTCGTCGATCCCGCGGCAATCGAGGATTATTCCAAGTACGCCGGGGCGACTCTCCTCACTCCCAATCGCTCCGAAGCCGAACTCGCCACCGGGCTCGACACCCCGCTGGACGCTTCGGAGATACACAACTCCGGGCTTGCCACCAAATTGATCCGCCAACTCAAGCTGGAGGCGGTGGTGCTTACGCTCGATTGTCACGGGGCGCTGCTCGAGGAGCGTGGCAATGATCCCGTGCTCGTCCCGACCGTCGCCCGCAGCGTGTATGACGTGACGGGAGCGGGGGACATTGTTCTCGCAGCCCTGGCAGGTGGGGTCGCCAACAAGCTGCCCTGGCTGGATGCGGTGAAGTTCGCCAACGCCGCGGCGGGACTCGAAGTCGAAGTCTTCGGCGCGCAGCCGATACCATTCGCCAACGTCGTGCGTGAAGTGCTCAAGCAAAGCACCACCCTGGAAGGCAAGGTACGTACGTTGGATGAATTGCTCGTCGAGCTGGCGGTGCATCGCGAGGCGAAGGAGCGGATTATTTTCACCAACGGGTGTTTCGATGTGATCCATGCCGGGCACGTGGCGTATCTTCGCGAGGCGAAACAGCTTGGTGATGTGCTTATCGTTGCCATCAACTGCGATGAACAGGTCCGCCAGCAGAAGGGGGAGGGAAGGCCCATTTATGACGAGACGGAACGCCTGGAAATCCTCTCCGAGTTCGCGTGCATCGACTACCTGATCGTGTTCGACGAGCCGACGGTGGGCGAACTGCTGGAAGAAACCATGCCCGATATGTACGTCAAGGGCGGCGATTACCAGATTCAAGAGATCAACGAACGCAAACTGTGCAAGAAGCGCGGCATCGAAATCAAGATCCTCGCCCAACGACCGGGATTGGGCAGCACGGATGTGATCGAGCGGCTGGTCAAAACCGCAGACAAATAACGTCAGTGAGTTCCGGGATCAGAGGGCGGGTGTGCGTCTACAATCCGCCTCCATGACCATCCGTCCCTACAACGCCGACACCGATTTCGAGGCCACGCTACGCTGCTGGCGCGAGTGCGGCTGGTTGGAGGCCGACCAGGTCGATCCGCTGCCGCTCTGTCTCGAAAACGCCCGAGTTCTCATCGGCGAGGTCAACGGCGAGGCGGAGACCAACGTGCTGAACGTGTCGGGGACGATCCGGCATGGCAATGAGGATCTGCCCCTGAGCGTCGTGACGACGGTGACGACTTCACGGGTAGCCCGGAGGCAGGGCCTCGCCGGACGGGTCACCGCCCAGGCCATCGCCCGGGATGCGGTCGATGGGGCGCAGGTCTCGGCGCTGGGCATCTTCGAGCAGGGTTTTTACAACAAGCTCGGATTCGGCACACTCTCATATGATTACATATTCGAGTTCGACCCCGCCACCCTGCGTCTGCCCGATGGCGTGAAGGCCCGCCCGCCGCGCCGGCTGACCAAGGATGATTATGAGGCGATGCATGCCAATCGGCTGGCTCGTCGTCGCGGACACGGCTCATGTTCGCTCACGCCCGCGGCGTTCAGCGGCGCTGCTGGGCAATGGTTGAAGGGCGGCTTCGGATTGGGTTACTTCGATGGTCCCGACGGCGCTCTGAGTCATCACTTCTGGTGCGCTACGAACGGCAAGGAAGAACACGGCCCGTACCGGATTGTGTGGATGGCCTACCGGAACGATGCACAACTCCTGGAACTGCTTGCGCTGCTTCACGGACTGGGCGATCAGGTCCGCAGCATCAGGATGAGCCAGCCTCCGGGGATCATGCTTCAGGACATGCTCTTGCGCCCCATGCACCGTCGCGCGATCACACGCGGCTCGGATTTCAAGCAGGATTACTGGATAGCCGCATGGCAGCAGGCGAGGATCTGCGATGTGCCGGGATGCCTGGGGCGAACCAAGCTGCCCGGGGGCGACTCGGTGCGTTTCAACCTGAAGCTGAGCGATCCGATCGAGACCTGGCTGCCCGATGATGCGCCGTGGCGGGGGGTGGCGGGCGAGTACGTCGTCGAGTTGGGGCCGTCCTGCGAGGCTGAATCAGGGCGTGATGATTCGCTGCCCACACTCACCACCTCGGTCAACGCGCTGACTCGTTTGTGGCTGGGCGTGGTGCCGGCGTCGGGGCTGACGATCACCGAGCATTTCGACGCGTCCCGCGAGTTGATCGAACGCCTGGACCTTGTGATCCGTCTTCCCCGACCATGTGTGGACTGGGATTTCTGATCACCCCGCCATGATTCGCTCAATGTCCGTTGCTTTCTTGGGGATCTTCGCCGAGAGGTTCCTGCAGCCGTCCTTCGTCACCACCACATCGTCCTCGATCCGCACGCCGAGCTTTTCCTGGGGAATGTAAATCCCCGGCTCGATCGTGATGACGTTGCCGACTTTCAGGGGGCCGTCGGGGGTGACATCGTGGGTTTCCAGGCCGAGGTGGTGGCCGATGCCGTGGATGAAGTAATCGCCGTAACCCGCCTTGTTGATGATCGACCGGGCGACCTTGTCGAGGTCGGTGATCCGCACTCCGGGCCGGACGGCCTTGATCGTCGCCATCTCCGCCTTCAGCACGATCTCGTAAATCTCCCGCTGGCGTTTGGTGAATTTGCCGGTGACGGGGATTGTGCGGGTAATGTCCGCCCCGTAGCCGCCGAAGGCTGCCCCGGAATCGATGCAGATGAGATCGCCATCCACGAGGGGCTGGTTGTTGGCGCGATAATGAAGGACGGTGGAGTTGATTCCCGCCCCGACGATTGTGCCGTAGGCGGGCCCGCGGGAGCCGTGGGTTTGATAGGCGTGGTGGAGCAGTTCCTCGCCATCAAATTCCGTCATGCCGGGTTTGATGTTCCGCATGACCGCATCGTACCCCTTCGCGGAGATGTCCACGGCACGCTGAATTATCGCGACTTCGTTTTTGGATTTCACCGCACGCAGCTTCGCGACTTCCTCGGTGCAGTCCTCGATTACCAGACCGGGGATGCGTTCGGCGAGCAGCTTGAACAAAGCCAGGTCCGGGGTGACAGGCTGGGTGTGAAACGCCAGTGGGTGGAGACAAGAAACGGACTTGGTGCGTTTCACCGCGTCATTGATGGCGCGGGGGTAGCGGTTGTAGCCGTCGCTGCGGAGGATGACGTGAAAGCCGGTCTGGTCGCGGAGGGCCTTGGAGACTTCCAGTCGCAGGCCGTCCCATTTTTCGAGTTCCGGATTGAGAGGCCGCAGAATCAGAATCTCTCGTAATGAGACAACAGGATTGGCCGGATCGAGAATGAGGATCGCCCCCGACTCGTCGGTGATACCGGTGAGATACTCGAAGTGAGGGTGGGGCCGGAAGTCATCGTGAAGGGGATCGTTCGGCTCACCCGAAAAAACCACCCCCACGGATTTTTTCAGGGCGGCCCGCAGTTTCTTGCGTCGGTCGGCGAATTCGGAGAGGGGGATGGCGGGTTCGGGCATGGGATGGCCTCTTTGAGCGTCAGAAAACAGTGAGCACTATAGCGTTCACCCGTCGCTCCCATCCGACGAAGTAACATCCGCGGGATGAGGCAGGTCTTTCACCTTTTCGACCATGCCTTTGAGAATGACGCGGGCATCCTCTGCGGTTTGCATGGCTTCGGTGGTGTTGATCCGGATCACTTCAAATCGTCCCCGGATGTCGATTCCCAGCGGATCGATGCCGACCATGACCGGTTTTTCAATCTCGATGTGGGCGAAATGGAGGGCAAGGATGTGCAAGTCGGCGCTATGTGCCTGGTTCATGTGTTTGCAGATCCGCGACTCTTCGGAAGCGAAGGGATTGGCCCGCAATAGCACCTCGCCGTCGATCACCGAACCCTCCAGTTTGCCCGCGTCGATATTCATTATCGCCCAGCGGACATCCGGCGGGTCGCCATGGTAGATCCGCCAGCGATCGGTGATCGCACCCTCGGGTCCATGCTCGTCAAGCTCGTCGAGCGTGACCAGCACTTCCAAGGCGTTCTCGGCGACCTCGGGAACAAAGATCACGGTTTCCATCGCCTGAAGCATCGCGACCATGACCGGAGCAGCCAGGCGACCGTCTTGGTGGAATACATAGTGCAAAGGTCTGAAATGTTCTTCGAAACGGATATGGGCACAACTATGACCACGAAGGTGGCGATAAGCTTTTTCCACGATCTCGTCCGCCATGCGGGCATGATAGCTGACGGGTGACTGAACATTGGTATGGGGGGGGGAAGTGCTGTTTTCAGATGGCGGTTTGATATTCCGGATTGCTTTGAAAACCAATGTCGTCGAGATAAGCGCGAATGGCCACGGCACCAGGGATGAGGAATATCCTCATTTCCGAGAGACTGGGGATAATCCCTGATTGAAACTCCCGAGTCTCAAGGGGTGATACCGGAAGGTACGATGACCCGACATGACCTTTCTCGCCAGCTCCATATTCGTCGATAGTCTGATCGCTCTGGATGAAGCTCTGGACCGGGCTGATCTGGCCGTCAAGGCCGGGGCGAAGCTGATCGAATGGCGAATCGACGCGATCGCCGTCGAGGATGGTGCTGCCAAGGCGGTGGAGGAGCTGTTGCGGCATTGCCCGGTTTCCTCCATCGTCACCTGTCGTCCGAAGTGGGAAGGGGGGCTTTATGACGGTGATGAATCGGATCGGATGGAACTGCTGGAGCGGATCGCAAGACTTCCGCAGCCGCCCCGCTATCTAGATATTGAGCAGAAATGTGCCGCAAAACATGTGGACATGCCTGAGCGACTGGCTTCGGAGCTGACGAAAGCCGGGTCGGAGGGGGGGGTCATTCTGTCCAGTCATGACCTTCAAGGTCGGCCTGCTGATCTGTTCCGGATTATCGAGGCAATGACAAACACCCCGGGCGGCTCGATTATCAAGGTTGTGTGGTTCGCGAGATCACTCCGCGACAATCTCCAGGCCTTTGAACTGCTCGCCGAGCGACAGAAACCTACCATCGCCTTGTGCATGGGCGAGTTTGGACTCATGAGCCGCGTGCTGGCATCGAAGTTCGGCGGTTTTCTGACCTTCGCCACGGTGATGCCGGGGAGAGAGACCGCGCCGGGACAGCCGACCATCGACGATTTGCGCCAGCTCTATCGCTTTGATTCCATCGGGCGCGATACCAGGGTCTACGGCGTGATCGGTTGGCCCGTCGGTCACTCCCTCAGCCCCGCCCTGCATAACGCGGGCTTTGAAGCGGTCGGTCATGATGGTGTGTACCTGCCCCTGCCCATCCCGCCGGAGTACGAACACTTCAAGGCGACCGTAGGGGCGTTTCTCGATTTCGCGCCGCTGCACTTCCGGGGGGCCAGCGTGACGATTCCCCATAAGGAGAACCTGCTGCGATTCGTGAAGGAGCGGGGGGGCAAGGTCGATCCCCTGGCCGAGACCATCGGGGCTGCGAACACGCTGACGGTGAACGAGGATGGCACAATCGAAGCGAGCAATACCGACTGTCCGGCGGCGATTCAGGCTCTCTGCGCCAGTCTGGACATCGAGTTCGAGGGGATGGCGGGCAAATCGGTGGCGATGCTCGGGGCGGGGGGCGCAGCGCGGGGGATTGTCGCGGGCCTGGCCCAGATCGGAGCCAACGTGACGATCTTCAATCGCTCGCGCGACCGGGCAGAGGCGCTGGCCGGCGAGTTCGGCACCTTGGGTTCCGTGTCGGTCGGCGAAGCGGCGCAACTTTCCTCGCAGCCCTTCGACATCTACATCAACTGCACACCGCTGGGAATGGCAGGTACTGAGACGGCCGAATTGTCACCCCTGCCCGAGGATTCGCCGCTGAAGGGCGCCCTGGTTATGGACACGGTGTACAACCCGGTGGAGACGCCCCTGCTCAAGCAGGCGGAAGCGGCGGGGGCGAAGACGCTGGACGGCATGGCCATGTTCGTCCGCCAGGCTGGCGCGCAGTTCACAATATGGACTGGTCAGCCGCTACCGGTTGATGCCGCCAACATACCCCCCCGGTGATCACACCAACATTCCCCCTCGTTGAACACACCAAAAATTAGCCCCCGGTGAATACACCGGGGGGTCTTGTGGCAATTACAAAACAAACTTACTCAAATCCTCATCCTTGAGGATCGTCTCCAGACGTTCGCGGACGAAATCGGCGGTGATCGTCACCTTCGTTTCGTTCTTCGCCGCCATATCCGGAGCATCGAAGCTGATCTGCTCGAAGACGCATTCGAGTATCGTCATCAGACGCCGGGCTCCGATGTTCTCCATTCGCTCGTTCGCATCCGCAGCCAGTTCGGCCATCGCGTCGATCGAATCCGGCTCGAAGACGATCTCCAGTCCTTCCGTACGCAGCAGTTCCTGCTGCTGCTTGGTCAGGGCGAAATCCGGCTCGGTGAGTATCCGCTTGAAATCGTCCGCGTTCAAGGCGCTGAGCTCCACGCGAATGGGAAACCGTCCCTGCAGTTCGGGCATGAGGTCGCTCACCGACGCCGAATGAAACGCACCCGCGGCAATAAAAAGGATCTGATCCGTATGCACCACGCCGTGACGGGTGTTGACGGTAGAGCCTTCCACGATCGGAAGCAGATCGCGCTGCACGCCCTGTCGGGAGATATCCGCGCCGCCTTTCATCTCGTTGCCGGCGACGATCTTGTCGATCTCATCGAGGAAGATAATGCCGCTCTGCTCGGTGCGCTCGATCGCCTGCTCGATGAGCTTCTCATTGTCGATGAGCTTGTTGGTTTCCTCTTCGAGAAGGATCGCCCTTGCCCGCGGCACGGTGACGCGACGACGCTTCTGCTTATCGGGAATGAGGTTTTCGAGCATGGACGCCATGCCGGGATCCATCTGGTCGGGGCCCATCATGCCGATGATCGCGGTGCCCTGCTTTTCGGTGACGCTGATCTCGATTTCCTTGTCATCGAAAAAACCCTCGCGAAGCTTTTCGGTCATTCGCCGGCGGACGCGATCATGCTCATCCGGCTCCTGCTCATCGTGCCTTCCCGCCGCGCCGGATTCGACCCATCCCCGGGCGGGGGGATTGCCCGTGTCTCCCAGCAGCAATGAGACAAGTCGCTCCTCGACCGCGGTTTCGGCCTGCTCTCGCACCTTCTCGGCATGCTCGGCCCGGACCATGTTGATGGCCAGGTCCAGCAGGTCGCGGATCATCGACTCGACATCCCGGCCGTGGTAGCCGACCTCGGTGTACTTCGACGCCTCGACCTTGATGAACGGGGCATTGACGAGTCGCGAGAGGCGACGGGCGATTTCGGTCTTGCCCACCCCGGTGGGGCCGATCATGATGATGTTCTTGGGGGTGATTTCACGGGCGGTCTCCGCCGGGAGCCGACTCAGTCGCCAGCGATTACGCACCGCCACCGCCACGGCCTTCTTGGCCGCATCCTGGCCGATGATATAGCGATCAAGTTCAGCAACAATCTGGCGCGGTGTGAGTTCATCCATGGGTGCGTATGGTAGGCGTTGTATACAGTTTCCGTTTACCCGTAAGCAACATCTTTCCGCCAACGCTAAGATGATGACCATGCCTGCCCTCTCCTACCATACCGCCGGTGAATCGCACGGACCGGCCCTGACCGTCATGGTCAATGGCATGCCCGCCGGGCTCGTGCTCGATGTCGATTTCATCAACGCCGAACTCCAGCGTCGTCAGGGCGGCTACGGGCGCGGGGCACGGATGAAAATCGAGAAGGATGCCGTCACCTTTCTCGCGGGCCTGCGTCATGGCCACACCATCGGCTCGCCCCTCGTGATGCAGATTCCCAACCGGGACTCCCGACTCGACGACCTGAAGCGCACGCCCCCTGTCTATCGCCCCCGGCCCGGTCATGCCGACCTTGCCGGTTCGATCAAATGGCTGACCACTGATTGCCGCGAAACCCTGGAGCGGGCCAGCGCCCGGGAGACCGCCGCCCGCACCGCCGCGGGGGCCGTCGCCCGATGCCTCCTCCGGGCGTTCGGCATTGAGGTCTTCGGCTTCGTGCTGGGGATGATGAAGGTCGCTTCGGATGTACAGCCCACGCCGGAGAATCTCGAACTGCTCCTCCGCGCCCGCGACGCCTCGGAGGTCTACTGCCCCGATCAGGCGGTGAGCGAAAAAATCATCGAGCACATCCGCAACGCCAAGGTCAACAAGGACACCGTCGGCGGCCTGGTCGAGACCCATGTCTTCGGCTGCCCGCCCGGCATCGGCACCTGCGCCAACTGGCATGAAAAGCTCGATTCCCGTATCGCCGCCGCGGTCATGGGTATCCAGGCGTTCAAGGCCGTCGAGATCGGGCTGGGCAAGGACTGCGCCAACCGCGTGGGCTCCGAAGTCCACGACCCCATCGAATACGACCCGCAGAAACGCGGACAGGCCTCGCTCGGCTTCGTCCGCCCCACCAACAACGCCGGCGGGCTCGAAGGCGGCATGACCAATGGCATGCCCATCGTCGTGCGCGGAACCATGAAGCCAATCTCCACCCTCCTGCGGGGCATGCCCAGCGTCGATCTGAATACCAAGAAAGCCGAACACTCCGCGTATGAGCGCAGTGATGTTTGTGCGCTGCCCGCCGCGAGTGTGGTGATGGAGAATGTCGTCGCGTTCGAGGTCGCCCGGTCCCTGATGGAAAAGTTCAGCGGCGACTCGATGCACCAGGCCCTGGGCAACTATGAGATATTCATGGAGATGGCGCGCCGGCTGCCGTTGGAAGAGACGCCGGCGTCGGTAGGCCTGGAGGCGGAGCAGACGGAGGAATAGGAGGGAGTAAATAGGTGTCAGGTAGCGGGTGTTAGAGTCGGGTCTGCTGTGCAGGCCGAGTGGGACAGTAATCAGATTCACTTTGCGGTCCGTGAGGGATTGAAGGAGTTGAACATGCACTTCACGTTGACGATGATGGCATTGATGTTGCTGGTGATGATGACTGCGACTGAAGCGGAAGCTCAGACGACCCGGGGCGAGAGCCCATCCGGGGCCGAGGGCATGTCCGGCGGAGGCGGGACGCTCATCGTCCTCAACAAGGATGAAGCCTCCGTTTCGCTGCTGAATCGCGAGACGGGCAAGGAGGTTGGGAAGATTGCCGTGGGCGACGGACCGCATGAGGTCGCGGTGTCTCCGGATGGAAAGACCGCGGTCGTGTGCAACTACGGCACTCGCACCCCCGGCAACAGCCTCAGCCTGATCGACCTGCCCACGCGAACCGTCACCAAGACCATCGACCTCGGCGAATACAAACGTCCGCACGGCATTCTGTTTTTCGCTGATGGTCAGCGTATCGTTGTCACCTCCGAGGTTGCGAAAAAACTCCTCATCGTCGATCTTGCCAAGGGCGAGGTCATCAAGGCCATCGACACCGAGGGTGAACTCAGTCACATGGTTGTCTTGTCCCCGGATGGCCGCCGCGCGTATGTCGCCAATCTCGGTTCGAGTTCCATCAGTGTCATAGACCTTGAATCAGGAACCTTCATCGCCCGCATCGCCACCGGCGAAGGCTCCGAGGGTGTCGATGTCTCGCCCGATGGAAAAGAGATCTGGGTGGGTAACCGCGTGGCCAACAACGTGACCATCGTCGATGCGACGACGTTGAAGGTTGTGTACACCATGGACTGCGCGACGTTCCCCATCCGCTGCAAGTTCACGCCGGATGGCCGGTACGTGCTGGTCTCCTGTGCCTCCTCGGGCGATGTCGTGGTGTTCGACGCGAAGA
This sequence comes from Planctomycetota bacterium, assembly GCA_022560875.1. Classification (GTDB taxonomy): domain Bacteria; phylum Planctomycetota; class Phycisphaerae; order Phycisphaerales; family SM1A02; genus JADFSH01. The sequence continues at coordinate 11,611 of JADFSH010000017.1, read as the reverse complement.
AGCGCACGCTTATCAAGCGTATCTCGATGGAGCTCAAGGCCCTGGAGGGAACCAAGGACCGCCTCTTCGGCGACCGCTTCGGCGACTCCCCCGTGCCGGTGGGAATCCTCATCCCCCCCGATGGCCTCCACGCCTACGTCGCCAACACCAACGCCGACATCATCACCGTGATCGACCTGAAGACGTTCGAGATCGTCGATCGACTGACGGCAGGGAATGAACCGGACGGGATCGGGTGGACGGCGTTGGAATTGAAGCCATGAGCCATCTCGGATGTCCGCAAACAATATTACCTGTCGAATAAGTCGTTCAGCGCAGTTGTCAGATCCGCGAATTTAAATTCAAATCCTTCTTCTTCCAATCGACGTGAGACACAGTATCGCCCGTACAACGCAAGCTCTGGATCTGTACGCATGAATAATGGGGCTCCAATTCGCACCATCCACTCAGCCGCAGGAAGGCCTATTGTTTTTCCGAGCACCCGTCGCAACTCGCGCATGAATTCACGATTTGCGACCGGATTCGGTGCGGTGACAATATATGCGCCCGTCATTTGATCGTTGGTGATCGCCTGAACAAAAAAATGATTCATGTCGTCTTCATGGATCCAGCTGATGCCTTGACGTCCGTGACCGACAGTTCCTCCCAGTCCCCAACGCGCGAGCATGGCCAGGCGGTGCACCGCGCCGCCTTTTCGCCCCAGAACAAAGCTGGTTCGGGCAATCACCTGTCGCGTCTCAGGAGGTACGGATCGCGCATAGGCGTCTTCCCAGGCCCGTCCTACATCAGGTGCAAGCCCGTAGCCGAATGCGGAGTCCTCATCACATACAATGTTTTCCGACGGATCGCCGTAGATATGGGCAGTGGACATTTGTACCCACACCGGCGGGGGTGTCTGGATCTCTCGCAGTGCTCGACCAAGCACTTCGGTTGACTCAACCCGTGAACGCATTATTTCGTCACAATGGTCAGGGGTTTTGATGCAGTCAACCGACCGGCCCGCCAGATTCACCAAGGCCGCCGCACCTTCCAGATGGCTCGCCCAATCGCCCAAGGATCGCCCATCCCATGTGGCGTGCTTCCAAGGGCCTTTTTCGGCTGGTTCATTTCGTGATATCACGACGACCTCGCACCCCTGATCAGCGAGATGACGCGCCAAGTTCAATCCGAGAAAGCCTGAGCCTCCCGTGATTACAATTCGCCCGGTTGGTTTCGCATCATCATTCATCAGTGCGCCACGCATAACTGTTGATTGAGTTGTTCAGTATAACCCAAGACATGTACCGGTCCCGTAATCTGTTCGTCCTGTTCCTCAATCCTGCTCTCTTATGGCTTTATCCCCACTCCCCGTCCGGCCCATACTCACGGGCGGCGTGGTCGATCAGGGGGCGGACCTCGCGGGCCTTCACGTTCCAAGGTCTGAAACCCGGACTTTCGCGGATGCTCAGGTACGGCGTGAACTCCCCATGACTCAAGACCCAAGTCTTCAAGACTCCAAGCCTTCAGGCCTTCTTCAACATCTCCACCATCTCCCCATGCCCCGCTTCCTGCGCCATGCTGATCGGCGTGCGGTCGTCTTCTGATTCCTGACTCGGGTTCGCCCCAGCCTTGAGCAGGGCTCTGGCCATGTCGAGGTTGTTGTGCATGGCCGCGGACATGAGGGCGGTGAAGTCCTTCTGCTGTTTCGCGTCGGCTTCCGCTCCCGCCCCGAGCAGGAGGGTGACGATTTCCGCCGAGTCACATGCCGCGGCGGAGTGGATGGGGTAAACGCGGCTCTCATTTTCCGCCGCGATGTTCACCTCGGCCCCGCGCTCGATAAGCAGCTTCGCGCAGGAGAGATGTCCGAAAAAGCAGGCAAGGTGCAGCAGGGTGAAACCGTCCGGGGAGCGTGCCGTCAGGGGATTTGTGCTGCCGGAGTCAGTGGGTGGCTGTGAATAAGGTCGTGAAAGCGACCGTTTCACAGGTTCGTCAGCCGCTTCCGTGTCACCTCCGGAAGTTGGGGTATCCCCGCCTTCGGAATCCGGGGCATGCTTCGCGTAGCCCCGGCCACCCCCGCTCCCGCCCCCGGAATCAGCATCAGCGTCAAGGCGTGAGGTCAAATCCTCCAACTCCCCCAGCGCGACGATCTCGAAGATGCCCGGCACGGCGCCCGCTTCCAAAAACAGCGTCGCAACTTCTCGCTTCTGGCAATACAGCGCGAACATCACGGGCGAGATGCCCTGCTCGTTGGCCGTGGTGGCCAGGACCGGGTTGTCAGCAAGCATCGCGCGTATCGCCTCAACCCCCCCGCCCCCGGATGCCCCCTCGGATGCGTCGTCCCGGGAAGCGATGGCATTGAAGAGTTCCTTGGTGGCAGACATGGCAGCTATTCCTTGTGAAACGCCCCCGAAAAAATATTTGAAAAACATCGCTTCCGGCCCTTGACTAATTAGTTAGCCTAACTAAATTATAGGGGTCATGACAAGGAAGTCAAGACCACCGGGGCGAGGCCGGACGGCGACTATCTCCGTGCCAGTCGCCGGCCGGCTTCATTCCGCGGCCATCCACCTGCTGCGGCGGTTGCGCCAGTCCGACAAGGCCAGCGGCATCTCCGCGCCCCGCCTCTCGGCCCTCTCCGTGCTCGTCTACGCCGGTCCCCGCACCCTCGGACAGCTCGCCGATACCGAGCAGGTCCGCCCGCCCACCATGACCCGGCTGGTGCAGGCGATGGAGGCGGAGGGGTACATCAAGCGGATTCCGGATCCCCATGACAAGCGGGTGACGGTACTCCAGGCCACCGCGAAGGCCCGCAAGCTGCTGGACAAGGCCAGAAGCCTCCGCGTGAGCACGGTCGAGGAGATGATGAAGAATCTCACCGCCGCGGAGATCAAGACGCTCGACGCCGCGGCGAAACTGATCGAGGACATGGCGAAGCGGTGAAGAAAAGAGAAGAATAGGTCACCGCCGAGAACACGACCGGGACGGCCGAGGCGGAGGGTAGGTTGAGACACGAAGGAGCACATTCCAGCCGCTGCGTGTATCCTGCGACATAACGTGAAACTAGGGAGGATCAGACATGGCCAAGAGTGCTGGGGACTACGGCAAGATCATCGGTTGGGGAACTTCCCACAAAGATGCCGACGTCAAGAAGACAATCACGCTTACCAAGAAGCTCACGAAAAAGGACGTCGAAAAGATGATCGCCGACGGGCTGGACAAGAAGTTCGTCGTGAAGAATCTTCAGCAGTACAAAGATGCGATCAAAAAAGAGAAAGAGAAACTCAACAACAAGCAGTTGTTTCCCCGCCGGGATCTGATGGCGAAGATTCTGAAGCTGTGGCCTTAGTTCGGGAACAGCGTTCGGGTGGATCAATTCCCGGCTCCCACCCGAAAGACCCGCGCGACTCGTGGACTCGCTGGGCGTGGCACCGGGAGAATCCCTCACGCGCTTTTCGCCAGTCTCGGCTCTTTCGTGTCGCGATCATCACTTGAACGATTCGTGAAGGTGAAGCTCTCCCGCTCGTAGTCGATGCCGATCACATCGCCGGGCTCGTATTCTCCGGCGAGGATCTTCGTGGCGATGGGGTTTTCGATGCGCTGCTGGATGATGCGCTTCAGGGGCCGGGCCCCGAACTGGGGGTCATAGCCTTCGGTCACCAGCGCGTCGAGGGCGGCGGCCGTGAGGTCCAGATCCAGGTCGCGGTCGGCCAGGCGGGCGCGGAGGTTGGCGAGCTGGATCTCCACGATGCTCCGCAGGTTGGACTGATCGAGCTGGTGGAAGGTGATCGTTTCGTCGATGCGATTGAGTAGTTCGGGGCGGAGGGTGACCTTGAGCAGGTTGTTCATGTGGGCCTCGATTTCGAAGTCCAGTGCGCCGTTGGCCGTCATTTCGAGAATCGCCTGCGAGCCGAGGTTGCTCGTCATCACGATGATGGTGTTGGAGAAATCGACCGTGCGGCCCTGGCCGTCGGTGAGACGACCGTCGTCGAGCACTTGCAGGAGAATGTTGCTCACGTCGGGGTGGGCCTTCTCGATCTCGTCGAACAGAATCACGCAGTAGGGGCGGCGACGGACCGCTTCAGTAAGCCGGCCGCCTTCTTCATAGCCGACATATCCGGGGGGCGCGCCGATCAATCTTGCCACCGCGTGCTGCTCCATGAACTCGCTCATGTCGATGCGGACCAGGGCATCTTCGGTGTCGAAGAGAAATTCTGCCAGGGCCTTGGACAATTCGGTCTTGCCCACTCCCGTCGGACCCATGAACAGGAACGACCCGATGGGCCGACCTGATTCGCCAAGCCCCGCGCGGCTGCGGCGCACCGCATCCGACACCGCCCGCACTGCGTCCTCCTGGCCCACCACGCGCCTGCGGATCCGGTCTTCCATGTGCAGGAGTTTTTCCCGTTCGGCCTCGATGAGCCGGGCCACCGGGATGCCCGTCCACGTGCCGACGATTTCGGCGATGAGATCGGGATCGACTTCTTCCTTGACCAGCGATTGTCCTTCGCTTTGTTTTTTCGCCAGCACTTGCTCGGCGGCGTCGAGGCGTTTATCAAGTTCGCGCAGCTCGCCGTACTTGATGCGGGCGGCGGTTTCCAGGTCACCCCGGCGCTGGGCCTGTTCGAGTTCGATGAGCTTGGCTTCGATCGTTTCCTTGACGGTCTTGATCTCGTCGAGTTCCTTTTTCTCGATCTCCCATTGGGCCGAGAGGGCGCGGTTCTTTTCGTTCAGTTCCGCCAGTTCCTGTTCAATTACCTCAAGTCGCTTCTTTGATTCGTCATGGGATTCGAGCTTGAGGGCCTCGCGTTCGATTTCGATCTGCATGATCTTGCGTTGCAGTTCATCAAGCTCGATGGGCATGGAGTCATTCTCGATTCGCAGCTTGGAGGCCGCCTCGTCGATCAAGTCGATCGCCTTGTCGGGCAGGAAGCGGTCGGCGATGTAACGATGGCTGAGATTCGCGGCGGTGATCAGCGCGCCGTCCTGGATCCGCACGCCGTGATGAGCCTCGTAGCGTCCTTTCAGGCCGCGAAGGATGGCGATGGTATCTTCAACCGACGGCTCACAGACGTACACCGGCTGGAACCTGCGTTCGAACGCGGCGTCCTTCTCGATGTGCTTGCGATATTCATCCAGCGTCGTCGCCCCGATGCAGCGCAGCTCGCCCCGGGCCAGCGCGGGTTTGAGCAGGTTGCCCGCCGAGATTGCGCCTTCCGCGGCGCCGGCCCCCACGATCGTGTGCAGCTCGTCGATGAAGAGGATGACGCGGCCTTCGCTCGCCGCAACCTCGCGGAGGACCGCCTTGAGCCGCTCCTCGAACTCGCCCCGGAACTTCGCGCCGGCGAGAAGCTGGCCGATATCCAGGGCGATGAGGCGGGAATCCTTCATGGAAGTGGGGCAGTCGCTATTGATGATCCGCAGGGCAAGACCTTCGGCGATGGCAGTCTTGCCCACCCCCGGCTCGCCGATCAGCACGGGATTGTTCTTCGTGCGGCGGGAGAGCACCTGCATGCAGCGGCGGATTTCCTCATCGCGACCGATCACCGGATCGAGCTTGCCCGCCTGGGCCTGTTCGATGAGATCGATGCCGTATTTCTTGAGAGCTTCATAGTTTGATTCCGCGCCGGGGTCGTTGACGTTGGTGACGCCCGAAGCTTTGCGCAGTTCCTTGATCGCCTGGAGCAACCGCTCGCGATTCGCAGCATTCACGGAAAGGACTTCCCTGGCATCGGAGTTGACTTCCGCCAGGGCCAACAGGAGATGCTCGGTGGAGATATAGCTGTCACCGAGATCGGTGGCCTCTTTTTCCGCCCTTTCGAGCAATTCGGTCATCCTCGCCCCGATGGAAGGCTGAGCATTCGAGACCGTGGGTAGACGTTTAAGCTCGCTGAGGGTGATCTCGCGAATCTGTTTGGTCCTGACCCCCGCCTTTTCCAGTATAGAGCAACTGATTCCCGACGAGTCCTCGACCAGAACGGCAAGCAGATGCAGCGGTGTGAACTCTGCATGAGCCATGCTCAGGGCCAGGGATTGGACCGAGGCGAGAGCTTCCTGGGCAAGGGTTGTGAGTCGATCCAAACGCATGGTCAATCCTCCGTTTCAAAGGTAGGGGACGTCGCGCGACCCGGTATGAAAGGAGGCAAACCCCGTGCCACTGAAAAGCCTTATTTTCAGCGTCCGCAAGGGGTTATCACTGCCAGACTGACAGCCTGTCTTCATTCGGCTCTTGTTTTTGGCGAACTTGTTATCAGCGTGTTTCGTAGGATGAAACGGTGATCCGGCGCCCCGATGGGGGTCGATATTCTCTCCAGTCAGACAGGATGGATGATGGAGTCCAAGAAACTACACACGATATCAATTACGGTCGTTGTCCTTGCGGTTCTGGTGGGTGGTTGGTACCTCTACGCCAATTTGCTGGGGAGACCATATCTGGACGGAGAACTCGAGTACGATTTCGGAACGGTGTGGCTGGAGGGCTACGAGACGACGGTGTCGCACACCTTCGAGCTTGTCAATCGGACAAATGAGATCATCGAGGTGCGGGATGTTGTCTCCTCGTGCCAATGCACGATCCCGTCATCCAACAGTCGGCGTGTCATACCGGGGGATTCGTTTATGCTGACGGCAGAGCTGACCCTTAGAAAATCCGGGTTGCAGAGACCGAGCATCACACTTTTTCTGGATGGCAATCGAAGGCAACGTCTGTGGGTGAGTGCCGTGGGCAAACGGAAATTGCCGCTGGTGTATCTGGGGGAACACATTGAGCTGCTCATGGGTTTGCCCAGGAACCTGGCGGTGCGCTGTGAGATATACCAAGCGAAAAAAGAGCCGCCCCCGCTCAGGGTCAGATCAACCAAAGGGGTAAGCGCGAATTTCAAGCGGTGGAAAAGTATCGAGTTCTACGATGAAAAGTGGCAGAATCCCGCCATCTTTGTCGCCGAACTCATCGTCACCCGCAACGTGATGGAGTTACCGGAGAACGCCACCATCGATGTTTCAATTGACGGTGAGAACTGGCTTTCCGTGCCGATCAACCGGACGGACCTCCAGAGAAATACCCGTCAATTGGGCGATTTTATTCCCGGATCATGAATCGGTAAGACCCTCCCCGAGGTTGCCTCGCTATCAATAGCTATCGGATCGATCGATACGGAAAACCCTTCGGCATGACCTCCGGGCGGTCGTTGATCCATCCCACCAGCCAACGATAGGCGTCCACCAGTCGCGGCCCGGGCCGGTTGAACATGGCATTGCCATCCACGAGTGCGACATGGCCATCCTGAACGGCCGGCAGCAGCGACCACCACTTCCGACTCGTCAGCGTCTCAAGCTCGGCATGAATCGCATCAAGATCGTAGCCGCAGGGGCAGATGATCAGGCGATCGGGCATGGAAGCGACGAGATCCTCCGGGGTGATCTGTCGTGATTTTTCTCCGGGATCATTGAGTGAATGCCGTCCACCCGCGGCATCAATTAATTGGGGCGTCCAGTGCCCGCCAATGAACAAGGGGTCCATCCATTCGAGGAACGCGACTTCAGGGCCTTCGAGATAGGGATTGACAAAATCGCGGGCTTCCCAGAAGCGGCCGCGCAACTCGACCATGACCCGCCGGGCCGTGTCTTCCATCCCCACGGCCTGGCCCACCACGAGCAAGTCATCAAAGACATCCTCCAGGGAAATGGGATTGAGGCTGACGATGACCGGCTTGGGGTTCATGCCCGCGACGACGCCCCGCACGGTGTTCAGGTCGATCGAGCAGACATCGCAAAGATCCTGGGTGAGAATGACATCAGGCTTGAGCGACTTGAGCAGTTCAATATCGAGGCGGTACAGCGATCCCCCGGAAGTAGCGATCTCACCGGAATCATCGACTCCGGCAGCTATCGCCTGACGAACCTGCTTGTCGATCTCCGCGCTGCTCGCGGCGTGCGTTTTCTGACCCGTCAATACCGGAAGTGATGCGAGAGACTCGGGGAAATCACATTCATGCGAGCGGCCCACCAGCAGATCCCCGCCGCCAATGACGCAGAGCAGTTCGGTGGCCGAGGGAAGTAGTGAGACGACACGCATCGACGAGATGATATCACGCTCAATCGTGTCAGCAGGCGTTGATATTTGCCCCGACCGAGAGGTTTGAGTTACGGCGCAGCGCACGATCCCCAGGCGGCGAGGAGGGCGAGGAGGTCGGTGACGTTGACGCTGCCATCGCCGCCGGGGGGGGCGATGTCGCAGAGGGTGGGGGTGCCTCCCCAGTTGGCGAGCAATGCGAGAAGGTCGGTGACATTGACGCTGCCGTCGGGGGTGCCTGCGCAGTCGGCGGGACACTCGCAGGAGTCGATGATGCCATTGCCATTCAGGTCAAACAGGCTTGGGCTGCCGTATGACATATTGACGGTTATGAAGCTTGCACCGCCGCACGCGCCGGGATCGATAAATGCGGTCATGAGAACGTCGGCATCACCCGTACCGACGATGGAATCAAAGAGTGACTGCGTCAGAATGATCTGCTCCTCGTCGGGGGGATCGGCGCATGTGGATGCATCGGTTATGAAAATCTCACCGATCAGGACCGTATTGAGAAAAACCTCGACGGAGGTGAAGATGGTGTCAAGATCGGCGCTGGCGGTGAAATCAAAAGTGACGTCGCTGGTTCGCAGGGGCGGGGCCACAAAGATGAAGTTCGCATCCGAACCCGCGCCGAGGGGTGAGAGTATTCCGGAATTTTCAGAGTAGTTCGTGCTCAGGTCGCATTCGTCGGCGATGCCGTTGCCATTGCAATCCTCGCAGGTGTCGGGGATCCCGTTGAAGTTGCAATCCTCGCTGGTACCGAGTGCGACGTCGCACGAATCGGGTATGCCGTTGAGATTGCAATCCTGACTTGTGCCCGTCGCAATGTCCTCCGAGTCGAGCACGCAGTTGGCGTTGCAATCGACGGGCGGCGGGGAAGCGCAAAAGCTCAATTCGGCGATCCAGGTTCCCCATTGATCCGTGGAATGCACGTATTCCTGAATCGTGTAGAAGGTCCGATCGGTCAAGGGATCGACCGTGGTCAGGCTGTAATCACCCCAGCGGTTGCGCCCGACGCCGTCGGTAATGGTGTATGACGCATCGCCGGTTCGGAAAAGAACCGGCGTCGCCATGGTGCCAACCGGGTCCGAGGCCAGTCGGCCTGTGAAATAGCACGCCACAAACTGGCTTGCGTTTGACCCGGAAAAACCCATGACCACGTCTCCGTCCGCGTTCACCGCGATCGAGCCGTAGTAATAATGTAGCGAAGGGTCTTCCACCGTCCCGGACTGAATGATTGTCTTCGTGATCGGATCGATCTGGTACCAGCGGCACGAAGCGGTTCCGAAGGAACTCATCACATCATGCGTGACCCATATCGAACCATTGCGGTACAGCGCATTGAGCGGACGTGGGTCGATCGTATTGATGGGGGTCGTGCTCCCCAGGGCCGGGGCGTCCGGGGGTGAAGAATGCGTCGGGATGCTGATGGTGCCCAGGTCGTTGAGGGTGGGTGAGGTGAGCGGTCCGGTGATCTGGCGCAGCCGGAAGGTTGAAGATGAATCTCGCGAGATCAGGTATTCGCCGGCGGAATCGCCGAAGGTCTTCACGGCCTGTATGGCGCCTTCGAAGGGAAAACCGCGGAATGCCGTCACGGTTCCCATAGACGGAGTCGGGTCGAGGAGCGGCGCTTTTTCGATGGTGAAGATGGACATGCTGCTGCACCCGGCCATCAATGCGCCGGAATAGATGCCGTTCGCATCCACACCCAGAGTCTGATAGTCCGGAAAGCAGCCGGTGTCGGCCCCAACGCTGACCAGTATGCTGGTCTTGAACCAGGAAGCGGTGGGATCGGCGCTCAGGGAATAGGCGAAGAAGATCCGCGATTCGAAGTCGGAAACGAGAATGATCCACCGGTTGTGATGCTGATCCCAGAGGATGCGGGGATCGCCGCCTGAACCGGGCAGAAACGCTCCGAGACTGACGTTGACCAGTTCAAGGCCGGTTGAGCGGTCATAGACGGCGAAATTTCCATTCACGACTTCGACGAAATGATCGGGGCCGATGGCGCCGCACGTATCGGGGGGGATGAAAAAAGAGCCCGCATCGCCGAAAATAACGCCTTGGTAATCAAAGTTCAGGAGTGGTGCGGTCGCGGTACCTGCCGCTGCCTTCAAAGTATCATTCGCTTTCGCGGGCGCGCCCTTTTCCTCCATCTGCGGAGCCAAGGGAGCGTGAATGATCTGGCCGCCCTTGAAATTCCCGGTTCCCGTTTCCCAGATCAGCCCGGCAAAGTCCGAGCCGGTCAGCACCTGGCGAAACTTGCAGTCCTCGAAGTCGAGAACAATTTTCTGCGAGGCTTCATTCCCGAGCGGCTGAGGAGAGAAAGTCAGGTCATCGAGCGCGTACCAGCCGCCGCCGTCATGCACGGCACGGGATTGAAAAACAATCCGGTCTGCCCCGATCAAATTGATTTCAAGCCATGCGGGTACCTTTCCGATCTGTTTGAACCAATCGGTGTGACCGATCTCGATGCCCTCGCGATATCCGATGACTCGGAGACCGATGGTCCATACCCCCGCTCCCGCCTGCCCGGCCACATACACGCCATGCACATCCGTGGGGGTTGGGAATCCGATTCCCATGCTGGTATCCCCCCATTTGTTGGTGATGTAGTGCCGACCGGATTTCGGGTAGTACGTACCGCCCCGGGAGGGCACGACCCATGTTCCCTGAGCCCCGTTGCGACCGCCTCGTCTCCGCGGCCCCTGCTTGCGCATGGCAAGATCCCGGACAATCACCTCATCCATGTGCTCGATGACACTTGGTCCGATTTTCGACCGGTCGAGTATTTCGGGAAGGATCTGGTGGGGGGGGAGAACGTTTCCAGGCTTCTCCATCGCGGCGGGGGGCGGCGATTGGGCATGCGTCAAAGCACTTGAAAACCAGAAAGCAGTGATAAAGCCGCTAACAATGAAACCGGAACTGGTATCGCTTGACATGATGGATCTCCTCCGTTGCTGTTCGTTTATGATAACAATCCGGTTTCCTTTTGCTGAAGTCCAATATCAAAAATTATGGATTTCCACCCAGCCTTGCTTTTTTCGCGATCTACCCGATAGTAATCCCGAAAAATCGCTTGACATTGGTATCCAGCGTTTAGCTGAAGGCGGTCGGATCCATATCCCGGATCTGAGCCGGAAAACGTGCGACGTGAGCGATATGCTTCGGCTCATTGGGGAGGATTTTCCACTCAGGCTCCGGGTTCATGTCGGGCGCGTCCGTCTCCACCATGATCCGGTTCTCCGATACGAGCCGGGCCGCTTCGGCGATCGGTTGACTTTTTTTTGAAAGTGACGGCCCTGGTAAAGCTGGTCCAGGCTCCGAAATCCAGCCGCCGGCGGGCTTCGTCGGGCGTGCCGGTAAAGCAGTGGAAGACAAATCGAGAAGGATCGAGATGGGTGCCGCGAAAGACCGCCGGCAGATCATCGCAACCTATGACGCAGAGCAGTTCAGTGGCGGAGGGGAGTCGTGAGACGATGCGCATCGACAAGATGATATCACGCTCAATCGTGTCAGCAGGCGTTGATATTTGCCCCGACCGAGAGGTTTGAGTTACGGCGC
>JADFSH010000116.1 GCA_022560875.1 Planctomycetota bacterium | reverse complement strand
TCCGATCACGATGCCCATAGCGGCCATGATGAAGTAGGCCACATTGTCTCAGTCAAGTTTCTCTTTGCGACTTGCGGAGCTTTGCTGGTGCTGACCGTTCTGACCGTAGCAGCGTCCAAGTTCGACTTTACAAGGTACGGCCTGCCCGAAATGAACATCGCGGTGGCTCTGACCATCGCCGTCATCAAGGCGTCGATCGTCTGTCTTTTCTTCATGCATCTTTTCTGGGATCGCCCGATCAACGCCTATATTATCATCATCGCCCTGGCATTTGTGGGAATCTTCATCGGTTTTACCATGACCGATACGTTCGAGTATCGCGCGGATCAGGAGCAGTACCAGCGAATTGAGTTGAAAGGCGGCGATTCCAAGGACGTCCAGACCAAGCTGCTCGAATTACAGACGCCATGAACGCTGCGGCTCCTGCTCCGAGAAGATTGACACCTTTCGACAATCCAATGGCTCGTTTCCTGGCCGGTCGTTTCGGCATCGGGTTGTTTCTCATTTCCCTGGGCATGCTCTTTGTCTCGACGCTGCTCGGGTTTCTGGTGATTCGGATTCAGATCAATGATGTCTGGCCGACTGATTTGCCGAACCTGCCTTCGTTGCTGTGGGTCAGCACGGTAATCCTGATCCTCAGCAGTGTGACCATGCAGGGGGCGGTGAAGGCGGCGAGAGGCGGCCAGAGGTCTCGCCTGAGAACCCACATGACGCTGACCCTCATCCTCGCGCTCGGCTTCCTCGCCCTCCAGAGCGTCTGTTGGCTCTCGTGGTCGAGCGTGGTGACCGAGCGCTGGAGCGAATCCGCCGGTTATCGCTTTGCCCTGACGAATTTCTATGTTCTCACCGGACTGCATGCCCTGCATGTCATCGGGGGACTGGTTCCCATCAGCCTCGTCACCCGCCGCGCAATGACTGGGGGCTATTCACCGGAGGATTGTGCGGGCGTGACGTATTGCGCGATGTACTGGCACTTTCTCGACGGGGTGTGGGTGATCCTGTTCATGGTGCTGCTGATCGGAACATGATTGGACGAGTAGAATAACGGAAGTATGTGCCTACTGGAAGTGAGGCCCGACCCTACAACGATGCCTACACTGAATCGCCGTAGCTTAGCGGTAGAGCGTGCCTTTGAAGAAGGCGAAGACTGGGGTTCGAATCCCCACGGCCCGATCAATGGCCAGTCGGCTCGTCCGGCTGGCCCTTTTCCTCTCGATCTGCCTCCTCATCCTTTTCGGGCCATCCCTCCTCAGGCTTCTTCTTCTTGAGAGCGTGAGCTATGGCATCTTCCCAATCTACGCCTTCAGCCTTGAGTGTTTCAGGCTTTGGGCCTCGTTTCTTGTTGTCGTCGTCAGTCTGCATGGGGCTTTTTTACTAAGTGTACGTGAACCTTCTCTCCAGTCGTGTAAGACATTGTATACCTCATGCCTTTAGGCCCTTTGCCATACTTGACAATCTGGGGCCAGACCATAAAGAAAGCGCATGCTCGATCAAAGTTGCCGCTGTCATGTATAGTCGGACTGATGATTATGTGTGTTCTTCGTTCATTCCAGCATATTTGCGGAAGCCTTGACTTCTTGTTGCCCTTATCTCCTGAAATGATGATCCAATTCTTGCCGAGCAGGTTTGGAATCCACTCATCATCGCTCCTGTCGCGCCCAAATTCATTGTGTACGTGAGTGATCTTTGGGCTTGGTGCTTTGTGCATGGCAAAAATGCCACGAATAGCGTCAACCATTGGCTCGCCAAAAGTGGCATCGAAGATCACTTTCACGACGCAACAGAGTCCAAATAATCATAGAACTCGATCGAGGCATGTATATCCGGGCGTTTCACGCCGTATGCATCCGCAGCTCGCTGGACTGATCCCTCTGCCTTATACGAATCAAAAAGCACATCCGCTCGATAGCCTGTGTTTCCGACAATTGGCATGCCAAATTGATGGTTTGGATGCATGACAATCGGACGGCTATGGCTCTTGAATATGGTGAACTTCTCTGCGAGACCTTCATCGCCAAAATCGACGTATTTCAAGAATGGCTCAGCAATCTCACGGATCAACATTTGACCGCGCTGACTACCAGAAAGTTGGTAGGTATCCTTCCCCGGAAACTCGATGAATAGTTCTCGATCATAAAGGACAAGGCGGTGATCTCTGGCAAGAGGAAAATCAAGATCAAAGTCCACACGCGCGCGATCAATCGCCTTGCGTATGCGATGTAGCGGAATATCCTCCCTTCGCGCACGTCGGATAGCATGCAATTGAATGAAGTCCAAAAACGTTACGATTCGATCGTCATCCAGTTCGGGAGCAAGTACTGGTACGAATCGCGCATCGCCGAATAACCACCTATTCACCGTTTGTGTCATCAGGCGGGAAAAATAGGATGCTTCCGATGGTGTGTATAGTCCGACTCCAATCAATCTCTTTGTTGCGGCGCTGACCATTATGTTCTCTTTCTTTGGAATCAGGAAAACCGCATTAGGCGGCGCGTTCTTCAGGCTCTCTATACATTAAACGTTTACCGATTGCGCCCTGAATGGCGGCAACTGTTCTCTCACCATCATCAACTTTTCGGGTGTTGTAGCGAAACTCGAACTCATCAAGATACCGCTGGAGATACTTACGGCTGACATTGTGATACACACCAATCAAGCCGCGCTTGAGAATCGCAAAAAAGCTTTCAATCGTGTTCGTCGTCACGTCGCCTCGGACGTACTCGTTCATGCTGTGATTGACAACGCTATGCCCGCCGTCAAATCCTGCTACAGCTTTGCGATACGCTGGCCACTCATCAGTTATGATGCGAGACGCTTTTCTTACATGCTGTTGGACAGCGTCTTTCAGCGTCTTTCCGGTCACGTCGGGAATGACACAAGTTCGCACACGTCCTGATCTCTCGACCATGCCGATTACGGGCTGCTTGCGGGTGCCGCGTCCACGTTGGCTTTGCCCTTTGTAACGGGGCTTGCCGCCGATGTAGATCTCATCAACCTCGACAGTTCCGCTGAGTTTCACGCCCTTCATATCGGCCATTGCAAATCTCACCCGATGTAGAAGAAAAAGTGCCGACTTATAGGACAGTCCTGTTTCCCGTTGAATCTGCTTGGCGCTGACGCTTTTCTTACTAGAGCATACACGCCAAAAGGCATGGCACCAATAGCGAAGCGGCATTCTTGTCTGGGCCATAACCGTACCCGTCCGAACCGTGTATTTTTGGCCGCAATCACGGCATCGCCAGCGGTAATTAGCCTCTCTTGACCCGGATTTCCTGTCTTTCATCTGGTAGACATCGACCCCGCCACAGAGGGGGCAGCATGGATCATCGGCCCATCGCTGCTTCTCCATAAAAGCCACAGCAGCGTCCTTATCGGCACAAGCCGCTGGTACATCACGGATTACATCGCATTTATTCTCACCGACTAGACAGGGCTTTTTTCGGGTCATTTTCGGTGTCCTTCAGATCTACTATTATGATACCTACTGGAAACCAGAAGTCAAGCCCATATCCTCAAACTTTCCAATAAGTACACACTTCCGTAGAATAAAAAACCCGCCTCGGGGCGGGTCTGGGGGTAACGGGGGACTATCCGGAGATAATTCCGGGGGGTTACTCTTCTTCCCCTTCACTTGTCGTATCCGACGAGGCGGCGACCTCTTCGGGGTCGTCATTCTTTTCGGCGGCCTTGCGCTTGCAGGTGATATCACTTTGGTAGCGGGTGCCGCGGGCGTAGACGCCCTTGAGCGTGCCGTCGTCCTGTACGGTGGCCTCGAACTCGACATCGCCGAATCCGCCGCGGATGGTGACCTTGACCTCCCCGGTGGATTCATCCCAGGAGCCGCGCAGGATCTTCGACTCGCCGCCGAAACCTGATGTGCTGCTCCCGCGTACCTTGCCGTCGGCACTGATGTCCAGGGAGATGGTGATCGTGCGGGGCGGATTGCCGCGGAAGGACATCTCGAACTCCCACTCGCCGGACACCGGCGTCTCGATGGTGCTCCAACTCGCCAGTTCCTGCTCGGTGTAACCATGGTCCATCTCTTCGCGGGGCAGCATGGTGTCGGCCATCGCGAGGTTGTAGGCGGTGATCGCCGAGCACACCGCGGCCTGCACGTGATACTCGGGAACCGCATAGCGGGGGGTGTCGTGCTGGGTGTGGT
This sequence comes from Planctomycetota bacterium, assembly GCA_022560875.1. Classification (GTDB taxonomy): domain Bacteria; phylum Planctomycetota; class Phycisphaerae; order Phycisphaerales; family SM1A02; genus JADFSH01. Next base: position 7,325 of record JADFSH010000116.1, on the reverse strand, counting down.
GAATGAAGGTGTAGTTCTTGTCTTCGCGGCCGCCGCGGCCGGATTCTTCCCAGAAGAATCCGGGGATGCCGACGCGGTTGAAGGTCGCATGGTCGGAGCCTCCGCCCTGGCGTATCTTCTCGTGCACAAAGATTTCCACCGGCATGTCGGGAAAGACCTCGTTGACCTTCGCCGTGGCCTTGCGCAGCATGCAGGCCATCGACTCGATGCAGTGAAGGCCGCCCTCGTAGTTGGTGCCGCCGTCATCGACGAGCACGGCACTGATCTTGGCGCGTTCTTCCTCGCTCAGGCTTTCCAGATAGGCTCTTGAACCGAGCAGGCCCTGTTCCTCTCCCGTCCAGAGGATAAAGCGGATGGTACGCCGGGGCTTGGCCCCCGCGGCCATAAGCAGTCGGGCCGCTTCGAGGGTCACGCTCGAGCCGGTGCCGTTGTCCTGGCTCCCGAGCGATCCGGGGCCGTCCCATGAATCCAGGTGGCCGGAGACGATGATGACCTCATCGGGAAATTCCGTGCCGGGGATTTCCGCGATGGTGTTGAACAGGGGGAAGGGGCCTTCGGAAAAATGGTTCTGCAGATTGACTTCAATCGTGACCTCCTCGCCGTCGGCAAGGCGGCTGTTGATCGAGTCATAATCGCTGCGTCGAATTTTTACCGTTATGAGTTGGGGAAGATCGTCGAAATCCAGTTCCTTTATCGTGTTCCATCGGGCGGCACCGGTGGTGACCAGTTCGTTGCGTGACGGAACCAGCACGCCGGCGATTCCCGCTTCGAGAAGCTGCTCAACGATATCCGCGGGAACTCCGGGAATCGGGTTTGGCGGTGTCCCGCGTCCTCGACGACGACGCTGCTGCACCTTGGTGAGTATCCACGCCCCCGCAGCCTTGTCCCTGATCGCTGAAAGTTCTTCTTCGTTGTTCGGGGCCTTCAGGACAATGCCGCTCACCGAACCGTCCGTGCCCATCGACCAGGCGTTGGTCGTGAATTCAAAATCCTTCTCCATCGGCTCGACCATCTTCGCGTAACTCGGGCCGCGATCGAAGCGGACCGGAATTTCACTCCACTTCTGAAGGTGTGCGTTCTTCAGCCCCCAGGTGGCGAACATCTCGCGGGTCCACGCGTTGGCCTCGGCAAGATTGGTGGATCCCGTGAGACGGGGGCCGATCTGATAGGAGAGATGCTCGAGGTGATCCCAGATCTGGCTGCGATTGGTGCCCTCATCGATGATCCGATCGATGACCTCGGCATCGCCCTGAGCGAAAGCCGTTGAGCATGTCGCGAACAGACAGAGTGCGGCACAGGAAAAAGTCGTTTTCATGGTCTTCACGTCCCTTTGGTGAATGGAGTCAAGTGAGGCGGTTCGGGTACTGGCGCAATACTCCCCAATGACGCATGGCCCGAACATCAATCAGTATGACGAGATCGCCGTCAGGTTTCAATCTTTTGGGCAGATAGGCTCGGAAACCCCGATCCGGACGGGCTTACTGGACCAGCTCCAGCTCCGGAAACATGCCATGGAGAGCGAACCAGAAACCGTGGATGACCTCGAGGGGGCTTTCCGATTCGACGGTGACCAGGACCGTCTTGCCGGCGTCGTCATAGGCCTCGAATCGGACGCTCCCGGAGGGAAACGGGTCGAGCCAGACCCCCTCGTCATCCAGGTTCCGGGCAATGACCCGAAGCGGATAGACGCGATTGATGGTCTCCCCGCGAATGGCGATGACCTTGTCCTTCAATCCGATCGCATCCGTTTCCGGCATCGGGTGGACGGGGGCGATCAGGTTGTCGGAGAGAAAGTACGAAGTGGGTTCGGCGCCTTTATAACGCTTGGCGAAGGCCGGATCCCTGGTGATGACGGTGGTGTCGGGATGGCGCGTAAGCCATTGAGCCCAGTTTGTCAGGGTCGCCCGAATCACGTTCAAGGTCTGTCCGTCGGCCGCGTGGTCTCCGGTGATCGCCCTCGCCTGCAATTGGCACCACAGGCTTTCCGGCTGATGATCTTCACTCTCGGGATCGGCATCACCTCGAATGTACATGAGCAGATTGGAGTTGTAGAGCAGTCCGCTGACCCCGAATTCGACGGTGCTTCCCTCGACTTCGCGCTGAAAGACCCGCACGGAATCGCAGGTCCAGTGGTAAGTCACAACGATGGGAATCCCGCCCAGCGTGTCGTTGATGATCTCATGCACGTTGAGGATGCTGATGGGATAGGCGCGGGATTCGCCCCCAATCTCCACCCCGATGACCCGATCCGAGGAGACGAGAAATTTGCCGCGCTCTTCCGCGTTGAGTCGGGCGACGTCCGATCCGGACATGATGTTCGGATTCGACATGAACGGCACCATGTCGCGATGCAGCATGGCGGGAACGATCAGGCTCTTCTCAACCAGGCAATTGGTCAGATCAAACCGGTAGGTCTCTATTTGGGTTCCGTCGCCCGGCGGCCTGGAGAAGGAATGCATCAACGCCGGTGCGACCGCCCAGATGATCAGTGCTAATGATCCGAGGGCGGTAATCAGGATCACCCAGCCTCCGCTTCGAAACGTAAACAACCGCTGGGGTTCGGCTGAGTCTGATTGAGCTTCGATCTCGCTCATTGGCCCCGAAAGTCCGGCATGATGGACGCGGTCGAGATGTCCGCCGATTCCTGTGCGAACGTGGGAATCACGATTGTGCCGATCGGTTCCCGGTCGATCACCAGCAGGGTCATGAGCAGGGTCAGATAGAGAATGCTGGCCAGAAACACCCGTCGGGCGTTGTCGTCTGAATGGTTGAGGTGAAGCTTGATCCCCAGTTGAATCAGCCACGAACCCAGGAGAATTGAACCGATGGTGAACCACCAGCCCGCCAGTCCCGCCAATGTGACCATCAATCCCAGCGGAATCAGCAGAATACTGGTCAGAAGCACGATGCGACTGGTCTGATCTCCCCGCGGGTCACCGACGCTGAGCATGGCGAAACCCGCCTGGCGATAATCCTCCCGGTAGAGCCAGGCAAGGCTCAGAAAGTGGGGGAGTTGCCAGACGAAAAGGATCGCTCCCAGAATCCACGCCCCGATTTCAAGATGCCCGCTCGCCGCAGCCCAGCCGATCATGGGGGGAATCGCCCCGCACACCGCCCCCACGAGCGTGTTGAACGAGCTTCGGGTTTTCATCGGCGTGTAGATCAGGACATAGATGAGTATGGTTATCAGGGCGAGGCCCGCGGCGAGGAGATTGACAAACAAGCCGAGCACGGCGATTCCCGCATAACCCGTGAGCATGGCGAGGATAAAGCAGTGTCGGGGACTGATCGCCCCGGTGGGAAGGGGACGATCCCGGGTACGCTTCATCTTCGCATCGAGATTGATTTCGATGAGCTGATTGAAAATGGATGCCGCGGCGGCCGCGAGCGTGGTCCCCAAAATCGTCCATGCCAGAAGTATCCAGTCGATCGGGGATTGTCCGGCGATGATGAAACCGACCGCCGTGCTCATGACCACCAGCGCGCTGAGCCGGGCTTTGGTCAATTCGAGATAGGATCGGACGATCCCGCCTCGACGTGCATCGGACTCGGTGGTAATGGCCCGGGATGTTGAGGAACTGACGATGCTCATGAGTGGGATCACGTCCGGCGAAGAAAGTTTGTCCGTAACAATTGGGAAAAAAGCAGGGCCGATTGGGGGTAGACCCGGGGGGGCCCGGGGGGGGTAGACTCAGGTCGTTCCCGAGTCCTTCCCGTAGTCTTCGTGATTTTTGTCACATACTATACGGCCCGCCGATTGAGGGGTCGAATCAGATCAGGTGGGTTCGACCCCCCGGTACCCCCGGAGCACCGACTTGACAGACACCATTCCATACCACGCTCAGGCCTCACCCCGAGGCAGTCTGCTCGCTCTGGGCTTCGGGACTTCGGTGGTGATGTGGGCGAGTGCGTATGTCGGCTTATCGCCTCTCAGTCGGGTGCCAATCTGGCTGCTCCTGGCTCTTTTGAGTGTGTATCTGGTCGGCTCGGGCTATCTTCTGCTTCGACTCTCCGGCGGCGGGGCCAAGCGGACCGCCAAGCTCGGCCTGACCCTCACCGGGATCAATTTCCTGATCGTGGCCAGCCTCAATGGCCGCGAAACCACGACGGAGGCGATTGTTGACGGGCTGATGTGGATCGGAGGCTTTGCCATCGTCTCGATCGCGTTGTGCTGTCTCGGCGGGTTGCTGGCCGGGCGACGCGCTGCGGCAAAATCACCTGAGATCGACTGGACGCAGGTATTCAGTTGGATTGTCGCCTTGACCACGCTGCCGCTGCTTTTGTCCGGGGGCATCGTTACCGGTCTGGAGGCGGGGATGGCGGTCCCCGATTGGCTGACCACCTTCGACTACCCCATGATTTTTTATCCGATGGTGAAAATGCAGGAGAACTCCAGCATTTATGCCGAGCATTTTCATCGCCTGTGGGGTTTGCTGGTCGGACTCAGCGTGCTGACATTGTTCGTGCATATTCAGGTGACGGATCGAAGAGCCTGGGTGAAAGGCATCATGATCGTGGTGCTGCTGTCGGTGATCATCCAGGGCATTCTGGGCGGGACGCGGGTCACCGAAAACAACCTGACGCTTGCGATTGTGCACGGCGTCTTCGGGCAACTCGTCTTCGCCACCATCGTCGCCCTCACCGCCATCACCTCCAACCTCTGGAAATCGCCGCACCCGCCGGTCGTCAGCGAAACCGCGGACACGGATCGCCGGCTCACGATGATGCTGCCGATCTTCCTGATCCTGCAACTGATTCTCGGGGCGTTGTATCGTCATCTCAACGATGGTGCTGATCTGGCGAAGGTCGCGGCGACCAGCCTGCTCTATCTCCACATTATCATGGCGGTCATCGTGACGGTGGGGGTGATATTCACGGCGGGGCGGGCCTGGGGCATTCACGCGAAACTCCCGGTGCTGCCGCGCATCGGCAAGACGCTGCTCATCCTCGTCTGTCTTCAACTCCTCCTCGGGGGCGGGGCGATGATCGTCGTACTCACGCGGAGCGGGGAGGGTGAGATACCCATGATGGAAGTCGTCATCACCACCGCTCACCAGACCACCGGCGCTCTGCTGCTGGCGTTTTCAATCCTGCTGGCGGTCTGGGTGCGCAGGTTGCTGGCATCGCCGGGGAATGATGAGTCGCCAGCCGAGACCCAGGCCGAGACGCTGCCCGAAGCCAGGGCCTGATGACTCAGCCAATTGCGTGTGCCCCGCGCAGGTTCCCCCTGCCCGCGTCCTGGCGTTTCCAGATCATCAACGTGCAATCCCGTTGCATCAGCCACCCTCCGCCGCCTGCGGTTGACCGAAAGGCCTTCAATAAAGTAGCCTATCCCCTTATCCGCCCCACTGAGAGGAGGGAAACCGTGAAGAAATCGACACGGATATCGAAGATCTCGATCTGGACCCCCGCAGCGTTCTGTGCAATCTTGTCAGGCATGAAGATGTTCATGCCAGACGGCACCGGCGACCCGGCCTTCTACAGCTTTCTACCGATGTGCTTCTTCTTTGTGGCGGCTGTCCATCATTCGTTGTGGAAACGGATCGAGACTCTGGAGACCGCACTACGTGAGAACGTGGCGCAAACCGGAGAGACGAGAGGTGCCTAACCCGCCGCTGCAGCCGACCGCCTCCGGCGGCGGCTGAGCGGCAGAGCCGTTATGCCCCAGAGCCAAGTCGCTCGTTCCGACTCTCCAATATACGTTCATGACGATTGGAGTCATCATGCAGTACGTTTTTTTCGCAGCACTCGCAGGGCTATTCGGGGCCATACTTCTCGGTATCGTGGCTGCCGTCCGAAAGGACGCTTTACCGCTCTGGGGCCGTGTCATCGCCGTACTGCTGCTCCTCGCGCCAATTCCGTTTTCCCTTTTCGGATTTGCCGCAAGCTTCGAGCCAGGCGCATACCACTGGGTTTGGCGGATATCCTATGCAATCGTATTACTCGGATGTGTTGCGGCCATCATACGCCTTTGCTGGCCGCGGAGCAGCGGCGTGTCTGAGGATCGACAAGCTGAAAAAACGTAACCTTTACCCTTACCTCAATATAGGTTCCTGACACCTTTTTCTCTCTCTTCCCGCTCGATCCCGACCGCATGCCGATCGTCCCTGTTGACAGCTCCGGATTGGTCTGCGGAGCTTTCGTAAGGCGTATGGTGCAAATACTCAGGCGAGCAAATCATGCGGCAGCGCGCTCTGGCCCGGATTTTCAGAAGGGTAACGATGCGCAGGCACGCCGTGCCGGACGGGTCCGGACCGGCGATGCGCGAGAAGGACCAGCCGATGCGTACACTTTCTCAAAAAAAGACTCCCGATCCCGTTTTTTTCCCAAGCGGTGATGATGAGATCGGTCAATATAGGTTCCTGACACCTTTTCTGAATTAGGTTCCTGACACCTTTTCTGAATTCTTCAGGAGCATCTCAGGAAGGTCAAAGCGTTGCACGAACGGGACTTGGCCGACGGTTGGGGGTGCGTGCAGATGCCGAGCGCTCTTGACCGCAAGTATCCTAACGCGTCCACCGACTGGCGCTGGAAGTGGGTCTTTCCACAGGGAAATCGGTGGAAGAATACGAAGACCGGGGAACAGGGCCGACATCACACGGATGAATCGCTGGTTCAGAAAGCCGTGCGCGACGCGGTAACGACGGCAGGTTTGACCAAGCGGGCCACGTGCCACACCTTCCGCCATTCCTTCGCCACTCACTTGCTTGAGGGCGGCTATGATATCCGAACGGTCCAGGAGCTACTCGGCCACAAGGATGTGAAGACGACAATGGTTTATACCCACGTCCTCAACCGTGGACCGGCGGGCGTCCGCAGTCCCGTCGATGGGCTTTGAGGTAACCTAAGGAGGTTCTTATGCTGATCCGTATAAGACGCCATGATAAACCGCCGGATGAACCGCAAGTGATTGAGGTTGCATGGATTATCGCTGGTTGTCCAGGCACAGCGACGGCGTCTTATGCGGTCAGAAACCGCAATTCCGCATGTTATGCGGATCAGCATAATCATTGTTAGGCAGCAAGTGAGTTGCCTGATGAGGGAAAAGCAAGTGGATTTCTTTGCCTACAAAAACGAATTCTTTTAGGTTCTAATGCAGGCTTATCATTATGCGGTATTTAACTAAATATTTGTAACAAAACGAGAAGGAATAAAAATGAAAATAGGAATGATGTGTCTTTGGAATGCTGCCAATGGACCCTCGATTCACGCGGAATTAGTTGGAAGGGCTTGGGTGGAATTGGGTCATAAGCTCAGAGTGTTTTCTGCTGAGAAACATCCTGATGCAAGGCCTACCCTACAAAAGGATGAAGATTTTGTTATCA
>JADFSH010000115.1 GCA_022560875.1 Planctomycetota bacterium | reverse complement strand
GCTCAGATGGAAAAGGACAAGGGCCGCAAGCCGGTGTTTCCGTATGTCGGATCGGGTCTCGGCAACGGTCCCCTCGTCGAACTGGCCGACGGGTCAGTCAAATGGGACATGATCAACGGCATCGGAGTGTCCATGTTCGGGCACAGCCATCCCGAGATGACCGAAGCCGCGATCCGGGGGGCCCTGTCCGACACGGTCATGCAGGGCAATCTCCAGTTCAATCGCGAGGCGATCGACTTCGCCCAACTGCTCGTCGAGGAGGCGGGGCGCACCAGCAAGATCACCAAGTGCTTCCTCACCAACTCCGGGGCCATGGCCAACGAGTCGGCCCTGAAAGTCTGCATGCAGAAAACCGGAGGCAAGGCCCCGCGCATCCTCGCCTTTGCCCACAACTTCATGGGACGCTCCATCATCCTCTCCCAGATCGGCGACAGTGCGGCGGGGCGGGTCGGCATTCCCCTCAACCTCCAGGTCGATTACATGCCGTTTTATGACCCGCAACTCGGTCAGGACTCGATCGATGACGCGCTGTCTCGCCTCCAGGAGTACATCGATCGCTATCCCGGTCAGCACGCGTGCTTTGCCATGGAGTTGATTCAGGGCGAAGGCGGGTTCAACATTGGCCCCCGGGAATTTTTCGAGCCCCTGATGAAGCTATGTCGCGAGAATGACATCCCCGTGATGGTGGATGAAATCCAGACTTTCGGGCGCACGGAGACGATGTTCCACTTCGAGTCGCTCGGCCTGGGTGAGTATGTAGATGTGGTGACAATCGGAAAGATGAGCCAGGTCTGTGCATGCCTCTACACCGAAGACATGAACCCGAAGCCGGGGCTGCTCTCCGGCACGTTCATCGGCTCTTCGGTCGGGCTCCAGGTCGGGAAGAAAATGCTCGAAACCATGCGCGACGGCGGGTATTACGGCCCCGATGGCCGCATTGCGACGCTGCATCAGGCATTTCGCCAGCGTGCCGAATCGCTGGTGAAGAATCATTCCAAGTTTTTCGGCCCCATTCCGAATAATTCGGGGCTGGAGCGACATGCCCCCGGCCCCCCCGGCCCTTACGGCGGCATCGGCGGTATGATGCGTTTCACGCCGTTTGGCGGCGACAAGGCCATGATTCTCAAGAGCATTCACGCCATGTTCGAGGAGGGCGTCATCGCTTTTTATTGCGGGCATGGACCTTTTCACATCCGGTTCCTCGCCCCGGTGGGGGTGATGGAACCGGAGCAGTTCGATGATGTGTTTGCGATCGTCGAGCGGGCTCTGGACAAGGCCGCTGGTTGATCCGGAAAATCTATGTATCTCATCAGGCAGGCACAACTCGAAGATTTGCCGACGATTCTGAAGCTCGCGCGGATGGTGCATTCCAACAACCTGCCCGACGATCCGGACATCCTTCGCTCGAAGATTGTCCGCTCGCGAAAAAGCTTCGCAGGCTCGTTCGAAAATCGGGCGGATCGCGAGTTCATCTTCGTGCTGGAGGATACGGAAACCGGCAATACGATCGGCTGCTCGTCAATCATCGCCGCGATGGGGGGGCCGGGTCATCCGCATATTTATCTCCAGATGCGCAAGCGTGAGTTTTACAGCGAAGATCTCCAGACCGGTCAGGTTCATGTCACGTTGCAACTCGCCACCGATGAGTCCGGCCCCTCGGAGATCGGGGGGTTGATTCTCTCCCCGGCCTATCGCGGCCACAAGGCGAAACTGGGGGCGCTCCTGAGCCTGATCCGTTTTCATTACATGGGTCTGCAACGCGAATGGTTCGACGACCGGATCATCGCGGAGATGATGGGACCGCTCACCCCGGACAGTCGCAACACGCTCTGGGACTATCTGGGACGACGGTTCATCAATCTGAAGTATGCCGAGGCCGATTTGTTCTGTCGCCAGTCCAAGGAATTCATCACTTCGCTCTTTCCCAAGGAGGAAATCTACGTCTCCCTGCTTCCCCCTGAGGCCCGCAACCTTATCGGCAAGGTCGGCCCCGAATCCGAGCCCGCCAAGGCAATGCTGGAGCGATTGGGTTTTCAATTCCACGGGCATGTCGATCCCTTCGATGGCGGCCCCTATCTCGAGGCCCAACTCGACGAAATCGAACTCGTCCAGGCCACCCGCACCGTGACCCTTGGCGATCCTGCGGACAGCCATCCCCGATATTGCTATCTCAGTGTGAACGGTGCGGCGGGATTTCGGGCGATACAGACGAGTTACGCCGAGCGGGGCGATCGGATTGCGATTCCCGCTGATGCCGCCGGTATGCTCGGAGCGGAAGTGGGGGACACCGTTGGCGTGACTCCGGCACCTTTACGCAGGAATAAACGGGCCAGCGAGATTGAGTCGAAGGGCGCAGCGAAAGTTGATGTCACGGAGTAGAGACCACTCATGACGGATGCACTTCGCCACCCGCCGAGCAATTACATCAACGGATCCTTTCTGCCGCTCCCCGGGGATGCGATCCGTTCCCATGATCCGGCAATGCCGGATCGGATCATCTGGGAAGGGACGCCGGTTGATGGGCATTTGAACCTGGCGATTGAAGCGGCGCGAAACGCTTTTGAATCGTGGTCTGCAACATCTTTGGACGATCGGATTGCCATTCTGAGGCGATGGCAGGAAGTTACGACGAAGCATGCCCCCCGTATTGCACGGCTCATCACAGATGAGATGGGAAAGATTCTCTCCGAGTCGATGTTCGAGGCCAAGGCCCTCGCGGGAAAGGTCGATATCACGCTTGGCGATGTGAGCATGAACCGGGTGGCGGAGTACGAAGTTACGGTATCAGACTCTCGTTCGGGGCGTTGCCGTTTCAAACCCCACGGCGTGATGGCGGTGATCGGGCCGTTCAACTTCCCGGCCCATCTTCCCAACGGCCAGTTTGTTCCTGCGCTCCTTATGGGTAATACCGTGGTCCTGAAGCCCTCGGAGAAGACTCCCGCAGTCGGGCAGTTGCTGGCCGAGCTCATGGATGAGGCGGGGATTCCGCCGGGGGTATTCAATGTCGTGCAGGGCGCGGGGGATATTGCCGCACAACTCGTGAATCACGATGACATCGCCGGGGTTCTCTTCACCGGTTCGTGGGAGGTGGGGAGAAAAATCCTCCGCGCGAATCTCGATCGACCCGGACGGATCATCGCCCTGGAATTAGGCGGCAACAATCCCGCGGTGGTCATGGATGATGCACCGCTGAAGCTGGCGGTTCTGGAATGTCTGCGGGCGTCGTTCGCCACCACGGGTCAGCGTTGCACCTGCACTCGGCGCATCATCGTGCACGAGGCGTTATACGATCGCTTTCTCAGCGCGTATTGCAAGGCAGCCTCGACCCTGCTTATCGGACCCGGGGCATCTGAGCAGCCGGTCTTCATGGGACCGTTGGTCACCGGTGAAGCATGCGATGCCGTGCTTGGATTTCAAAGTGAACTGGCTGATTCCGGTGGAGGGGGACCGGGGGGGCGGGTGCTGGTGGAGGCGACGATGATGGACGGTCCCGGACACTTTATCACCCCGGGGGTGATGGAGGTGGACGGTTTTACCCTTGATCGCGATTGTGAAGTCTTCGGACCCTTCGTGCAGATTTGCACCGTACAAAATCTGGATGAGGCGATCGAGCAGGCCAACGCGACGCGATACGGTCTTGCGGCGTCAATCTTCACCAGCGACGAACGAACCTTCGAGACGTTCTTTCGGCGCATCAATGCCGGCTGCATCAACTTCAACAATGGCACCGCCGGGGCGTCGGGCAAGCTTCCCTTCGGGGGCTGGGGCCGGAGCGGGAACCATCGACCCGCCGCGGCGTTTGCGACGGATTTCTGCGTCTATCCCGTGGCGAACATGATTGAAACCGCCGACGATCTGCCCGTCCCCACGGGCGTTCAGTGGAAGAATGAATGGATTTCGTAGCCCTTTGTGTTTGCTTTGCCCCCCCTTGGTTTGAAGACTGTAGGGCATGTCGATGATTTCATTCGTTATCCCCGCTCACAATGAAGAGGCTTTGATCGGGCGTACCGTTCAGTCAATTCACGAAGCGGTCGGTGAAACCGGGCGTGCCTATGAAATCATCGTGTCCAACGACGCCTCCACGGATCGCACCGCCGAGATCGCCATCGCGAATGGGGCCCAGGTGGTGAACGTCGATCATCGCCAGATATCACGAGTTCGCAATTCGGGGGCCGCACTGGCGAAGGGCGACATTCTTGTTTTCGTTGATGCCGACACGATCCTGCTCCAGAACACTTTACTTGCCGCTCTTGAAGCCTTGAACCACGGCGCAGTCGGGGGCGGTTGCAGGGTGAGCTTTGACGGTGACATTCCGTTGTGGGCCACCGGCATACTTCACGTTATGACCTTCCTTTTCCGGGTTTTTCGCTGGGCAGCAGGATGCTTTATCTTCTGTCGGCGGGAGGCGTTCGAGGCGGTGGGGGGGTTCAATGACGAAGTATTCGCGGGCGAAGAACTCTTCATGAGCCAGGCGCTCAAGACGCAGGGACGATTTGTCGTCCTGCGGGAAACCGTCATCACCTCAGGCCGCAAACTGCGGTGCTATTCAGGCTTCGAGATACTGATGGTTTTGGTCAGGATCTGCCTGAAGGGTCCGGGCGGAGCCAGGCAGCGAAAGGGGCTTGAGATCTGGTATGAGAGTCCGCGCGAGGAACTGGCGGGGGAACTCAAGAAAACAACTGCGACCCCCATCTCAGCCTCAGGGGGTGATTGAGTCAGCTTGATATCCTGCCGATTTCATTCCAGACCGGAGGCTCTGGTCCGATTGGTCTGAGAAGAAGCTTTGCTGAGCATGCAATTCTCATCTCACGGCGTCGTTATGAGAGTGATATCGTTCCTTTTTCGAGTTCGGCATACATACAATGGAGAAGAAGGTGAACTCAGGAGATCCTTGCATGGGTGACAATCGGGTTGGAATCGGTCTTATGACCTTGGTGTCGTCGATCCTGGTGATGTCTATCCCCGGTTGTGATGGGCAGACGCCGTCTTCCAATAGCGGATCCACCACGTTGAATCAGCAACCCCCCCCGGTGTCCGCGACCTCAGTGTCCTCAGAGACTGTTCCGACTGCCGTTTCATCGAGGTCTACGAACCAGCCGGCTCCCGACTCCAACGATCCCGGGGTACCGCCCCGGCCCACGCTCACCCTGGTGGGAGCGATCGAGCAGGGTAATCTCGATCAGGTGAAAGCGGCGGTGTACTGGAGTCAAGACCTGGAGGTCATTATTCCGTTTGAGTACGAGATGAGGCTGGTCAGTGTCAATACACAAGTCAGGCAGTACACGGGCACCCCGCTGCATCTGGCTATTGCCAGAGGATTTCAGGAGGCGGTTGAGCATCTTCTGGATCATGGAGCTTCGTTGACGCCCAAGATTGGCCCGATCAATGCAAATCTGTTGACGTGGTGCGTCCTGACGCAGAAACCTGACATACTCGCGTTGATTATCAAGCGTGGCCTTGACGTCAATGCCATCGATGTGAACGGGAGTTCTGCACTTCATTTCGCCGCCCAGTATAATTATGCCAAATCAGCCGAATTACTTATCCAGAATGGCGCTTTCATAGACGCGTTTAACAATTACGGTCTGAACCCACTGTTGCATGCAGCGAGGTTCGGGTCGTCGGATGTCACGGAAATTCTGGTCAACGCCGGGGCAGACGTACACGTTGTGGATTTTGGAGGTGATACGCCGTTTCATTGGGCGGTCCGAGTGGGGCGTATGAATGCTGTCTACTCCCTGCTGGATGCCGGGGCTGATATTCACGGACGCAACAATAAGGGGATGACGCCTCTCTTCCGGGCCGCTGAAAACAGGCGTCTCGAAGTGATTCAACTCCTGCTCAAACTGGGGGCGGATATCGACGCCAAAGCCAACAAGGACCGGACGGCTCTGATGCAAGCAGTTCGACTCGGCTGGGCCGATACCGCACTCAATCTCATTGATAGCGGGGCGGCCCTTCACTTTGTTGATGTCAATGGCCGGCAGGCTATTCATATCGCCACCGCTCTGGTGTTGACCCCGGTGGTTCACGGACTCCTCGAAGCCGGTGCCGACGTGAATGCCGAAACCTCCGACGGGCTTCATCCGATCAATCTCGCGGTGATGAACGGCGATTCTGATTTGCATCATTTATTGATTGAATACGGGGCAGACGTAAACCTCCCCGGTTTGGATGGTCAGAGCCCACTCCAATTGGCGATGGAAAATAATATACCTGATATTGCCTGCATCCTGATTCTGGCCAACGCGAACCCCTACCTGCCCTCACCCGAAGAGCCATCGACGTTGCAATGGGCAGTGCGATGGGGGTACAAGGATGTCATCAAGTGCCTGATCGACATGGAAACCGATCTCAACTTGAAATCCGGAAAAGGCTGGTCGGCTTTGTATCGCGCGGTTGAATATGGTCATCACGAGATCGCCGGTATACTCATGGAAGGCGGGGTTGATGTGAATCTGCCTGATAGTGACGGCACCACCCCGCTCCATCGTGCGGCCCGGTTGGGTTTTCTCGATACCTGCCATCTCCTGCTCGCATCCGGTGCCCACGTCAACACCCAGAATGATCTCGGTAAGGCGCCCATTCACCTGGCCGTGGCGAACAACCGCGTCGATGTGGTTCGAACCCTGATTGCCAAGGGAGCGGATGTGTATTTGCCGGACCACAACGGGATGACGCCTCTGGCCATTGCCGTCAGCGAAAAATACACCAAGATCATCGAGCTTCTGGGGGGGGTTGTTGCCGAGCGTCCGTAAGGGATATCGAAGGGAAGCCTGGTGACATCCGGGCATCCGGGGGTCTTGGCAGACGGGGGCAACTTGCGTTTTCGCACAAAGTACAGACCATGTCCGCATGGCTGATACCACGACACTACGAACCAACCTGCCCAACGCACGAGTGACGCCACGTTTTGCCGGGGTGGCGACTTTTTGCCGATTCCCACTGCTTGCCGACGTTCCTGCCGAACAACTGCCGGTTGACTGGGCGCTGTACGGCATCCCCTATGACGGAAGTGTGACCTATCGTCCCGGAGCGAAATTCGGCCCCCGCGCCATTCGCGAGGCCTCGCAATACATCAAGCCGGTGCATCTGGAGCACGAGGTCAACCTGGCGGCGGTGTTCTCGATGGCGGATGCCGGCGACGCTCCGGTGCTGCCGTATTCATGCAAGGACACGCTCGATGCCGCCTGCAAATTTGCGATGACGCTCGGCGATCCGGCGCAGACAAAACTTTTTGCGATCGGGGGTGATCATTCCATCGCCTACGCCAACCTCCGCGCGACCTGGGAGCGACGGGGACGACCCGCGGGTGGGCTGGCGTTGCTGCATTTTGACGCCCATCTCGACACCACTGACGAGGTTTGGGGCGAGAAGTGGACTCACGCCTCTCCTTTCATCCGCGCCATCGAGGATGGCCTGCTCGATCCCAAACGCATGCTCAGCGTCGGGATTCGCGGCCCGCTCAATGACGCAGGTGATCTTGAGTACGCCCGACAGCATGGCATTGAACTTGTGACTTACCAGGACTGGAAGTCCGGCGATGGTGAGGCTCGGATCAGTTCTTTTCTCGAAAAACTGGGTGACGAGGAGGTCTATCTCACCTTTGACATTGATTGCATCGATCCCGCTTTTGCCCCGGGAACGGGAACACCCTGCTGCGGCGGCCTGACCTCGGCCGAGGCGATTGACCTGATCCGGCGGTGTTCCGGGGTCAATCTGGTGGGTGCGGATGTCGTGGAAGTGCTGCCCGATCGCGATCCGGCGGGAATAACCTCGTTGCTCGCCTCGCACGTGCTGTTTGAAATTCTCTGCCTGGCCGCGGTTTATGAGAAAACCCCTACGGACTGAAACAATTCCCCGTAGATTTCCAAGAAGGGGGTAGTGCTGGATCTGCGCTATCCTTTTTTATGGAGAAAAGACATGTCAAATCGCTTCAAAATAATCCCGGCCCTTCTGATCGTGAGCATGTTCCAGGGGTGCGTGCTGTTCCACATGAACCGCGCGAGTCTGAAAAAATCGTTCACCGTCCTGCACGTGCCTGAATCAAGCCTCTCCGTCAGTTCGAGAAACGGTTCGATAGAGGTCATCGCCGATCCGGATCTTGATGTGGTTGTCATTGACGCAACGTTCACCTGTGGCGGCTCGACCATGTTCGAGGCCGAGGAGCGGGTGTCCGATGCAACGTTGATCATCGAGCGCACTACCAGCCGCACGCTGACAATTCGACCGGAGTTTCCCGGTGGCCCCCGCAATGGAGACGGAGCCCGTATTGTCGTTCACCTTCCCGATGCCGACGGCGTGGAAATCTCCACCGGCAATGGCCGGGTGGTCGTGCTGGGTTTAGCCGGACCCCTGCTCATCGAAACCTCAAACGGGCGCGTACGCGTCGAGGATCATTCGGGTGAAGCACAGATTCAAACCTCCAACGGTCGCGTGACGATCCTGCGCCACGGCGGTCCGGTTGAAGCCCGTACATCCAACGGAAAGATCATTCTCTCCCTCACCAACGATGTTTCGGAGCCATTCTTCCTTCGGTCGAGTAACGGCTCGATCACCGTCACCGTGGGGTCATCCTTCAACGGTCGCGTGTCATTCGACACCTCAAACGGCCGCGTTCGCGTGCGCGGCGATGATGATCGCATCACCAGGGAGCGACTGCGCAAGAGAAGCGGTTATGTCGTGGTGGGAAACGATGACGGACGGGAATCGGTGATTGATACTTCCAACGGCAGCATCATTTTCGAAATCGCCAATTCGAGTCAGAGTCGGGACTAAGACTGCGAATCAAATTGAGCTTCTTAAGGAAAGTGGAATGGGCATCCTGCGCGTTCAAGTCTCCCGATGCACGGGACGGAAAGCCCGCGCTATCTGTGTGATTCGTTGAAACGAAATTGCTCTCATGTTCCCTCACCCGGCCCGCAACGCAAGGATCAGCTCCACCTTGCCGATCTGCTCATCCAGTTCCCGGGCGATTGACACGGTGTCCTGGCCGGAGTCGGACAGTTCATATACCGAGCGAGTCAGGGGATCAGGTTCGTTCGGCAGGGGATGAGAGGCTGGCGAGATGGTAGGAAACACCTCCGGGCTCGAAGGGGTCGCTGGGATCTTCAGGGCAGGCTGAGCCGGAGGGGGTGATGTAGCCGGGGGGGGTGAGGGTACCGGGGGAGTCCGGGGGGCCGGGAGGCGTGGGGCTACGGATTCGATTGTCGCGCTGCTGCCTGCATAGTTGGTTAAGTCACGCATCACCAGTTGCAGGTCGTGCAGTTTACGATCGGCTTCTTCCAGCAGTTGTTCCAGACGTTCGGCCTTGTTATCCATTTGAACCGACAGTCGCCGGGCGGTGTCATGAAGATGAGCTGAGATTGTGTGTTTGTCTTCGCCGGTGAAACGTTTTATTCGAGCCTGCGCGATACGCTCCCGGGGCTCGGGAATGGCCGCATTACGCTTGGCGATCTTGCCCCGTATGGAAATGGTCAGGAGCAGACCGATGGCCACGACCGCCACCAGCATGAGCATCTGGAGGAGAATTTCGGGAAACGCCACCTGGTTTGTGCTGGAAAGTATCAGCAAAACATCGAGACTCCGCCTCGAACAATCGGTTACAGGAGCAACCTCCGGCTCCGGGAGCATTCATCGGCAGGAGGAGGCTACCATCTGTACATGAGGACTCCCACGCAATCTTCCCCGCTGGTCTCACAATCGACGGACAGCGACCCGTCGCATCTGCCCCTGGAGGTACGGCGGCATCCTCTGGTGGGGCATGTCGAGAAGCAGCTAGTCTGGCGATGCGGCCTGAAAGGGAGCCCGGACCATCCTCAGCCCCTCATTATCGGGATCAGCGGCGGGGCGGATTCCGTCGCCCTGCTCCTGGCCTGCAGCGTGATCGCCTCTCGTCAATCCTGCGTTGCCCTTATCACGCCTATCGCCGTGCATGTACATCATCACCTCCGTGATTCGGCGGATGATGATGCGACCTGGGTGGCCGATCTTTGCCTGCGGCTCGGGGTGGTGTGCCATGTCGAGCATGTACAACCCGGGGAGATGCCCGGCAATGTCGCCGCGAACGCCAGGAAGCTTCGGTATGAGGCTATGGCGAACGTTGCGAAGCGCGAGCAGGCGAACTTCATCGCAGTGGCGCATCATGGTGATGATCAGCTGGAGACGATGATCATGGCCCTGGGACGAGGCACGGGGCTGGAGGGCTTTTCCGGCATGCCCTGGACGCGACCGATGGAAGGCCACGAGAGCATTCATCTTGTCCGGCCCCTGCTTGACTCGCGTCACCATGAGTGTGAGTCGTTGTGCCGGGCTGGGGGTATCGTCTGGCGTGAAGACCCCGGCAACCTTGATCCGTCATCCGCCCGGGCCCGGGTCAGGCATGAGATCGCCCCCGTCATGGAAAGACTGTGGCCGGATGCGGCCCGTCGGGTGACGGCAACCGGTGATCTGGTGGCCGCAGCCGGGATCGCCCTGGAAAAAATGCTCGGCGATATTTTCGGTGAGGTTTCTCAGCGGTCGTGGGTGAGAGGCGAGTTGAAAGGCCTGGCCCCGGCCATCATCAGCGCGGGTCTCCGCCGCGCTGCCCTGGATTGTGCCCCTCAGGTCGCCGATGAAATCGGTCAGAAGCACCTTGGGCAGGCCGCCGAAGCGATCGCCGATGAGGAAGTGCGGCCGCGCAGTTTCGACTGGCCGGGGGGGATTGTGCTTTGTGTCACTTCAAGGCAAGTGGAAATGAAACCCGGCGGATGATGCGCGGGCGAGAGTCAATAACAATCGAGGCGAAGAAATAATGTTCGGAAGGAAGAAAAAAAAGAATTATGAGGGCCGCACGGTGGTGCTGGTCGGTCATTGCTTCCCGGACCGGTTCATGATCAAGAGCGCGATCAAGCGTGCGGTGCCGGGTTCGAGCCTGGAAACCGTGAACGATGAGAAGGGTCTTGAGCCGTACCTGAATGGCTCTGCCGTGCTGCTCGTCAATCGTGAACTGGACGGCACGTTCGTCACCGACAGCGGCATCGAACTGATCGAACAGGTGATGAAAGGTGACGACCCCCCGGTGACGATTCTCATATCAAACTACGAGGATGCCCAGTCCCAGGCCGAAACCGCCGGAGCCAACCCCGGCTTCGGCAAAAGCGATCTGTATGAGGCCCGTACGGTGGAGATCCTGCAGAAAGCGGCGGGGGGGTGAAGCCCTGAAAAGTGGCACCCGCCGCGGCGGGTGCAGTTGATTTCGCACGGGCAAGATGCCCGTGCTACCTAACGCACAAGCGATTTAATCCTTTTGCTTGATTGCCTCAAGACGCTGACGGATCATCTTGAGTTGCACCTCCGCCAGGGAGAGATTGGATTCGGCATCATGCATCTCTGCCTGCGCTTCGCGTAGTTCATCTCTCGTAGCCCTGCCGCCTTCATGCAGGGCGGTAATCTGCTGTAGTTTGTTCTGTGCGACGCTGATCCGGGCTTCCGCCACCAGTAATTCCCCCTCCGTATCGCGCTGCAGGGCGCGAAGATCAACTTCCTCCGCTGCCAGTTCGCCGTTGATGAACGACCGGCGGAGCCTGATGCGCTCCTGTAGGCTTGCCAGCGTCTGCTTTGCCTGCTCCAGGTCGGCGCGGGCGAGAATCAATTCGCGTTCGGAACCATAGCCTT